>NZ_JBFTGT010000003.1:0-296920 GCF_056393885.1 Arthrobacter sp. 10T44 | reverse complement strand
TGGCACACTATTGAGTTCTCAAACAACAGACACACCCGGCACCACCCAAACCCAACGGTCCAGGATCGCTCCGGAGCAACTTTTCAAACTTACCCGAATCCATGAAGCTTTGCAAACCGGCGTTTCCGCCATTCACAATTCCACAGGGGGTCCCCACCCTTATACAGCGCGCAACATTCCGCGCCGTTTTCCAGGCCGTTTATCAGGGGGTCGGTCGCTATCTTTCCGCTTCAGCGGCGGCGACTCGAACTACTTTACACACCAACCCGACCCCATACAAATCGGCCCCCGCAAGCACCTCCCCGCGCCACAACCCCCGGAAATCCGCGCGTTTCAGCCCCTGCGGCGGGGTCAAAGCGCCCAGCCGTTCGACGTCGGACTTCTGTGGAGTGGGTCACAGTCGGAATGCCGGCCCCGCCACGGCGGAGGGTGAAACCAATCCGATCAGCCCGTTGCACGCCGTCGTTCACTTGCCCTCACTCTCTGCGGGCGCGGGCGGGACGGCGTCGGGTGCCGCCGCATGCGGGTCGCCGCCGGCTTCGCCGGCGCCGGGCTTCCCCGCCTCCCCGCCACGCGTCGTCGTCGTCGTTGTCGTTGTCGTTGACGCCGCTGCCTTCGCACCCGAACGGCCCCGCCGCCACAGCGGTTCCAGCTCCGCCACTTCCGCGGCCGTGGCGGTCCCGAACGGAGCGTGGGCCGGCCCCGCGGGAGCCCTGCGCTCCTGGCCGCGGGTGGCCCAAAGGCTTGCGCCGATGGACACGCCGAGAATTGTGGCGATGACGCCCAGCGACAGCGGGGTGGGGATGTAGTAGATGTCGATCTTGAGCAGCATCTTGATACCGACCCAGACCAGCACGAGCGCCAGTCCGATTTTGAGGTAGATGAACCGGTGGATCAGGTCGGCGAGCAGGAAGTACATGGCACGGAGGCCAAGGATCGCGAAGGCGTTGGCGGTGAAGACCAGGAACACCTCGTCGGTGACGGCGAAGATCGCGGGGATCGAATCGACGGCAAAAATGATGTCCGTAACCTCGACCAGGGCCAGGACGGCCAGCAGCGGGGTGGCCAGCACCAGGCCGTTCTTGCGGACCAGGAATTTCTGCCCGTGGAACTTGTCGGTCATGGGCACGTACCGGCGGAAAAGTTTCAGCGCCCGAGACTTCGCCGGCTCCGGGTGGTCGTTGCGCTGGCGGATCATCCGGTAGCCGGTGAAGAGCAGGAACGCCGCGAAGAGGTAGAGCACCCACCCGGCGCTGGCGATGATGGCGGAGCCCGCGGCGATGAAGATGCCGCGGAACACCAGGGCGCCCAGCACGCCGAGGAAAAGCACCCGGTGCTGGTACTCACGGGGCACGGCGAAATACGTGAAGATGATCGCCCAGATGAAGACATTGTCCACCGCCAGGGATTTCTCGATCAGGTACCCGGCGAAGTACTGCTGGCCGAATTCGGCCCCGTACAGCTGCCACACCAGCGCGCCGAATCCGACGCCGAAGGCGACCCAGACGGCGGACCACAACGCCGCTTCACGGACGCCGATCACATGCGCTTTGCGGTGGGCGAACAGGTCCACCGCCAACATCAGGACGATCACGCCAAGGACGGCCAACCAGGCCCACAGAGGAACATTCATCGAAGAGCACCCGCTTCCAGTCAGTCAACACCAACTGGAGGTCTCTCCCGGCCCCAAGGGGCCTGCCCGCCGGGCCGCTCAGGGGCGGCCGTACTGACGACGGAACATTTGGGGGATACTCCCCTCCACCTAAAAAGTGAAACACACTTCACCTCTGCCGACAATGGTCGGCAGAGCATCCCCGTTGCATCCGCTCCCCCGAACTGGCTAGGGTAATTACTAAGCATGCTTAGCGTGTTGTGGGATCCACCCGCCGTCGATGTCCGGCCCTGCAAAAGGTACCGGGCGGAACGCAACCTTTCGGAGGAGAACTATGACTGACCAGTACACGTTCAGGAACCCCGTTACGGCGTACGAGCAGATCGAGCCGCCCGAGCAGAGCCAGCCGGAGCCCGGCCTGGACGCCAAGCTCACGCCCAAGGCGGATCTGGGCGAGGACACTTACCGCGGCACCGGCCGGCTGGAGGGCCGCAAGGCGCTCGTCACCGGCGCGGACTCCGGCATCGGTGCCGCGACCGCGATCGCCTTCGCCCGCGAGGGTGCCGACGTCGTGATGTCCTACCTTCCCGAGGAGGAAGAGGACGCCACCCGGATCGCGAACCTGATCGAGAAGGCCGGCCGCAAGGCGGTCAAGGTGCCAGGCGATCTGAAGGATTCGGCAGTGTGCCGGGAGCTCGTCGAAACCGCTGTCAAGGAACTCGGCGGCCTGGACATCCTGGTCAACAACGCCGGCAAGCAGGTCGCGCAGAAGGCGCTCGGCGACATCACCGATGTCGAGTTCGACCACACCTACAAGACCAACGTCTACGCGATGTTCTGGCTGACCAAGGAGGCGCTGCCGCACCTGCCGGCCGGCTCCAGCATCATCAACTCCACCTCCATCCAGGCCTACAGCCCTTCGGAAACCCTGGTGGATTACGCCTCCACCAAGGCGGCGATCAACAACTTCACCAAGGGCCTGGCCCAGCAGCTGGCACCCAAGGGCATCCGGGTGAACGCGGTGGCGCCCGGCCCCATCTGGACCCCGCTGCAGGCCAGCGGCGGCCAGCCCACCGAGGACCTGCCGGAGTTCGGCAAGGAGACCCCGCTGGGCCGCGCCGGCCAGCCGGCCGAGCTGGCGCCGGCGTACGTGTTCCTCGCCTCGTCCGAGTCCAGTTACGTCATCGGCGAGACGCTCAACGTCAACGGCGGCATGCCGACGCCGTAGGCGCCGTCTCCGTTCACGCCAGTGGGCCCCTCCCGGACTTTCCGGGAGGGGCCCACTCGTGTTTACGACGCCGGCCCGCCCACCCAAGTGCGACGCCGACGCCAGCCCGCTCCCAGCGCTACCGCTCCGGCTGCAGGGCCTTGCTCCACAGCACAGCACCATTGGCGTTGCGCAGGGTGACGGTGAAGACGTCGTCGGCGCCCAGGTCCACGTGGCCGAAGTACTGGCTCTCGCCGCTGCGCGGGGATTCGTTGGCGTAGGCGCCGGCCTTGAAGAACTTCACCTCCGGCCCGAACGTGCCGTCCAGGGCGTTGGGTCCGAAGCTGCCGGCGTTGATGGGCCCGGCGACGAATTCCCAGAACGGGTCGAAGTCGGTGAACGCGGCCCGCTCCGGCGCGTAGTGGTGCGCGGCGCAGTAGTGCACGTCGGCCGTCAGCCAGACTACGTTCTTAACCCGGCTGCGCTTGAACGCGGAGAGCACCCCGGCGAGCTCGAGTTCCTTGCCCAAGGGGGCGCCGGCGTCGCGGTTGGAGAGCGATTCCTGGTTGACCGGGCCGTCGGGCACCACCAGCCCCAGCGGGAGGTCGTTGGCGATGACCTTCCAGGTGGCCTTGGATTTGCTGACTTCGCGGATCAGCCAGTCGGCCTGCTCCTGGCCCAGGATGTGCGTCAGCTGCCGTTCCTTGCCGTCCGTGTTGGCGTCCTTGTAGGTGCGCATGTCCAGGCAGAAGATGTCCAGCTGCGGGCCGCGGCTGATCTTCCGGTAGATCCGGGCCGGTTCGAAGCCGGTGCGGCCGGCGCTGACCCCGGCGATGGGCTGGTACTCCTGCCAGGCCTGCCGGCCGCGGGCGGCGAGCACGTCCACGCGGCGTTCGGTGTAGCGGCTGTCGGTGAGGATCTGGCCCGGGTACCAGTTGTTGTGGGTCTCGTGGTCGTCCCACTGCGCGATCACCGGGACCTCCGCGTAGAGGGCGCGGACGTTCCTGTCCATCATGTTGTAGCGGTGCCGGCCGCGGTATTCGTTGAGCGATTCGGCCACCTTCGACACTTCCTCGGTGACGAGGTTGCGCCAGATCTTGCCGTCCGGCTCGGTCACCTGCGCGCTGATCGGCCCGTCGGCGTAGATCGTGTCGCCGGAGTGGATGAAGAAGTCCGGCGCTGTGGCGTGCATGGCCGCGTAGCCGCGCATCCCGCCGATCTCCTCGTTGATGCCCCAGCCTTGGCCGGCGGTGTCGCCACTCCAGACGAAGCTCTGGCCGCGGGCGGCGCGGCCACTGTGCAGCAGCCCGGTCTCCGGTGCGGTGCTGAACGATCCCCGCGCGGCCTCGCCGGCGTTGCCGTCGGCGTCCTCGAAGTGCAGGCTCACCGCGAAACGGGTGCCGGCGGGCAGGTGTTCGGCGTTGATCCTGGCGGTGAAGTCGGTCGCCTCACTGGCGGCGCTCCCCCGCAGCACCCGCCGGAAGGCGCGGCCGCCGCGGAGCGGGGACCCGTCGTCGTCGACGGCCAGCAGGTTCGCCACCAGCCGGCCGGGGCCCGACGCGCGGGACCACAGCACACCGGAGCCGGTGGTGACATCGCCGGTGGCGATGCCGGAGGGCAGGGTCAGGCGGTTGCGGACCAGTGCGACGCCAGCGGGCCGGGCGGCGCTGGCCGCTCCGCCCGTTGCGGGTACGACGGCGGCTGCGCCGGCGGCGGCCAGGGCACCTTTGAGGACATTGCGGCGGGTGAAATCAGTCATGGTGCCATCCTTGACTGCCCGCGTAAACCGGTGGTGGCGGGAGCGTGAACAGCGCCGGGCCAGTGGATTGCCCGGCGCTGGTGCCTACCGGAACCAGAGGGTGGGCGGGAAGGCCCGGTTCGCCGACGCGTAGGGTTCGCTCGGCAGGTTGCCGGCTTTCCACGGTTCGTCGGACCGGACCTCCGGGGTGTGGCCGTGGCCGTCCCGCAGGATGGCGACGAACGTGCCGGGGATCGCGACCAGGGCGGATCCGGCGAGCAGGACTGCAAGTACTTCCATGGTGATGCACCTCGGTGGTGGGTGGCGGGTGGATGGCTTCAGTGTCTGCGGGCACCGTGTGAGCAGGCGTGTGAGGACGTTCCGGCGGTAAAATTCGGTATGGCCGACACCTGGATTCGGCTCCTCGGCCCGCCCCGGATCGAACCCCCTGACCCAGCACCCACGGACCTTGACTCCGCGGGCGGGGCTCCCCCGCAGCCCCGCGGCCGCAAGGCGTGGGCGGTGCTGGCCTACCTCGCCCTGAACCCGGCCGGCGTTGGCCGCGCGCGGACCGCCGCGCTCCTGTTTCCCGACGCCGCGGATCCCCTCGGCGCGCTGCGCTGGAACCTCTCCGAGCTGCGTCGGGTGCTCGGCGGCGCGGCGATCGCGGGCGATCCCCTGCGGCTGGAGCTGCAGCCGGGCTGGCGCTGCGACGTGCTGGAGCTCCTGGGTTCGACAGGGGGCCGTGACGTCGATCCGCGTCGGTTCGAAGGCCAGCTGCTGGAAGGCCTGAACTTTGCTGATAGCCCGGTGTTTGAATCCTGGCTCGCGGACCAGCGCTACCGGATTGAGAACGCGCTGCAGTCCTTGCTCTACGACGCCGCGCTGGCGGCGCTGGCGGCCGGCGCCCCGGCGGACGCCTCCGCCCTCGCATCCCGGGCGCTGCAGCGGGATCCGTTCAACACCGACTGCACCGCCGTGCTGGTCAAGGCGCTGGTGGCCCTCGGTGAGCAGCGCCGCGCCCGCGAGCAGGTCACCAAGTTCGGCGAGCTGTACCGCGCGGAGCTTGGGCTGCCGCTGCCCGAGGAGGTCCTCCGGGCGCTCTCGGAACCGGGGACCGCCGCGGATTCCGGTACCCCGGCGAACGCTGCCACCGTGCGGTCCTACCTCGACGCCGGTGCAGCCTCGCTCTCGGCCGGCGCGGTGGACCGCGGGCTGGCGCAGCTGCGCCTCGCCGTCGAACTGGCCCAGCGGGCGGGCGAACGACACCTGCTGGCCGAGTCGCTGGTGACACTGGCCGGGGCGGTCATCCACCAAGCGGGCGGCCGCGGCGCCGAGGTGGCGGACTTCCTACACCGCGCGCTGACGGCGGAGGCGCCCGACGGCGGCTCCCGCACCGCTGCTGCCGCGTACCGGGAACTGGGCTACCTGGCGGTGCAGCGCGGTGTGCCGGACCGGGCCGCCGGCTGGCTGGAGCGGGCGATGCGGGCCGCGAGGGGGTTCCCGGACGAGCAGTCGAGGATCCTGGCAATCCAGGGCATGCTGGCCTCGGACACCGCGCGCTACGCAGATGCGGTGGCCGCTCTGACCGAGTCGGTGCGGCTCGCCGCGGAGGCCGGGAACCGGCGGCAGCAGGCGTTCGGGGAGGCACTGCTGGGCCGGGTCCACCTCATCCGTGGCGAACTTGGCCCGGCCGGGGCGTGCCTGGACCGGGCCCTGGCCGGGGTGGCCGCGGAACACTGGACGGCGTTCGAGCCGTTCGTGGCCGGGCTGCGCGGCGAGACGTATCTGGCGGCAGGGGAGCTCGAGCAGGCGGCAGCGCTGATCGACCGGTCCTGGGTGATGGCGGAGCTGGCCGGTGACCACTGCTACATGGCCCTCGCGGCCGGGGCCGAGGCGCGGCTGTTCCTGGCACACGGCGATCTGGCCGCCGCCGAACACTGGGTGGGCCGGGGCATGGCGCCCAGCCCGTGGTACCTCTGGTACTCGGCCCGGCTGCTGGACGTGGCGGCGGAAGTGGCATTGGCCTCGGGTTCGCCGCGGGCCTCCGAGTTCGCGGACCGGCTGGGTGCGTTGGCCAGCCGGTCCGGGATGCGTGAGTTTGCCGTGCGGGCGCAGTCGCACCGGGCGGCCCTCGGCGATGCGGGCGCCGCCGAATCCGCGCAGTGGCTGGCGAAGGAGATCGACAACCCGGTGCTGGCCGGGTGGGTGGCGCGGCGGCAGGCGGGGCACCGGGCCGGGTGAGGCGGCCGACGTCGGGCGCTTCCGATGGGGAAAACGGTTGGTGCGAGGCGGATGCTCTATCAGCTTTGGCTGTTCCGACGGGCTCAGACCAGCCATAACTGACAGGGCATCGGCAGCAAGGCAGCCTTCACGCGTGCGCGGTTTCCACGAACGGGACCTGGCCGGCGTACTGCTGGTAGAGCTTGACCGCTTCGTCGACGTCGATGTGGCCGATGTCCAGGGAGACGGCGAGGCTTTCGAGCTGGGCGCTGCAGGTTTCGGCGGCGCTGACCCGGTCCGCGACGGCACGCGAGGTGGCGAAGTTGGTGGACAGCGCGGCGGCGACGGAGAGGATCACGGCCAGCAAGCACAGCACCCGCCAGACGATCGAGTCCTCGCTGAGCGAGAGCAGGTTTGCCGTGGCGTGGGTGAATCCCGTGCCGCCC
This sequence comes from Arthrobacter sp. 10T44, assembly GCF_056393885.1. Classification (NCBI taxonomy): domain Bacteria; kingdom Bacillati; phylum Actinomycetota; class Actinomycetes; order Micrococcales; family Micrococcaceae; genus Arthrobacter; species Arthrobacter sp. 10T44. Next base: position 289,694 of record NZ_JBFTGT010000003.1, on the reverse strand, counting down.
ACCGCGGGGCCGGCGGTGAGTGCAGCGGCCAGTCCGCTGCCCACAATGCTGACGTTGGAGAGCCGGTTCCGGCGGGGCCGTTCGCGGGCCAGGTAGGCGCGGACGGCGCGTTGCTTCTCGTCGATCCGGTCGGACAGTTTCTGCCGGGCGTCTGGTGATTCGCTCATGATCCTTGTGCCAGCTTCCCTCGCCAATCCCTGGGGGCCGCGTGGTGGCGAACGCGGACAGCAACAGGATGCTCCCGCACGTGGACGGTGTCTAGGGTGTGCGGTTCGGATACGCGGCGCTCCCCCAACTGACTCGCAGTTGTTGTCGTTTTGGGGCCTCAAAACGACAACAACCGCGAGCTACTTGGGCACGCTTGGCACATCCGGGTTAAACAAAAGCAGGGCCCGTCCGAAGACGGGCCCTGCTAGAAACCTAACGGTTCCGGGTATCTAAGGAAATTAGATAGCCTGGATGTTGGTGGCCTGAGGACCCTTGGGGCCCTGCTCGGTTTCGAAGGAGACCTTCTGGTTCTCTTCGAGGGAGCGGAAGCCGGAGGAGTTGATCGCGGAGTAGTGCGCGAAAACGTCCTGTGAGGAGTCATCGGGGGAAATGAAGCCGAAGCCCTTTTCAGCGTTAAACCATTTGACGGTACCAGTAGCCATTATTTTTGTCCTTCGTGAAGGTGGAGGAACTGTCCCGACTTTCGGGTCCTCCTGTTTGGGGTGCTCAAAACCGCTGCTTCAGAAGAACACGGGCTTTCGACCGTGCGTACTGCCTGAACTACGAACTGCATAAACACAACAACAAGAACTACTCTACAGGACGGATGGGCGGAGGATTACCACTCGTCATCATCGGCACCGTTTGGGACGCCCCCGCCGCGCACCTACTTACGAGACGGATTGCCGCGTCCGGCCGAGGTCCGCTGCCGACGACGTCGTTCCCACCTCGTGCGCGATGCCCGGTTCCGCCGGGGGATCCGCGCGGTCGCGGCGGCCGCCGAGCCGTCTCTCCACGGCCCGTCCTGCGGCTATGGAGAGGCGCTGGGCGGGCTGCTCCACGAAGCGGTAGAACAGTTCGGCCACCGCGAACGAGGCAACCGCGGAGACGGCGAGCGCCAGCGGAAGCGAGACTGACTGTAGCAGGGTGACGCCGGCCAGGATGATCGGCAGGTGCACCAGGTAGAGGCTGAAGGAGATCCGGCCCAGCCATTGGGCAACGGCGGTGTCTCCGAGCTTCTTCGCGGAGCCGGACAGCAGGAACACCAGGACGAGCAACGTCGCGCCGACCGTTACCAGCGCCTCGACGCCGTCGACCGGTTTGGCGGGGCTGAACCATTCTGCGTTAGCCAGGACCAGGCCGGCGGCGGTGACAGGCAGCCAGACGAAGCGCGGCCACGAGCGGGTCAGCTCGCGGATCCGTTCGCGCTCGGCACCGAGGATCGCGCCGATGGCGAAAATGGGCAGGTAGATCAGCCAATCGATGTGCTGCACCGCGCCCACCGCGGCCAGGGCCACGACGATGCCGAGCTTCAGGTGCCAGAAGCGCCGCCAGCGGAGGGCAACGAAGACGTACACCGGCAGCAGCAGGGAGAACAAGACCTCCCACCGGAGGGTCCACAGCGGGGTGTTGATGGTGCTCGCGCCCAACAGAAGCAGGCCGTCCTTGGCGACCTGGCCCACGCTGGGGTCGGTGACGTACATGTTCGCCCAGGAGCTCTGCAGCGAAGACACTGTGCGTGGGATAGTCACGACCAGCGCGACCGCCACGGCTAAGGCCGCCCAGGCTGGCAGGTAGAGACGCAGCAATCGCTTGGCGTAGTACGTGGTCCAGCGGGTGGCCTTGTCCCCACGGGTGAACGGCAGGATCAGGACAAAGCCGGACAGCACAAAGAAGACGTGGACCGCGGGAGTGCCGTTCCAAAGGACGTGCAGCGGGGAAAATACCGCCCAGTGCCCCGCAGCGTCCAGTGGTGCGGACCGGTCATCGAAGACCACGTTCCCGATTCCCGGGAGCGTGGAGAGCAAATGGCAGGCGATGACCACCAGGGCGGCTATCCCGCGGAGGCCGTCCAATTGGGTGACTCGTTTTTGACCAGACTGATTCGGCATCAGCCCTATGTTACCAGTTCGTTACATTGGGGCGGGTGGCTGGTGTTTGCTCGCGGGCATGGATTCGCGCCCTCGTCGCGGACCATCGCAGTCTGGTTCCCGACGGAAAATTCCCGGGCACATCCTCCCGGACACGCAGCGACATGGCCTCTGAAACCGGGCGCTTTCCGGGTAATGACTACTCGTGACACGGGATCACCGCGCCTATAACTTGAGCTTCACTCGGTACGGGTCGAGGTACAGGTGCCAAGCGGGGAGGCAACCATGCGTAAGGGTGCGACACTGGCCTCCACTGCGCAGGCAATCGAGGCGGCCGCGCTCCGCGGCCCAGTCCGCAAGGGCCCCACACCGATATCCGAGAAAATACTGTTCAACTATGCCACCGTTGCGCCGATGAGCCGGGCCGCTTATGAAGCCGCACGCACATTCATGGCGGATTTTTACCTCTACGGGCCCCCCGAAGTGCTCTACCAATACGACACACTGGCAGACGACATGGCCACCGAAGCCGCACGGCTGGTCAATTGTGCGGCTGAAGAAATCACGTACCTAAAAAATACGACCGAGGGCATCATTATGGCGAGTGAGGCCCTGCCGCTGCAGCGGGGCGATGAGGTACTGGTGCTCGGCAACGAATATCCCGCGAATCTGCTGCCGTGGTTGCGCAAGCGCCACGACGGCGTGACGGTGAGGGTAATTACGGGCCGCGACAATGAAGGCGCGTTCCTGCGTTTGCTCGAGAGCATCGGCCCGCGAACAAGGGCCATAAGCATCTCCTCGGCCCAGCAGTACGACGGATTCATGCCGGCCCTCGGCTTACTTTCGCGCAAGTGCCGCGGCCTGGGCATCTTCCTGGTTGTCGACGCCGTCCAGCACGTTGGTGCGCGGAGGATTGATCTAACCAGGACCCCGGTGGACATCCTGGTGTGCGGCGGCCAAAAGTATCTGCGCGCCGGCATGGGGATCGGCTTCATGTACGTCAACCGGAACGTCATGCCCCTCCTGCGTGACAGCAAAGCGGGCATTCGCAGCGTGGAACATTTCGACGAGAATTCCTACGTGCTCAAAAGTACGGCCGCCCGGTTTCAGGATGGGACCCAAAATGTCAGCGGCCTGGCGGCACTCCATGCAGCGCTCCGGGAAACCAACGCCATCGGGATGGGCGCCATCGAACAGAAAAACCTTGAGCTCCTGGCGGGGATCAAGGGTATTCTGCACGAACACAACCTGGACTTCATTGATCACGGCACGCATCAAAGCAACATCGTCTCGCTACGCATCCCTGATCCGGCCGGCCTATGCGGATTCCTGACGGAACGGGGCGTCTACCTAAAGCCCCTCCAGGACGTGGCCCGAATCTCCTTCATCCACGAGTCCAAGCTGGAAGACGTCGAGGTTTTGGCCCGTCTCACCCGAGAATTCCTCGACGGTGGTAGGAGCTATGGTTCGCGCAGGTGGTCGCGGGTCACGCCGACTGTGATCCCGCCAGCGGGTGGTATGGGCAACGGTTTGGCGGGCGGGGCCGGGGCGGTGCGGCGGCCAAGGGCTTAAAGGGCAGGCTTAGCGGGCAGCGGCTTGCCTGGGCGACCAATTAACTCTTGGCATGATGATGGACGGCTCGATGTTGTCTTTGTAGCGTCGCGTGAACTCGAGCATGGCGGCCAATTCTGCCTGCAGCCGGGCCTCCAGGTCCCTGTGACAGGCCCTGATTGCCTCATGCACTTCCACGTGGGGTTCCAGCTTGCCGGTCGCTTCCTGGCGGGGGTTGGTGACATGCTCGATTTTGACCGAGGAATCGATTTCTGCGAGTTTTTGGGCTATTTCACCGACACTCAGACGATGGGTGAAGTTGTGCACCATCAGGTGTTCACCGGCCTCGACGTCGAGGTCGATCAATTTGAGGAAGTTGTCGACCGTGTCGGTCAGGCTGATCAGGCCGGTCTTCTGGGTCCCGTCGCCGTAAACAGTGAGGGGATGACCGACGACGGCCTGGCAGACAAAGCGGTTGATGACAGTGCCAAAGACGGCGTCGTAATTGAATCTGGCGGCCAGTCCGCCGCGCTCAGGTGAATGGTTTTCCGGAATTGTCGCGCCAAAGATGGTGGCTTGCTGGACTGTCATGACCTTCAAGCCCCACATTTTGGAACAAAGGTCATCGATCAGCAGGTCAGTGATCTTCGATTGATGGTAAAAGTCGGTGGCTTGCATCGGAAGGAAGCTTTGCAGGACCTTGTGCTGCCGGCCTTCATGTTCGAAAGCGAAGTCGTGCTTACCGAGCGGGACCGCACCGGTGTCGGTGGCCATGTAGCAGCCTCCGGAGCCAAGCTTGATGTATTTAGTGGCTCTGCTCAGGTGCGCGATAGCCCACAGCACGTTGAGGTGGCCGACGATATTATTCGTAAAGGTGGCTGCCGCATTCTCCGCACTACTCATTGAGAACGGCGCGGAGGGCTGCTGGGCCCCGTTGATGACGACGGCGGGCCGGTACTTCGCAATTACCTTCTCAACAGCCTTCGGGTCCAGGAGTTCGACATTCTCGAATGAAAGATTCTGTTTCCCGAAGATCCGTTCGTATTCGGCGATGCGCGCTTCGGGGCTCCGGAGTGGCACCAGGACCTTGGCCCCAGCCTCTTCTTCCCAGCGGCGCTTGATGAGGTTATCCACCAGAACCACCTGCCGGCCGGTGCGGTTGGCCAAGGCCAGTCCCAGCGTCCAGCCCAAATACCCGTCACCGCCAAGAATCATGAGCATATTGTCGTTCGTCTCAATCATGGCTGACCCCATGAAAATCACGCTTTCCGCTTTTACAAAATGCATGAGTGCTTCCGTAATTCGAGAACGTAGAGCAAACACTGCCCATGAGTCAATGCTTTGTGTCAGCGGAAGGGACGTACCGGTCGCACGGGAGTAGTCCCGCAGGATTCACTCGCCTTGCTGCTCCCGGAGCAAAATCCACCGGATGGAGCAATCCGCCGCTCAATGTCCTCCGAATTGCTGGCATAAGCATCGGAACGGCCGAACCACAGGTCGCTCCCTCACCGCAAGCCCGCACCCAAGGAGCCAGCATGACAACCACGACCCACAACCGGACCGCAGCCCGCACCACCGTCCAGAAGGCGAGCCTCGCCGTCGGCGCCGTCTTCCTGCTGGTCGGCATCCTGGGCTTCGTCCCGGGCATCACCAGCAACTACGAGACGCTGCAATTCGCCGGCCACCACTCCGAGGCCATGCTGCTGGGACTGTTCCAGGTCTCGGTCCTGCACAACATCGTCCACCTGCTCTTCGGCGCCGCCGGCCTGCTGCTGGCCCGTACCGCCACCGGCGCCCGCTCCTTCCTGCTCTACGGCGGTGTCATCTACCTGGTCCTGTTCGTGTACGGCCTGGTAGTTCCCGAAGATTCGGCCGGCGACTTCGTGCCGCTGAACAGCCTGGACAACATCCTGCACCTGGTGCTCGGCGCCGGCATGATCGCGCTGGCAATCATCCTCACCAAGGGCCGCGCCAAGGCACACGCCTAAGCCAGCGCCGCACGGAGCACCGCGCCTCCACGACAACCGCGCCCGCCGGAACCCGGCGGGCGCGGTTGTCGTGTCAGGTCTTGTCACGCAGTTAACTGCCCATTCATGTCTTCCTTGGATTGGGTCAATCCGGCGTGAATAGCGTGGCGGGCATGGACAACATTTCGCGCAGATCCGTTCTTTCCGCCGGCCTCGGAGCGGGGCTCGTCGCCGCCTGGCCGGGGGCCGCCGTCGCCGTTTCCACCGCGGACGACGCCGGTCTCCGCACCGATCCGTTCCGGCTCGGCATCGCCTCCGGCGAGCCGTGGCCGGACGGTTTCGTGATCTGGACCCGGCTGGCGGTGGACCCGGTGGCCGGGGACGGGCTGGGCGGGATGCCCGCACGCAACGTCGCGGTGGCGTGGGAAGTGGCGGAGGACGCAGGCATGCGCACGGTGGTGGCCCGCGGCGTCGAGCACGCCCGGATCGAGACCGCGCACTCGGTGCACGCGGAGCTGAAAGGCCTGCGGCCGGGCCGCGAATACTTCTACCGGTTCCGCACCGGCCGGCACATCAGCCCGGTGGGCCGGACGCTGACCAGCCCGGCACCGCACGAGACGCCCGCGGCGCTGGCCATGGCGTTCGCCAGCTGCGCGCAGTACGAGCACGGTTACTTCACCGCCTACGCACGGCTGGCCCAGGACCACCCGGACCTGGTGCTGCACCTGGGCGACTACCTGTACGAGTACAAAAAGGACAGCTACGTGATCGGCGGCGGCAACCCGCGCGACCACGCAGGTCCGGAGACGGTGAACCTGGCCGGCTACCGACAGCGGCACGCGCAGTACAAGGCCGACGCCGACCTGCAGGCAGCGCACGCGGTGGCGCCGTGGCTGGTGGTGTGGGATGACCACGAGGTGGACAACAACTGGGCGGACGATGTCCCGGAGAACCGCGATGCCGGGCAGCTGAACGACACCACCGGGCACTTCCGGCAACGCCGGGCGGCCGCGTTCCAGGCCTACTACGAAAACATGCCGCTGCGGCGCCCGTCCGTGCCGGCGGGTGCCGATATGAAGATCTACCGGAAGCTGCAGTGGGGCCAGCTGGCCAACTTCCACATGATGGATACCCGGCAGTACCGCGACGACCAGCTCGCCGGCGACGGATGGCGGAAGAACGTTACCGAGCGCCTGGCGGAGGACCGCACCATCACCGGCGCGGAGCAGGAGAAGTGGCTGCTGGAGGGGTTCCGGAACTCCACGCAGCGCTGGGACATTCTGGGCCAGCAGGTGTTCTTCGCCGAGCGGGACCGGAACCAGGCACCGGAGATCGACGACGTCTCCATGGACGGCTGGGACGGCTACGCCGCGTCACGCCGCCGCATCACGCAGGGCTGGGTGGACGCGGACGTGCGGAACGCCGTCGTCCTGACCGGCGACGTGCACCGCAACTGGGCCAACGACGTCAAGGTGGACTACAAGGACCCGGCCTCCCCCGTGGTCGGCTCCGAACTGGTGTGCACCTCGATCACCTCGACCGGCAATGGAACCGGCTCCACCACGGACGCCACGATGGACTGGAACCCGCACCTGAAGTTCTACAACGACAACCGCGGCTACGTGAACACCCGCATCACCAAGGACGCCATGACCGCCGCCTTCCGGACGCTGGACTACGTCACGACGCCGGGCGCACCGGTGAGCACGAAAGCGTCGTTTGAGATCCGGGACGGGGTGCCGGGGCTGCAGTAGCGGGGGCAGAACACCGGCGGCCTGTACCGGGCGCGGCCGCGGGCATATCCTGCAGAAAGACCCGTTCAATGGCCCCCCAGTTCCGGGAGGTACGCATGGAAATGCCCAAAGCGTCCGACGCCGACAAGTCCCGCTTCCGCGCGGTGATGCCGCACCTGCCAGAGGTGGTGGTCAAGCCGATGTTCGGCAACCTCGGGGCGTTCGTGAACGGCAACATGTTGGCCGGCCTGTTCGGTCCCACCATCGGCGTGAAGCTCTCCGAGACGGACAAGGAGACGCTCGAAAGCACCGAGCGGACCGTACCGTTCGGGCCGGCCGAACGCCCCATGGGTGGCTACACCGGCTTGCCGGAGACCTGGAACGGCGACGGCGGCGGCACCGGCGAGGAGCGCGCCAGGGCCTGGGTGGAGAAGGCGTTCGAGTACGTGGCCGGGCTGCCGCCCAAGGCGCCCAAAGCCTCCAAGGCACCGAAAGTGCCGAGGAAGTAGCCATGCCCTCCCCCGGTGCGGGACCCGTCCAGTCGGCCGACACCCTGGTGATCGGCGCGGGACAGTCGGGCCTGGCGACCAGCTGCTGGCTGAGCCGCTTCGGCGTCGACCACTACGTGCTGGAGCAGCGGGCGGAGCTTGGCGGCGGCTGGCAGGACCGCTGGGATTCGTTCTTCCTGAACACCCCGAACTTTTCGTTCCTGCTGCCGGAACTGAGCTACGACGGGCCCGAAACCGGACGCCTTCCTCCCCCGGGACGAGGTCATCGGGCTGTTCCGTGACTACGCCGCGCGGATCAAGGCGCCGGTCCGGCTCGGCACGGAGGTGACCCGGGTCGGCGTCGTCGACGGACGCTTCACGGTGGAGACCAATCAGGGCCGCTGGCTCGCGCGGAACGTGGTCCTCGCGAACGGCGCCTTCCAGCGTCCGCGGATTCCGGCGTCGGCAGGCAATCTCCCCGGGCACATCCGCCAGCTGCACAGCCACGACTTCCGCAACGCGCAGCAGCTTCCCGACGGCGCCGTGCTGGTGGTAGGCACCGGGCAGCCCGGCGGGCAGATCACCGAGGACCTGCTCGATGCCGGCCGAGAGGTCCACCTGTCCGTCTCCACCTGCCCCGAGGCTCCGCGGCGGTACCGCGGCCAGGATGTTTTCCAGTGGATTCTGCAGGTCAACCTCCACGGCCCCGAATTCGGCATCAACGGCCTCCAGGCGGACCATCTGCCGTCACCGGCCGCGCGGTTCATGTGCAACCCGCTGATCTCCGGCAACGGCGGCGGCCATGGCATCCACCTCCGCGACCTCGGCCGCCGGGGCGTCCGCCTGCACGGTCGGTTCGAGGGAACGGACGACGGCAGCCTCGTCTTCAGCGACGATCTCCCCGCACGCCTCGCCTTGGTGGAGGCGGGGTTCCGCGAGCGCCTTGGGCGGATGGCCGACGCCTACATCGCCGCGGCAGGCATCGACGCCCCGCCCGCGGAACCCGCGCCGGCGGACGACTGGCTGCCCGCAGATTCGGGGGCGCGGCTCGACCTGGCTGCCGAGGGCGTCACCTCGGTCATCTGGTGCACCGGCTACGGCCTGGACTTTGGCTTCCTCGACGCGCCCGTGCTGGACGAGTGGAACTACCCGCGGCACCGCCGGGGCGTCACTGAGGTCCCGGGTCTCTATGCCGTGGGCCTGCCCTGGCTCACGAAGCACCTGTCGGCCACGCTATCGGTGGTGGGCGACGACGCGAAGTTCGTGGCGGAGCACATCGCGGGGCGGTGACGGCGCGCGCTACCTCCGGGAGGCCCCCGGTCCGGCGGCGCAAACCTGCGCCCGAAGCTCGGCGTCCCGGAAGGCCTGGTCCCAGTCGTCCTTGTCACCGGCGACGACCCACCGGCGCTGGACCGACCACCGGGACAGATAGGCCGGCGCCGGAGCCGGGGCGGGGCTCGGGATAGCGCGCGGGACGGCTGGAGCGTTGTGGTGGAGCTTCGCTGCCGGGGCGGCCCGCGGGGCGACGCGGTGCCGGGTGCGTACATGTTTGACGATCGCCACGGTCAGGACCAGCGCGAGGACGAACAGCCACGTTGCGGCGATCACGTAGACCACCACGGCCAGGAACAACAGGAACCCAAGAATTCGTGCCATGGCAGCATTGTTCCAACCCAGACCCGGGATGGGAACACCCGACTGTTACCCGGCGCAGAAGCTCTCCGCCGAGCCAGCTTCAGGCGGCGCCATGGGGCCCGGAGCCACCCAACCCGCAGCGTTGCCGGGGCCCGCATAGTCCCGGCAACGCCCGGCGCACCGCACAGGGTCCCGGCCCCTACGGATGCACCAGCACCTTCACCGCTGTGTCCTTGTGGTTGATCAGGGTGTCGAAGCCCTGTTCCACGAGGTCGTCGAGCGCGATCCTTCCGGTGATGAAGGGCTTGAGGTCCACCTTGCCGTCCTGCACCATCCTGATCACGGCGGGGTGGTCCCGGACGTAGGCGATGGTGCCGCGCAGCTCGATCTCCTTGAGCACCAGCTTCTGCATGTCCACGGTGGCGGGCGCGCCCCAGATGGAGACATTGACCACCACTCCCCCGGGCCGGACGGCGTCGAGCATGGTGTCCAGCACCGCGTTCACGCCGGCGCATTCGAAGGCCACGTCCGCGCCGGTGCCGCCGGTGAGTTCCAGCACCCGGGCCGGGACGTTCTCCAGGCTGGGGTCCAGCACGTGGTCCGCCACCCCGCTGGAGAGGGCCTTTTCCTTCCGCGCCTGCGTCAGCTCGCTGATGATCGTCGTCACGCCCATGCCCTTGAGGACGGCCGCGGTCAGCAGCCCGATGGGGCCCGACCCGCCCACCAGGGCCACGTCGCCAGCCTTGGCGCCGCTGCGCGCCACCGCGTGGTGGGCCACGGAGAGCGGCTCGATCAGGGCCGCCTCATCCAGCGGGATGTCGCCGATCGGGTGCACCCACCGTTGATCCACCACGATCTTCTCGCTCAGGCCGCCACCGCCGCCGGAGAGCCCGATGAAGCCCATCTGCCGGCACAGGTGGTAGCTGCCGGCCTGGCACATGTCGCAGTCGCCGTCCACAAAATACGGTTCGACGACGACGTTGTCCCCCACCGCGAGGCCCTCCACCCCGTCGCCGACCTCGGACACAGTCCCGGAAAACTCGTGCCCCAGGGTCACCGGTGACTCCTCGTGCGAGAGCGGGTGCGGGTGCCCCGGCGCCGGGCAGAAGATGGGGCCCTCCAGGTATTCGTGCAGGTCAGTGCCGCAGATCCCGCACCACGCGACGTCGATCTTCACCGCGCCGGCCCGGAGCTCCGGCTCCGGGACGTCCTCGATCCGGATGTCCTTGCGGCCATGGAAACGTGCTGCCTTCATGATGGTCCTTCCAATCAGTGGAACGGATATGGGGTTTCACCGGGCCGGCCGGTGGCCGCCGGTCGGGTCCAGCCGGCGGCCGCCGATTGAGCCCGGTCAGCGGGTGTGGTGACTTGGCTGCAGTTCGTAAACAGGCGTTTCGAGTCCTTCCATCCGGGCCTTCAGCTGCAGGGCCAGGTAGGCGGAGTAGTGCCGGCTCTGGTGCAGGTTGCCGCCGTGGATCCACAGGCTGGGTACATTGGTCGGCTTCCACATGTTGCGCAGCTCACCCTCCCATGGACCAGGGTCCTTTGGCGTATCCGAGCCGTATCCCCAGCATTTTCCTACTTTGTCCGCGATTTCGGGAGAGACCAGGTCCGCCAGCCAGCCGTTCATCGAGCCGTAACCGGTGGCGTAGACAATAAGGTCCGCCTCCAGCTCGGTCCCGTCGTCCATCACGACGGCGTTGCCGGTGATCTTGGCGACCTGGCCGGACTTCAGCTTCACCCGCCCGTCGATGAGCAGCTGGGAAGCGCCGACGTCGATGTAGTAGCCCGAGCCGCGCCGCAGGTACTTCACGAACAGGCCGGACCCGTCCACGCCGAAGTCCAGGTCGAAGCCGGCGGCCTCGAGCTGGGAGTAGAACTCCGCGTCCCGCTCGGCCATCTGCTGGTACACCGGTACCTGCGCGCCGGGCAGCACCCGCATGGGAAGCGAGGCGAACAACAGGTCCGCCTTCTCAGTGGTGATGCCGTTGGCGAGCGCCCGCTCCGAGTAGAGATCACCCAGCGCCAGGTCCATCAGCGACTCGCTGCGGGCAATGTGGGTGGAGGACCGCTGCACCATGGTGACGTCGGCGCCGTGCTCCCAGAGATCCGCGCAGATGTCGTGCGCTGAGTTGTTCGAGCCGATCACCACGGCCTTCTTGCCCGTCCAGTCCCCGCCGCCGGGGTGTTGCGAGGAGTGGCGCTGCTCGCCGAGGAAACTTTCGGCGCCGTCGAAGGCGGGGATGCTCGGGTAGCCGGAGACGCCCAGGGCAAACACCAGCTGCTTGGGCCGCAGCGTCACCGGTTCGCCGTTGCGGACGACGTCGACCGTCCATTCCTGCGCGCCGTCGTCGTACGCCGCTCCCACGCACTCGGTGCCGGACCAGTAGTTCAGCTCCATGATCCGGGTGTAGTGCTCCAGCCAGTCCCCGATCTTGTCTTTGGCGGCGAAGACCGGCCAGTCGTCCGGGAACTTCAGGTACGGCAGGTGGTCGTACCAGACGGGATCGTGCAGGTGCAGGGACTTGTAGCGGTTCCGCCAGGAGTCGCCGGGGTTCTGGTTCTTCTCGATGATGATGGTGGGCACGCCGAGGCGCCGCAGCCGGGCGGCGAGGCCGATGCCGCCCTGCCCGCCGCCGATGATCACGCAGTACGGCTGCTCCTCGTAGCCGAGCCGGGCCTCCTGCTCTTCCTTCAGTTCCAGCCAGGACCGGCGGCCGCGGACGATCTGGTGGGCCACGCCCTGCTCACGGCGCGGGCCTTTCTTCTCCTCGAAGCCCTTCAGCTCCTGCATGGTGGTCAGCAGCGTCCAGCACTTGCCGTTCCGCAGCCGGAGGTGGCCGTAGCCGCGGGCGTCGCCGGTCTCGAACGTGATCCAGGCTTCCACGGCGTCGGCGTCCCCGGTGGCGTCCTCCGCGAGCGCCCAGCCCGCGGGCTGTACGCGTTCCAGTGTCGCTTCCAGCATGCGACGGATGTCCGCCTTACCCTCGAGGGTCTTCAGGTTCCAGGTGAACGCCACGAAGTCGCGCCAGTAGCTGTCATCCTCGAAAAGCTCCAGTGCCGCATCCACGTCGCGCCGTTGCAGCGCGTCATCAAAGCGCGCCAGCCAGGCCTGCGCGGCAGCGGTTGGTGTTCCGGTCATCTCCACTCCTTTGTGATGTTGCCAGGTGAGCCCCGTCCCGCCGGTACCCTGCGATATGCTGGGGCGAGCGTGAGCTGCATCACCATTGGAGCGCGCCGGGGGTAACAGCCGCGTTACACGCCCACCGGTCCGGCACTGCCGCCGACTGCGGGGAGGAGCTGAGTGGACTACGGCCTGAGGTTCTCTGACCCGGCACGGTATGCACGGACCCTGCGCCGCGCACATGAACTCGTCATCTCCGGTGTCCCGCGCCCCGAAATCCCCGCCAGCCTGGCCGATTCATGGCACCGGGCCATGGCCTTGGGCATCAGCCCGGACCAGCACAGCCCGCGCCACCTGCACGAGGTGTCCGAGGTGCTGGAACTCCGGCGGGAGCACCGGCTGCAGCGCGTGATGCCGGCCCTGCATGAGCTGCTGGCCGACGATTCCAGGAGCGGCCGGCACTTGCTGGTGTTGACCGATGCCAGCGGCGAGATCCTGTGGCGGGTGGGCAGCCCGGCCGTCCTGCGGCAGGCTGACCGGCTGGAGTTCCTGGAAGGGGCCGACTGGTCCGAGGCCGGGATCGGCACCAACGCCATCAGCGAGGCCCTGGTCACCGGTAGCCCGGTGCAGCTGTTTTCCGCCGAGCACCTGGTCCGCACGCACCACGAGTGGGCGTGTTCGGCGGCGCCCATCATGGATCCGGCGACCGGGCGGGTGCTGGGGGTGCTGGACGTCTCGGGGCCGCTGGACACGATCAGTGCGGACACCCTGCGGATGGTGCGGTGCGCCGTGCGGGTGGCGGAGTCGCTCCTGGGGACGCCCGACGGCGGGATGGCCGACGGCGGGACTTCCGCGGGTGCGCCGTCGGGCCCGGGCGGGCAGCGCCCCCGCGAGCGCCTTCGCGGCCCGGTTGACCCGCTGCCGAGGGCGGCGGTGGCGTCCCTGGAACTGCTGGGCGACAAGCCCGCGGCGGTGCTGGCCGACGGCAGCCGCGTGAGGTTGACGCCGCGCCGCGCGGAGATCCTGGCGCTGCTGGACTCCCGCGCCCAGGGCTGGGCGGCGGAGGAACTGGCCTATGAACTGCACGGCGACGCCGGGACTCCGCAGGCCATCCGCACCGAGATGTTCCGGCTCCGCTCGCTGCTCGGCGAGGCGGTGCTGTCCAACCCGTACCGGCTGGCGGCGGACGTGGCCGGCCGGTCCGACTCGGGGCGTGTGCTGGGGCAGCTGCGCGAGGGCCGGGTGGCTGAAGCGCTGGAATCCTACCGGGCTCCCCTCCTCAGCCGGTCCGGCGTTTTAGCGGTCCAGCTGCTCCGGGACCAGTTGGACCTGGCCGTGGGATCGGCCGCACGCGCCAGCGCCGACCCCGGGCTCCTGATGCGCTGGCTCTCCACGGACATGGGATCCGCCGACGCCGAGGCGGCGGAGGTACTGGGAGCGCTGCTGGGTCGAGGCGACCCGCGGTACCTGGCGTTCCGCGCCTCCGCCGGTGCCTGACCGGGCCCGGAGACAGGCTGCCGGGGCTGGTGGCGAAGCAGAACCCATTGGCCGAAGGGGCAAGGCGGGGGCCGCGCAACAGGTTATTGACCGCCGTATGGGGCGGGGGTAATTTACGAATAGCCGTGCTGTAACCCGTTGAGACGAGGGCGAACCCCGTCTCGGAATCACGCCAAGGCAAACCGCGCAACGATGCTGGGTTGCCAAGGTGCATTAGGTCTCCGCCGCTGTGGAAGCCTGCGGCATAGGCTTTTGCCCTCCACGACCCAGGGCCCCATCGGCTGCTAAACCCATTACCCGGCACGACCCAGCGGCCGTGCCCAGTTGCCCGGGCATGCCCGGCCCGGGTGAATCGGAGTACACGGTGGACAACAGCTCTTTCCAGGCCCTCCAGGAGAAAGTGCGGGGCCAGGTCATCACGAGCGATCACGCGGACTACGACACCGCGCGTGCCGTCTTCAACGGAATGATCGACAAATGCCCCGCAGCCATTCTGCGCGTGTCGCAAGTCGCGGACGTCATTGCAGGCGTGAACTTCGCGCGGGACACCGGATTGGACCTGGCGCTGCGCGGCGGCGGCCACAGCGCACCCGGGTTCGGGACCTGCGACGGCGGCCTCGTCATCGACTTCACTGGCTGCCGGGGCGTGCGCGTGGATCCTGCCAATGCGACAGCACGGGCCGAAGCCGGAGTGACATGGGCAGACTTCAACCACGCCACGTGCGCCTTCGGCCTTGCCACCACCGGAGGCATCATTGGATCAACGGGCGTTGCTGGACTGACCCTCGGCGGAGGCATCGGCTACCTCGCCCGCAAGTACGGGCTCTCGTGCGACAACCTGAAATCCGCGGACGTAGTGACCGCCGACGGGAAGTTCCTGGTCGCCAGCGACACGCAAAACGAGGACCTCTTCTGGGCGCTGCGCGGCGGGACCGGCAACTTCGGCGTCGTGACTTCCTTCGAGTTCAACCTTCACCCGGTGGATGTTCTCTACGGCGGAGTGATCATCTACCTTCTGGAGCACGCCGACGCGGTGGCACGGCTCTACCGGGATTACATCGCCACCGCACCGGAGGAAATGGGAGTGTTCCTGGGCTTCCACCAGGGGCCGCCTGTCCCCTTCCTGCCTGAGGAATATCACGGAAAGCCCGTGGTGGTACTGGTGGGCGGCTGGGCGGGCCCCCACGACGAAGGGGAGCGTCAATGGCAGCCGTTCCTCGACGTCGCGCCCGCCGCCGGCTCCTTCCTGGGTCCCATTCCGTACACGGTGCTAAATACACTCTTCGACCCCATGTATCCCAAGGGCCTGCAGGCCTACTGGAAGTCCGCGTTCCTGCCCCGCCTGACCGACGACGTCGTCCGTGTCGCTGAGAAGTTCGGCGAGGCCATTCCGAGCGTCCAGACGGCCAACCACTTCTATCCCATCAACGGTGCCGTCCAGCGGGTCGGGCGGGACGAGACCGCGTTCCCCTACCGCGACGCCGACTTTGCAGTGGACATTGCCTGCCACTGGGAGGATCCGGCCGACAATGAAGCCAACAGGAAATGGGTGCGCGACTACTATGCCGAACTCCACCCCCTCGGCTCCGGTGCGGGTTACGTGAACTTCCTCGACGCCGACGACCAGCCACACATCGAGGACACCTACGCGGGGAACTACGCCCGCCTCGCCCAAGTCAAGGCCAAGTACGATCCCGGCAACCTCTTCCACATCAACCAAAACATCAAGCCGGCAGGCTGACACTTCAAACAACCCGGCGAGTGCATGCGGTTGGTGCGCCGGGTGGGTCACCGGTTCCCAGGAGCTGAGCATGTGGGAGCAGCAGGACATTGTTGTCATCGGCGGCGGTCAGGCCGGGCTCGCAATGAGTCGGGTGCTGCACCAGCAAGGCCGCGACCACGTCGTCCTGGAGCGCGGGCGGGTCGGCGAGCGCTGGCGGACCGGTTGTCTCGGGGGCGCCCTCCCTACAGGTAGTCCCCGGCGCGTTCGCGGGCGATTTCCAGCAACGTGGAATGGAAGGCGACCTCTGCCGGGGCGTAGACCTTGTCCTGGCGTTGGGCCAGGAGTACCCGCCGCAGGGGCGCGGCCTCGCCGAGGCTGATCACCCGGACGTCCGGGTGCTGCAGGGCCACGGCCGTCTTCGGCACCATGGCCACGCCCATGCCGACACTCACCATCGCCTGCGCTTCCTGGTAGTCGTTGGCCAGGAAGCCGATGGTCGGTTCGAAGCCGGCTTCATGGGCGGAGCGCTGCAGCACTTCGACGACGGGGTGCGCCTCGGCCCGCACGATCCAGGATTCCTTGCGGAGCTCTTCCATCCGGATCTCGTCGCGGTCGGCTAGCGGATGGCTGCGGGACACCAGCAGGACCGTGCTTTCCTGGAAAACCTCCGTGATCCGGATGGAATCGTCGTGAAAGCGGTTCCAAGGGTAGTCCCACAGCAGGCACAGCCCGGTCACTCCGGACTGCAGGTCGCTCACCAGCTCATCGAACCGCGCGCTGCGGAGGGACAGGCCGATCGCCGGGTACCTCTTCTTGAAGGCCCGGATGACAACCGGCAGGAACGAGCCGGCGAGCGTCGGAAAGGTGCCAACCGTCAGCGAGCCCCGCTTGAGGCCGGCGATCTGGTCCAGGTCCGACTGGGCGGCGCGCATCTGCCCGATGACCTTGCGCGCGTGGCCGGCGAGGATCTGCCCCGCCTCGGTGGGCACCACCCCGCGGGAGCGGCGGTTCAGGAGCGGCTGCCCCACTTCCTGCTCGAGTTTGCGCAGCTGCTGCGAAACGGCGGAGGGCGTGTACATCATCAGCTCAGCCGCAGCAGTAATCGATCCCTGCTCCACCACCTCCACCAGCAGAGCAAGGCGCCGGACATCAAACAATTCCTTATCAGGATCGTTAAGCAACGCTTGGCCCTTCTGTTGAATCCGTTCATTCTATACATCCACGCTCCCTTGCGTGGGGTGGCGGGAGCAATTTCCGACGGCGGCAACCCCCGCCGCGGGATCGTGCAAGCCTCAGTGGCAGTGAATTAAGCATCGCTACACTCCCTTGCAGAAATCCAACCTTGTCTTCATTTGTGATCTGGATCAATCTCGAATCAAGCCCTTGAACACCATGGGGGGCAGATCGAAGCAGAACCGAAGCAAGGAACAGACCATGAAGATCGAAGCGGAGTGGATGCGCGGAGGCACCAGCAAATGCTGGGTCTTCGAAACGGAGCAGCTGGGTGAAACCGGGACCAGCCCGGACGTGCTGCTGCCCCGGCTGTTCGGCAGCCCCGACCACCGGCAGATCGACGGGGTGGGCGGCGCCACCTCCACCACCAGCAAGGCGATGATCCTGCACCGCCCCGCCGACGCCGGCATCGACGTCGAATTCACCTTCGCGCAGGTGGGCATCGAAGAGGCCGCCGTGGACTGGGGCAGCAACTGCGGGAACTGCTCGGCAGTGGTTGGCCTCTACGCCATCGAAAAGGGCTGGGTGGTCCCCACCGGGGACGTCACCCGGATCGTCACCCGCAACACCAACACCGGCCAGATCATCATCCAGCGGGTCTCGACGCCGGCCGGCGCCCTGCCGATCGTCCCGCAGGCCCAGATGCCCGGCGTCCCGTTCCCGGGCTACCGGGTGGGGCTCGGCTTCCTCGACCCGGCCGGCAAGACCACCGGCCGGCTGCTCCCCACCGGCTCCGCCACCGACACCATCACCGCCGGCGGCACCCGCTGGACCGTTTCCATGGTCGACGCCGGAGCCCCCGTCGTCATGCTGCGCGCCGAGGAGCTGGGACTCGACCCGGAGCGCCACGCCAGCTGGACCGCCGGACTGGACCTGCAGCTGGACACCCTGGAACACATCCGACGCCAGGCCGCCGTGCGGATGGGGCTCGCGGCGACGCCCGGCGAGGCGGCCCGCGCTGTCCCCAAGGTCGCCGTCGTGGGCGCCCCCGCCCCGTCCGACGCCGAGTCCGACGTCGCCGTCGTCATGCTCTCGATGGGCAAGCCGCACCCGGCCCTGGCCATCACCGGAAGCATCGCCCTGACCCTCGCGGCCCGCACCCCGGGCACGCTGCTGGCCGACATCACCGGCGGCCCCGCCGGCGCCACCCTGCGGCTGCGCACCCCGGCCGGGGTGATCGAAACCTGGAGCGAGGAACGGGACGGGCAACTGCTCGTCGGCGTCGACCGCACCGCCCGCACCATCGCCACCACCACCATCCACCTTCCCGAGGCCCTCGGCACCGCCGTCGACGCCTCCTTTGCCAGCGCTACTCGATGAGGAGAAAGCATCATGACTAACATCGCAGAAAAGACTGCAGAAGAAACCGTAGAAAAGGCGCCGCACCGGGCCGCACCCGGCGACACCCGCGTCGAGCGCTCCCGGCGCCCGGACCGGCGCCGCCGTATCCTGCTGGTGACGGTAGCCGCGATCGCCGTCCTGGGTCTGGTCGCCCTCCTGTTCGGAGGTGGCCTGTTCAACCCCGCGGCCGCCCCTGACTCGGAGCCGACCATGACCGCCACCCAGATCATCCCGCTCGTCATCCTCGTGGTGATGTTCGTCGTCGCCACCAAATGGCCGCTGAACATCGGCGTCATGGGGCTGGTGGCGTCCTTCGGCGTCGGCTACTTCATGCTCGGCATGAGCGACAAGGAAATCCTGGAGGAGTTCCCGGCCAGCATCGTCCTAACCATCATCGGCGTGACCTACTTCTTCAGCATGGCGCAGCGGAACGGGTCGATCGACATCATCGTCCAGACCTGCGTGCGCCTGGTCCGGGGCAAGACCATGCTGCTGCCCTGGGTGTTCTTCCTCCTGGCCGCGGCGCTGACGGCGCTGGGCACCTTCTCCCCCGCCGCGGTGGCGCTGCTGGCGCCGGCGGCGCTGGGCCTGGCGTACGAGTCGCGCATCCACCCGGTGCTGATGGGCGCCTTCGTGATCAACGGCGCCCACGCCGGTGGCTTCTCGCCGCTGTCCGTCGCCGGTGTGCTGGTGCACGACATCGCCCTGAAGAACGGCTTCCCCATCTCGCAGGGCTCGCTCTTCCTGGCCAGCTTCGCGCTGAACTTCATCCTGTCCGCGCTGACGATCGTGCTGTTCGGCCTGCTGGGCAAGTTGCGCGACAAGCACGCCAATGAATACGCCGGCCTGGAGACGCCCCGCCCCGGCCGCCCGAGCGGACAGCAGCTCTTCACCCTGGTCCTCATCGCCGCGATCCTGGTCTGCACGCTGGTCTTCCACATGCCGATCGGCTTCGTGGCCCTGTCCGCCGGCCTGCTGCTGGCCTTCGTCAACATCAAGGAACACAAGACCTTCATCGGCGGCGTGTCCTGGTCCACGGTGCTGCTGGTGGCCGGCATGATCACCTACGTTTCGCTGCTCCAGCACGTGGGCGTCATCGACACCCTCGCCGAGATGGCCCTGGCGCTGGGCGCGCCGCTGCTGATCGCCCTGGTGCTCTGCTACGTGATCGGGGTCGGGTCGGCGTTCGCGTCCTCGACGGCGCTGCTCACCGCGTTCATCCCGATGGCCGGGCCGCTGCTGGCCACCAGCTCGCTCAGCGCCTCCGGCACCGTGGCAGCCCTGGCCATCGCGGCCACCGTGGTGGACGTCTCCCCGTTCTCCACGGACGGCGCCCTGGTGGTGGCCAACGCCCGCGACAACGACCACCAGCGCGTGTACAAGCAGCTGATGATGTACGCCGGAGGCGTGGTCCTGGTGGCTCCCGCCCTGGCCTGGGTGCTGCTGGTGCCGACGGGGGTTATGTAGGCACGCTCGTACCCGCAAGAGGCAGGCCGGCTTTCGGAGCCAGCCTGCCTTTGCCTTGTCGCGACCTTGCGGAGTTGGTGGCGGGCACACCGCCGGCGACGCCGCGTATTGCGAGCCCCCGCCGCTACGGGTGCACCAGCACCTTCACGGCGGTGTCTTCGTGGTCGATGAGGGTGTCGAAGCCCTGCTCTACCCGGTCCTCCAGCGCGATCCTCCAGGTGACTAACGGTTTGAGGTCCATCTTGCCTTCCTGCACCATCTTGATCACCGCGGGATGGTCCCGGCCATCGGAGATCGTGCCGCGCAGGTCAATCTCCTCCAGCACCAGCTTTTGACAGAGGACGGCCGGAATGAGTTTGCACTCCCCCTCGGTCCGCGTCCACAACGCTTTCTGGGCTCTATTGGTTCACGCCCGCGAGATGTGTAGCGAGTAAGCGAGTGTGGGGGACCTGTTCATCACAGTCCCGCGTCAAGAAGCCGCCGCACAATGTCTGTTCCGATCCGGATGCGGTCAACCGTGTCGATTCCGTCCCTCTGTTTGGTCTCGATAATGCCACCCTGGGACGTACCGAGCTCGCGCCGGAGCGAATCGTACAGCTCCGCGAATTCGTCCAGCGCGGGTCCTGACAGTTCGAAGCCCGTCGAAACTGAGCGGATCGCGACGCCGCTGCGCGTGAGCCGCAACCATCGCGGAATGGTCTCGTATCCGGTGAACCAAGGGTCATCGACGTCGTGTGGGTTACCGAGATTACGCCAAATTGCAAGGAGGTAGGGATCCCGGTACTTGCTGTTGAGTGTGCTCGTACCACCGCGGAGCATGCACAGCGAGTAGCCGAGCGCTCCGCCTTCTGAGTAGTAGATTCCTGAGCCCCCCTCGCGCATGGCTGAATATTTCACCATGTAGTACCTCCAATCGAAGTGGAGCTCCGATTCACGCTGGGCGAGCCACTCTGATTGCACAGCCGCTAACGTCGGCTTCAAATCGTCCCCATCATGGACGGCATCTAAGAGCTTGGCAAGAGCGGAGCGCGTTGCGGAGAGCGCCTCACGGTCTGCGCCGGTAAGCAATTCTCGCCAGGCGTTCTCGAAACGCCTGGAGCCCGTTCCGAATTGAAACTTCCTATTGTTTGTCGTCCGTTGATACTCGCCGGCCGCGAGGAGCGCACCCGTGGCCTCAAGCCAGGACTCGGGTTCTGACGCCAGGCGAAGAAACGCGTCGGACCGAGCGTCGAACTTCGCTGGATCTAGCCAGAAGGCGACGATCGATCCACGCAGAAGTTCATGGTCTTCCAAGCGATGAAGTGTCTCAGTGAGCTCTGGGCTTGCGGCTAGGAACTCGCGTTTCAGCAATTCGTCCTCGACCTGCTGCTTGTTGAAGCCGTCAATTTCGTCGAGAGCGCCGTCACGCATAATTCGTTCGACATCTTGGAGCAACCTGGGCATCCGGTCTATGCGTAGCTCGTTCGTGGAAGCTTCTATGAGATTACGCAGGGAGCGGATCCGGGCCTGAAGCGCGTCTGTCTTATCCATGAGATGGAGGAGAATCGCAAAGAGAAGGAGGCTCTGACCGAACGTGAAGACCCTTGTTCTGCCTCTTGTATCTCCAAAGGTGCGGCAGCAGGCGTCAAACAGGTCAATCCGCTGGTCGCGGAAGAACAGCGCAACGCGGTCGGCTTCAACCCCGTCCGGCCGCTCGCTGGCACTCCTGAAGAGCCCGCTAAATACGCCGGTAACATCGCGGCCGACCCATACGTCGAACGCCTTAAACAGGAAGTCCAATGACTCGGCCCGCTTGAGATTGGACCCACCAAATACCCGCTCAGTGCGTCGGCTGAGACGTTCGCGTCGCTCACGAACGTCGGCATCAGGATCGCGCCACTCGCACAACTCGGTGATGAAGCCGATATAGCGTATGAATTCGTCGTCGACTAGGTCGTCTTCACCGCGGAATCCCCAGAGTAAGTCTGACCACACGCCGTCAACTTTTTGCGCAAACTCCTTGGCGCGGTCGGTGGACTCAATGGATTTCTCAAAATGCGCCTTGAAGTTCTCGAACTCAGTCAAGGGCTTCCCACGTGAGTTCATCTTGATGTAAAGGTCCGCAGCCGAGCCCATGTCAGGCCGTGCGAGCAAGAGAAAGGAAACCGCCGGCTCGACCGGGTCTAGGAGCCGAGCCCAGGCCATCTTGGCGTCCGTGGTCCGAAATTGAGTGTGGATTGCGTCGAGCATGACAAGCATGGACTGGATTGTCGGATCGTGGCGCCAGACGAAGAGGTACCACGGCTGATCAATGATCCATGCTGATGGCAGCCCAACGGTGTCTGGCAACGGGGCCATCACAAGCCGTTCACAGAATAGCCGAGCACTCGGCCTGGTGGAGTAAGAGAACTTCGTCCATGCCTGAGGAGAACGAAGCTCCCCCGCTAGCGATGCGAGATACCAGTGCAGCAGAAACAACGTGGTGAGCCGCTGCTGGCCGTCGAGCGGCTCCAGCACACCGGACTTCACTTCGCCGTAAACGAAGTCAAGGTCGACCGGAGCGGGTTTCTCCCCAGCGACGGCCAGATGCAGAACGTCGATGAAGTTCTTGCGGATCTCGCCGACGGTGGCACTCTCGCGGCCCTGCGCATAGTCCCGCTGAATTAGAGGAATCTCGATCGCACGAATCTCATCCCTGTTGTTGGGCAAGAAGAGGCCGGTGAACGTCGTGGACCGGCTTTGGATACTCATGCTTCGCTCGCTTCTTCCGTCAGATACGCGCCGATCTCATCGCGGAACGCGTCGAGATAGGCGCGACGATCCGAGGCGCTCCAAAAGTGGACCTGCTGGGCACTCTCTTCTGTGTAGTACTTCAGGAACACATTTCGCGTACACACAGGTATATACGAACCCATGCGGTCCCTTCGGAGGATTTCAAGCCGCTTTACTTCGAAGACCGCGTTACTCAGCGCGCTATTGTCTCGGCTGTCGAGAAGAGCAAGGTTGTCAATGACGTGCACGTCGCCCTCCGCGCCCTCATCACCGGAAGAGAAGATCATGTTCACCTCGCGCTCCAGTTCCCGGAACGTTTCTCGGCTGATCGTCGGGATCGCGTCGTCAATCCGACGGATAAGGTCGCGACGAGTGCTCTCATCGAGCGGCAAGCCGACTAACGCGTCACGATGCAATCGGAGCCAGCTCGACCACTGCTCGCCCGTATTAAGTGCTTCGGCATTCTGTGCGTGGATGTGCTCCAGCGACCAGGTGCCTGCCGCGTGAGCACGGAACGAATAGCGCTCCGAAGAATGCTGCATTTTGCGAATTGTTTCGACGTTCATCAAGAGCAGTGCCTGTGACGCCTTCTCCCGTCCCGCGTCGCTCTCGTAGGAGAGCCCGGATAGCGCTGTATCCGTCAGGGCCAATTTCGTCTTGATCATGTCATTAAGCGTTATTTCGAAACTGCTCCTGGTCTTGCCCTCCGCGGCGACAACGAGCTCGCTAAAGGGCGTCCTTGTCGCGACCAGATACCCGACCTTATGGTACAAATTTCGGTCCTCGAACCAGCCGAGGATCAGGGAGTGGAGATCAATGACTCTGTTCCAGAAAGTCTTGTAGTTGGCATCGATTTCCGCTCGCAGCGCACTAAACGTGTGAAAGAGCGGACGGTCGCGTCCTCTCGGCCCGCCTGCAAGGGTGTCGAGCAACAGGCTAATGTGAGTCGCCTGGCTGTTCGCGTGGCCCGCGACGAACGCCCAAACCTCAGGCGTGCGGAGATCGCGCTCGAGTGTGTCCCACTGCGCGGCGATCTCCTGCGACCGGTTGGGCTGTCCCGGCGAGCCCATGGCGCGTGTCAGCAGGAGCGCCTTGACGAGTTCGGCATCGGTCAGCGGGATGCGGCCGATGTTCAGCCGAGTGAATAATTCAGTCGCGTTCGTAGCTTCCGGCGCCTCGTACCAGATCACCTTCACGCGGCGTGAAAGATCTGTGTAGAAGTCGATCGCCGCCTGAATCTCCCCGGGCCCCAGTGCCTCAAACCACGATCTGATTATAGAAGCAGCCTGGTGGATGTGGAAGAAGTCGATATTGCGCGTGCTTCCCGCTTCATCGGGGTCCTTCAGATAAGCCTGGCTCCCGGCTCGAGTCTCGTACTCGAGTTCGAACCGCGCATTCGCCGACGGTAGGGATCGACGGATGTCCTGCAGAATCAGGAACAATGTCGTAAGCCGTTGCTGGCCGTCCACAAGTTCCCAACGACCGTCGGTCATGCGTTTCACGACGATCGGTTGCAGATAGTACGACGACTGCTCACGACTATTGGCGACATCTTCGAGGAGACGGGTGACCTCGTCGACGCCCCACCGATATCCGCGCTGATAGGCCGGGATAAAGAACTTGCCTTCTATATCGCCTACGAATCGCTCTTCGAGCAAGCCTGGTGTCGTCACAGTCGTCCGCATGTACGCATGTACGCAACTGTACCCAGTGCTTCAGACATTGAATGCAAGTTCAATAGCGTTTCACCTTTGCTCGCTTTTTGGAGTCCGGCAACGCCGCACCGCCGCGTTCCAGGCCTACTACGAGAACATGCCGCTGCGGGCGTCGTCCGTTCCGGAACAAGCAATCACGTGTGACGCCCCCCCCCTGTGCCACGCCTCCCAGAGAACAGGCCAAAGCGGTCTCTATGGAAATCGAGACAACAGCCATCTTTTGTGCCATCGCAAGTCTTAAGTCGCAGGTCCAGCCGCCACAGCGTGGGCGAACGGCGCGTGAAGTACACGCTCACTCTGGTATAAATCGTTTTCTGCCGCTTAAGCAGATCTAGTTGGTGCTGAGAACGGTTGCCGTGACCGGTCGGTAATCAAGCACGTATTCACTGTCGTCGACCTTATAAATACTGGCATACCGATTACCAAAGGCATCCAAGTCCTCAATCCGGACCTTCGCTCCGCCCGAGAGTCCCAATCGATCACGGAAGTACTTTCCGATCAGGGCGTTGCTCTGGGTACTCTCGAGCGCCTTGTTTCCCTCTTGCGCAACGGCCATTAACATCGACTTTCCGTCGGTTGTGACCAAGTTAAAGTGGACGCCTTTGGGAGGAAAGAAACCGGACCTCGCTACTTCGACCGGAACGGGAATATAGGCTTGGTTCGGCTCCCGCCCTGGGCGCTGCCCCCAGTTCAGCCCACTCCTGTCATGGACCGTTCCCTTGCCAGCTCCTCGGGTAATGAACAGCGGCAGGTCAACGTGATCCAAGCTGGAGAGTGCCACCTGTGCCGACTCGTCACTGCGAGCTGTCTGCACGCTATTGGGCTCTATTTGGGTGTAGAACGACACCAAGTCATCAACATTTTCCGCATCGCACCGTACTGTTTTAAGGGCAGTGGACGCAAAGTAAGCCAGGGCGTCGGGTGCGGATGTCGGCGACATTACCTCAAAATGCCTCGAGCTACGGGTGCCTACGCCAAATCCGTTTTGCGTATAGTTCGCCGACCCCGTCCATGCCGCAACAGGCTCGCCCTTGCGTGTCCATACGTAGAGCTTTGAATGAACGGACACCCCTGCTGTTACATATGAGCAAGAGAAATCGCTTGGATCAGACTGACTTGCAATGCTCTTGAAACCCATGTGCGAGTGGATGGGCAACCCGTCGTAGCCGGTCATGCCTACTATCAGATCCAGGGCCATTCCCCGTTTCGAGATGTCCTTGGCTGCTTCGACATGCCTAGTCACCATAGCGGGAGATGCATAACCAGAAACCGCAAGTAGCCGGTCAGCCCCGTTACGGAAAGGCTCCAGCAGAACCTCGTCAAACAACGATTCAGTCAATAACCCAGTCACAATTGCATCCTACGCGCTAACGACTTCTTTAAGGGCCTCAGGTTCTTTCAGAACATGTACCAGATTAGGCTCCGTTACTGGATAACTAACACCAGCAAAAGATCTAAAGAGCGCTTCGAAGACCACTTTGGCACCCTCAACCGGGACTGCCATTCCGATCTGCTTTCGAACGCTCTCTTTGGCGCCACAGAACTCGAAGTCATCGGGGAACGTCTGGATCCGTGCGCGTTCGCGGTTCGTGAGGGCCCTGGGCTCCTCCCAGTGGTAGACGTGGGTGCCGCCACCCCCGGATCCGGTGACGGTGTAGGAGGGCTTGTCCCGCTCGAGTCGTTTGTAGATTTGGCTGATTTTGGCTCCGGCGACGTTCAGTCGAAGGTCCTCTGGAAGATTTGCCGTGAAGGCGTTCTGTCCCGGAAGGATATGCTGAAGCCTCCGAACCACAGTCGGTGATTGCCGAGTCAATTCATGGTTATAAGCATCCGGACGGATGGGCGGGATGGTCAGGCGGCTACCAACAGAATTGTCGATGTGTGAGTACGCTTCGGTAGCCGGGATACCAAACTGGACATCTAAATCTCGTCTGATACCGACGATGAGAACCCGATGACGTCTCTGGGGGATTCCGTATTGTTCAAATCGGTAGAAATGG
The DNA here is from genome assembly GCF_056393885.1 of Arthrobacter sp. 10T44. Lineage (NCBI taxonomy): Bacteria > Bacillati > Actinomycetota > Actinomycetes > Micrococcales > Micrococcaceae > Arthrobacter > Arthrobacter sp. 10T44. The sequence continues at coordinate 263,391 of NZ_JBFTGT010000003.1, read as the reverse complement.
GGATAAAGCTCGTATCCGCCCATGGATCCGGCCTGAGCCAAACGGTCCAATATCGTGACGAACGCCAAGCCGTCATTAGAATTTCGAAGCCCGCCCACGTTCTCTGCGACAAACCATTTGGGAGACGAGGAATCCAGGACTCTCGCACCGTACTCGTACAAGGGCCCGAAAGTCCCGTCCATCCCTTTCTGCTCGCCGACTACACTGAAGTCATTGCACGGAAAACCAAAAGCGAACCCATCAACAGGCTTTAGAGCTGCAATGTCGAGCTTTCGAACGTCCTCATGAATTACGGTCGAACCGGTGGCCCCGGGGATATTCCTCAGATAGGTCGCGCACGTATCCTTGTCGTAGTCATTGGCCCAGGCATGCTCCAGCTCGATTCCGCCGACTGCCTCTGCCGCTTGGTGGGCTCCTAGCGCCATCCCGCCCGGTCCACAAAACAGCTCACCCATCTGAAACTTCATTCCACGCTCCTAAAATCAAGTGCCATCATCTCACGGCTGTGAGGACTCGCCCGCGCAGACCTGGTGAGTGGCCAAGCGCCGCGTGTGCCTCTCACGCTGCCTTCCTATCTTCCTCGTCGTCCTGCCACGGCTCGGCGGTAAGTCTTTCCGCCCTGTATACCTCGGAGCTGAGACAATTCCCACGACGACCTTCTTCTCCGCAGGAACCATCAATGTCTGGTCCAGTCGCGTCGGCCCAGATCATCCCGGCGTTCGGCCCTCCGAGGCAAGACCACCACCGGCCCCTCGCCCGGCCGGGTAATGATTCCCCTAACCTCGCCCGCTGAGACTGTCGCCGCTGTCGTCTTAGACAATTTCGCCCGGCCATCACCCGCCAGGCTGTCAGCGTCTACTACCGTTTGAGAGTAGGCCACGCGCGCGACCACGGAGCCCCTCGGCGGGGACTTGGAACTCTGGCGGCGAAAGGCCCTCAGCGTTCAGCGTCACCGATCCAGATGACCTACCCCTCCTGAACACTTATCTACGCCGCTTTGGGTATATTCCATGAGGTCGATGCCGGTCACCCTTGCTGACCGCGGGAACCCAAATTTCCTGGCGGTTTTCCCATTGACGTCCCGCTAGGGCAATCTCTCGGCGACTATCTCCTGTTGGTAGCGCCGCAGCTTCTCCTGGAGTTCGGCGTGATGTCGTCGGAGTGCGTGGCGGGTCGTGAGCGCAACTCCGGCGAGGGCAGCAACCGCGGAGAGGGTACTCGCGATTAAGGTGTCCAGAAGGCGTCAGTCGTGGCTCCAAGTATCGCCTTCAACTTGAACGGTTCGTTTCACAACAAGGACGCCGTCCGCTGGGGCTTTCCGCTCGCTGCCTTGGACGGGCAACGCAGGATGAGGTTGACGTCGTGGCTGGGACTAAGAAGCAGCCAGCGCGATGTCGACGATGGCACGCGCTTGATGGCGAAGCCAAAGCGTCCCTCGAGGCGCATGCTCACTAGGTCGTGCGAGAAATTGGTTTCCTGAGCGGTCCAGGGCCAGCATCGCGACATTACGAATGACGATATGGGCCTGCTGCCAGTCATCAAGGAACCCAGTGCTCGGCGCTAGGTCGTTCGAACCGACCCGCGGTACCCTCCACAGCTTCTCCGCCCCATCGCCCAGCAGGTACTTCCCGGCGGCCCCGGGCTCCCGGAGCAGGTCCAAAGCCTCTGCCTCGACGGGATCCAATACGAGCGCGGCGCCGGGCACTGGCAGTTCATGTACCGAAACGAAAACGGTCCTGGCAAGCGTGAGTACCCGCGGGGGGGGTACGACGTCGGTGATATCAGCTTCATGGCGACCTCATGGCGACAGTGACAATCATGCAGGAGAAATGAAGCACCCAATCACCAAATTCGCCGGAATACTGCTTACCCATGGCGCCACCGCGACCGCGGCTCAGTCGCACGCACCAAGTCTTCCAGCGACTACCGCCCCTGTGCGACCCGGCACTAGCCCAAATTCAAAACGGCAAGGCTGCGTAGCGCGTTCATGACTTGGCGATGTCAGGCCAGCAATGTCCTGACTCGCGAACGAGAACACTTACACCAAAACGCCTGTCTTCACGACTCGCCGTTCCGCGTCGGATTGATCTTCAGCCCCTGCTCATCCAACGCAGCCTATCCTACAACAATGGCCATCATAAGAGCACTTCTTCCAGGCGATGGAAACGCACGAGAAAACCTCACCGAGGTCGACTGCAAATACCAGGTCGTGTCAACAGATTCGCGAGGGTCACTAATTCATTTGGCCACTTATGGTTCTGATTCCCGGCGATCTGAGCCGAAAGTTAGTCAGGTGATCCAGATGGATGAGAACGTTGCCTGGCAACTCGTGGACCTCATAATGAGGACCTACAAATGGCCAGCTGCCGCTGGTGAGGAGGCAGGCTCCTGACCTTTGTCATTCCAAGCAGCGGAATTGATAGGGACGGCGAAGTCGACGAAATAGGCTGATCGTGCAAGCCTCGTTAAATCCACGAATGTTCGGTCCTAACGAACCGGGGGTTCAGGTGTCACCAGTTCTCCGGAAGCCAGTCCGAGTCTGCCTCTGACGTAGGCACCGGAAGCATCTGAGTGTATGCGGCGTCGGCTGGAAGAACTTCAGCCATCTACGAACTTACTAAGATGCGCCGCAAGCGCGCTGCGGCTCGGGGCACTCTGGGAGCGGCAGGACACCTGGGCATCACTGAGCAGACTGTACTCGGTCTGGGTCAATGCCTCGCATACCCGCACCGTCATTGAACTGGGATCGATTGCAATCTGATTTCTCGTAAACAGTTCGGCCACGTCCCTGCGCAGCATCAGGACGTTGAATCCGTCGTCGAGCTTTGCTGGCAACATCCGTTCAATCGGTGTTGCGACGAGGACCGCGTCAACTTTGGACCCCGTGACTGCACACTCTCGCTCAAGCATTCCATGGACGGCTGACGGAACGACCGCACGTCCTTGATCGCTCCTGCCTCTCGCCTCTACCTGACGCGACTCTGGTTCTCTCCCCTGCCTCTCATCGACGACTTTCGAACCCGCAGGGACCAGACGCACCACTTCTTCCGACGAGGACGTGTAGGTTCCCAGGTAGTCATACACCGGACTCGGCGAGTCCATTCGCTTTCTTAGAAACACGAGCACCTGGAGCCCACGCGCATGGTGCTGTGCCAGCAAACGCGCAGTGTCGGCGGGGAAACCGTCGAGAAGCCGGAAGGAGTTCCCCTCTATCGAACAGGGAAACTCCAAACCAACAGCGGCTCCTTGTTCAGCGAGAAATATCCATATGGAGCTGAACCCACTCGGGAGGAAGCAGTCATTGATTACCACGGACCGTGGAACGGAGAACGCGTCCCGAAGCTGCCTTCGGGTGTAGCAGTGTCCTGGCTCCAAGCGCTCCGATGTTAGCTTTACGTTGAGAAATCGGCCTCCAGTCATGACGCCTCCCTTCAGTCGGTGATTCTGTCAGATCTGTACGACACAATACGATCCGGCCGCCACGTTGGCGGGCGCGTCGCGCACCAACAGAGGCACTTGCAAGATGCGGCCGCCTATCATGTGCGAGAGAGCAAGAGTCTGCTGTGCCCGCCGATGGTGGGTTTCAGCACGAGATTGGGGTAAAAACTTTGCAGCAAGAAGTCGTTCAGATCGTTCCGAACGCGAAGCGTTTGGTCCAGGGGTATCGGGACATCGGTTACACGTTCAACGGAGCCGTGGCTGATCTAGTTGACAACTCGATTGCGGCCCAAGCTACTGAAGTCCGAATCGACATGGTATGGGAAGGTCACAACAGCTATCTGGTAATTTCCGACAACGGCGACGGAATGACCCCGCCTCAACTTGAAGAGGCAATGAGGTTGGGGTCCGATCAAGATTATGATACGGACGACCTGGGCAAGTTCGGCCTCGGACTTAAGACAGCCAGCATCTCCCAATGCAAGGTTCTTCAAGTCGGTTCAAGGCGACGCGGCACTGAGCACGCAGTGGACGTTCTCCGGTTCGATATTGACCACATCGAGACGACGAACAATTGGGAGGTCATCCGGCAGGGAACTGAGTCGTTACCAACCATTGCTAGCGACTGGCTGGCCACGACGCACGGAACTGTGATCGTCTGGTCGAACCTGGATCGACTGCTGGGCGGCACAAACAGTATCGACAAAGCACGCAACGCCTTCTTCGATCACCACAACGGGCTCGGCCTGCACCTCGCCATGGTCTTCCATCGTTTTCTGTCTGGAGATGCGCGAACGAAGCATCAACATCCTGATGAGTTCCGCATCATCCTAAATGGTTTGGTGCTAGACCCGTGGGATCCTTTTGCCACTTGGCATGAAAAAACGCAAACCTTGGCCGCTCAGGAGTTCCCTCTTGCAGGCGTGGGGTGGGGCGGCATCGTGGAGATGCAACCGTACATTTTGCCGGCAAGAGAACAGTTCAACGACCCCAAAGAACACGAGCTTCTTTCGGGACCTAAGAAGTGGAACAACCAACAGGGGTTCTACATATACCGTGCAAACCGACTCATTCAGTCGGGTGGCTGGTGCGGGCTTCTGACACCGAACGAACACTACAAGCTGGCCAGGGTGTCGGTCGATTTTCCGCCGCAACTGGATAATGCGTTCGGCATTAACATCGCCAAGATGAGAGTGACACTGCCGGCTCAGATAAAGGACGAAGTGAAGGCCTTTGTGGGGCCCATCCGGAAAGCCGCCGACCTCGCTTATAACGCCAAAGAACGAAAAAAGCTTCCCCCGACAAGTCCGGGTAAAACTCCGCCTCCTTTGACGCCACCGAAACGGCCCGGAGGAGCCATGCCCGGAACTCTGACTGGGACTCCGCAGCAGGGCACCCTCGGACCGTTCGCGCCTTGGCCGGTTGCGACTCTGCAGGAGACTGAACAATCCCGACGCCGGTTGGCCCTTGAATCTGCTGCTAAGGTCACCGGAAATGAATCGGCCCTAGAAGCAATTCTGAAGGCCCTGGCATCAACTGATGAGAGGACTGCACGTGAACTCGGTTGGTGAATTTCAAGAAACCCTGGACAAGTGGCAACGCGTCATCACGGTTCACACAGATGCATTTGGCGGAACCTATTCCGACCATCTGCATCTTGCCCCGACGAACATCCACGATGACCTCAAGCGCAGGTTTGAGGCTCCTCCTGGCAATGAAGACGATGAGACCGAATTTCTCGAACCGATTTCGCTGGTGCCCCGAGGTGGGGGCGCGCGTCCCTGGTTCAAAGACCACGAGTCGTCAGAGGGCTACTACTGGGATCGGCTTCGGACCTTTCTGATAGACAAGAAAGGACGGTCCCTCGACGAGGTCAATTCGTTGCACAAGGAGTCGGACCTGGTGCTCAGCCATCTTGAGGACCCTCTCCTCATAGATCCTCAGGGCGCCCTCGCTCCCTTTGACGTCCGAGGGTTGGTCCTCGGGTATGTCCAGTCTGGAAAGACGGCTAACTTCACAGCGCTTATCGCGAAGGCCGCTGACCGGGGCTACAAACTGGTTATCGTCCTTTCGGGAATCCACAATAGTCTGCGGCAACAGACGCAGATTCGGTTGGACAGAGAACTGGGCCTCGTCGACGGCCCGGACAGCGTAGGCTATCCGACTGCCGTTCAAGAATGGTGGGGCATAACATCTTCTGAAGAAGGCGGTGATTTCAAGCCCGCGACCAATCCGGGACCCCTGGCCCAGGGGTCCCGCGGCCTCATGGTGGTCAAAAAGAACGCGACTGTGTTGCGCCGGCTTGCTAAGTGGCTGGAACGAGTGCCGGCCGACACGCCTACGCTGATAATCGACGACGAAGCTGATCAAGCTTCAATCAATACGGGTACGCCTCTCGCCGAGCAGACCGATCTGACCGCCGAGGACGTGGACGAAACAAGTGATGCCAGCGAAATTGACCCGTCAACCATCAATGGCCTCATTCGCGAGATTACGAACAAGTTTCGACGTGTATCCTATGTCGCCTATACTGCAACCCCGTTTGCCAACGTACTTATAGATCCGGACGCCAGCACCGCTACGCACGGTAAGGACCTGTTCCCAAGCGAGTTCATAATTAGCTTGAGTCGGCCCGCCACATACTTCGGAGCTTCACGCTTCTTTGGAAACGGCGAAGAACGTGAGGGGCAATCCAAACTCAACGTTGTCCGTTTCATTCCGGATGATGAGGTAGCCTCATTGGCCCCGCCGACGTCCATGGCCAGATTGTGGAAACCCACGGTTTCTGATTCCCTGATGTCGGCCCTTCTGAACTGGATTCTCGCGTCTGCTGCTAACGATTACAGGAACGGTACTCAGCTCAGTAGCATGCTGATACATACCAGCTCCAGCATTCAAAAGCAGAATGATTTAAAGACCGCACTTGTGGGCCAGTTCGCAGAGCTAGTTAATCAATGGACCTACTCGCGTGATAAGTTGTCGCAGACCTTGCATGCCATGTGGGATCAGGACTTTGTGCCTACTTCTGCAGATTTCAACAAGTTTCCCCCCATCTCCTTTGAGGACTTGCTGCCGGGGATCGATCATCTGTTGGGATCGCGAACGCCCGTCAAGGTGCTGGCTCTCAACAGCTCCTCCCAGGACATGCTTGACTACGACGCCGACCCTCACCAAAAGCTGATCCTTGTCGGTGGAAACCGACTTAGTCGCGGTCTCACCCTCGAAAACCTGCTAGTTAGTTTCTACGTACGGTCCAGTACGGCCTACGACACTCTGCTACAAATGGGACGCTGGTTCGGATATCGCGGCAAGTACGCCGACCTGACGCGCCTATGGACGAGTGAAGAAATATACGAAAAGTTTAGGCATCTGTCCCTCGTTGAAGATGACCTCCGCGACGAGATAAGCGCGTACGCTGCGCGTGAATTGACTCCGCTGGATATGGCACCGAAAATTCGCGCCCATCCAGCCATGTTGGTGACTGCCCGAAACCGGATGGGGACCGGTTCCCATGTGAAGCTGTCTTATTCTGGTCAACTGATCCAAACCATCCATTTTGATTTGGAGCGGGTGGACATCCTGGAAGCAAATCTTTCGCTCACCAGTCAATTCCTTGGTTATCTTGGTTCACCCGCGGCCGTCGAGAACAACCGGCCTATGTGGCTTAATGTTCCTGTCGATTACATTGTTCCATTCCTCCAACGCTTCCAGGCCGCGAAAGGCAACGAAGGCTTTGACATGGCGAACCTGTCAAATTACGTTCTTATGCAGGCGCAGAAAGCCGAAGAACTGACCAACTGGACCGTTGCCATTGCCGGGAACGCTAGCCCTAACTCCAATTTAGGAACAGAAACCTTCGGAGGCGATTCCTTGCTCCAGGTGAACAGGATCAGCCGCACGCGTTTGAACAGCTCAAGTCAGTCGGTCGGTGCCCTGGTCACCGGCGCCAGCGGCCGGCGTCTTGGCAACTATGTCGAGGCCTGGGGGCTGGACTCAGCACAGTTGAAGAACGCCCAGGCTCTTATAGATGGTGGCAAGGTTACAAAGGTCGGCGCAGCAGTGCGCCTCAGCAGATCGCCAAGTCAAGGCCTGCTTGTGATTTATCCGATCAGCCCATACTCGAACCCTTCTGACAACAGGGACAACCGTGCGCCTTTATTCAGCAACCCCAATAGTTTTCCGACTGTCATTGGAATGGCCTTGTCCTTCCCAACCTCGACCAACGACTTGTCAGTCGACTACGTCGTGGGGCGACCTAGCGCGCGTGCCATGTCGAATCTGCGGGTCACCTCATGAGTGCTGAAAGTAGCATATGGTCTGAGCTAGCCGCTCCAACCGCAGCCTTAAGGGCCAAGCGGCACCCACTGAACCGCCTAGTATGGCTGGCCGTCGATCAGGACTCGCGACGACACATCCTAGTTTCTACGACTTCGAACGAAGCCGGGCAGGCATTACTTCAGACAAAGGCGGTTCGAGCCACAACTCGGGAGCTCCGCATCGCCTCGGAGAACTCCTTGGTCTGGATAGACATTGAATCGCTTGACCCTTCGCAACACGAGGCTTTTTCTAGCCTTGCTTTCGACCTCGCCTCCCGCATCGCGACCGGTGATGAAGCGTTTAAAAGCGCACTACAGGTGTTACATTCCTGGAAGGCCTTCTGGGAAGTAGAAAAGAATAGCCTTTCCGTCCAACAAGAGGCGGGAATCTTCGCCGAGCTGTGGTTCATCCGCTACTGGATGGGTGACACGGCTCCAATTAGCTCTTGGACGGGCCCGGAGATGGCTATTCACGATTTTCGCTGGCCCGGCAAAGCCGTGGAAGTAAAGGCGACCTTGAGTAGGTCCGACGGCTTCCCTGTCCACAGAATTTCCAGCCTGGATCAGTTGGATGACGTCGCTGACTCCACTCTGTACCTATTCAGCATGCAATTAGCCACTGATAGTCATTCTGGTCATACTGTAGAGAGCTTGGCTACCGAGATTGTGGCGGGGCTGGGCTCACGCCACCTGGATATTTCTGAGTTTAGGCGTCGTCTGGCGTTCTCCGGATACAGCGGGGAAGCCAGTGGACCGCGCCCCTCCTTCAGGGTTCTCACGGAACGACTTTATGAAGTAACTCCTGGATTTCCACGATTGACCCGAAGGTCTCTGAGTGGCCCGCTGCCCTCAGGTATCGAGGATGTCGGCTACGCCCTTGACCTAGCCGCTTGTAGCGAGTGGTTGCGAGCAAGCCAACCATCGGAGTTCCGCTCCGTTGGCACCTCTGAATGTAATGAGTCCGATGAAGCCAGTTGAAAGCGTCGTATTTGACGTTGAAGACGCACACGACTCTTGGCAGCTGTCACTGTGGCCTGATGGAGTTGGCCGTATCGTGGGTCGGTCAGGCGAGTTCTCAGGTAAATGGGCCGGACAGCTCCCACTACGTCGTGTTCTGCACGTGTTTTCTGTAGTTTCGACCTTAAATGAACCCTATTTAGCGACTGGTCAAAGTCTTGGTAAGAATTCCCTCCGGACACTAATAACTTTTGCGGGCGAAGATTCCCCCCCGCTCGCCGTGGACACCGATCTGGATGAAGCAGGAGCAGTTCTGTGGACGTTGCGTCAGATGATCAGTGGCCTCATAAAGGAAGGACAATGGTACCCAGAGAAAGGTTACGGCCTTCGGAGCGGTGCCGCATTCGTAAACGCGGCACGGTTTAGACTCTCCACCAAGAATGCCGATGCCACCGCACTGATAAATGGGGACGGAGTTGTAGTCCTGGCGGGGTCAAGGGCAAGCACAGTAACTATGACTTCCCTTAGTGACACCCTTAAAACTCTTCGTGAGCGAATGGTTGAATGGGAACTCTGGGAGACGTTGAACGACGATCAATACGTCATAAGCGCCCACATGTTTTTCCCTACGCCCTCCCAAGCTGCGAGTGCTTTGTGTGGGTCATTGACGAACGGCCTCGACGCGTGGACCGACCCAGACGGCACTAGTATCAGAACTCTCGGCAGCCCCAGTTGACCGGTATAAGCCATTCAAGCGACCCCGCGGGAAGAGCAGATGTTGCGACGCTAGGTGACTACGAGGACGTCCTGGCAGTTGTCTCGCTGTTGCGCGAGACCGACCGGGCTTGGAGGGAGCAAACCCTACAAACTGCTAGATGGGATTCGAGCCACTCACCAGTTTCGGGGGATCCCGATGGACCTTCTCAATCGATCGCCTTCAAAATCGAGCGGTGGTTGCGTGACACAAATCCGGAAGCGTCCGCGGCGGACCCTGTGGAAGGGGACGTCCCCCCTCCCGATGCAGTGCCTACGAACCGCCACAATGACCCCGCCCCTTCAAGAACTCACGCGTCGGGGCCTAACCCTCATACTGAAGGCGACGGCCACGAAACCGACACGACGGGAAGTCTCGAGACGCCCTGGCTCATTTCGCCAGACTCTGATGACGATATACCGCTACAACAGACCATGTCGGCCGGGGCCACCGCTGACCCCGTGAGGGACTACCTGAAGCAGATCGTCAAATTTTCACTCTTAGAAGCCGATCAGGAAGTGGACCTGGCCCTGCGGATCGAGGCTGGGTTGCTGGCGGAGAACAAGCTGGCAACGGACGACGGAATCCTAGACCGGACGTCCAAACGCGAGCTCATGTTCCTCGCCTATGACGGAAGGCGCGCCAAGAACCACCTCTTAGAGGCCAACCTCCGCCTCGTCGTCTCGCTGGCCAAGCGCTACACGGGCCGCGGCATGCTGTTCCTGGACCTGATCCAAGAAGGCAACCTGGGCCTGATCCGTGCGGTTGAGAAGTTCGACTACACCAAGGGCTTCAAGTTCTCCACCTACGCCACGTGGTGGATCCGCCAGGCGATCACCCGCGCCATGGCCGACCAGGCCCGCACCATCCGCATCCCGGTGCACATGGTGGAAGTCATCAACAAGCTGGCCAGTGTCCAGCGGCAGATGCTGCAGGGCCTCGGCCGCGAACCCACGCCGGAAGAGCTAGCACTCGAACTCGACATGACCCCGGAAAAGGTCATCGAGGTCCAGAAGTACAGCCGCGAGCCCATCTCCCTGCATCTCATCGTCGATGAACGCGAGACCGAGCTTGGAGACATCATCGAGGACTCCGACGCCCTGAGCCCGGCCGAGGCTGTCAGCTTTGCCCTTCTGCGGGAACAGCTGCACTCAGTGCTGGATACACTCTCTGAGCGCGAAGCTGGTGTGGTTGCGATGCGCTTCGGCCTCACCGACGGACAGCCGAAAACTCTGGAAGAAATAGGGCAGGTCTATGGACTTACGCGAGAGCGTATCCGCCAGATCGAGGCAGCAACAATGGAAAAGCTTCGCCACCCCTCCAGGTCGATGGTGTTAAGGGATTACTTGGACTGAGGCAGGAAGAGACGATGCCACGTCGAAAAAGCTTAGCGGTGCTGACTTTGTCTTGGCGAACGACGTTCCGTAGGTGAAAAACAAAACACCCCCGGTCCGAAGACCGGGGGTGTCGTCGATGTCGTGACATCGCGTTGTGCGCGGAGGGGGACTTGAACCCCCACCCCCTTTCGAGGACTAGCACCTCAAGCTAGCGCGTCTGCCATTCCGCCACCCGCGCAAGTGGTGTCCCGGGGTCTCTTTCGCTTTGGGCTTACCAGATCCTCCGAAACAGCGGCAACGAGCATAACACGAAGCTACCAGGGCGGGTTTCGTTGTTACATGCCCGAAATGATCGACGACGACCTCCACCAGGCTGTTGGACAGTTCATATGACTGGATGTTCTGCGATATCGGGCCCGCCACGGCCGCGAGCACCTTGGCGAAGCCCACGGGGGGCCTCTGCTTGCGAGGGCCAGCCTGTCCATCTCCCGTAGATTGACCAGGCATACTGTAGGTGGGAATCGACAGTTGAATGTAACGGCGGCTTCCCCCTCTCGCGGCGAATGAGCGGCGTGGAGGCGAAGCTAGCCCAACGCTCCTGACCGCGAAGGGCTTTCCAGCGTTCCTTCCGATAACTTCCGCGCCGTTGCCAGTCACAGATGCCTCCTGCCTCAGAGTGAGACGCCCTCAGCGACATCAGGGTGGAGGGACGCACTTCGCGATCTGGTCACCAGCGGTGAGCTCTCCAGGATGCTCCGGAGGGCCGCGGTCGCAACGCTTCAGAAGAAAGCTTGACTGTGAATAAGGCGCTGTCTAGTGCGCCTTCGTCGGAATCCATTCTCAGCTGGTAGCGGCGGGGCGAGACAGGGCTCCAGTCAAAGTGTCTGATAAACAGAATCCATGACTCAGCCGCACGTCTTCGTAGCCATGGCCGACATCTTGAACCTCCGGTGTGACGCGTGGCTGCTACCGACGGATTCCATGGTCACGATTGAGCAGCACTGGCTGCACGCCCATCCAGACCTGCGGACTATAGCGGCGGCGTCGGCTTCGGCGGAATTCCGAAACGGCAACGCGCTGGCCGAGGCCATCCACCCGTGGCACCCGGCTGAACCGTTGCCCATCATCACTGCCGTCCCCGACGACAGCAACTGGGGTCCCGCCGTCGTTGCCGAACGTCTGGAAGCGTTCGTGCGAAGCGCCGTGTCTGCTCTTCCGAATCCAGACGACCGGCCGTACCGCCTCCTGGCGTTGCCGTTTTTTGGGACCGCCGGGGGCGGCGCCGGGAACCACCTTGGCGCAACCCTGCGCTCGATCCTCGACGCCGCCACCGAACTGGCGGCCCGCTACGGCGTCGACCTCGTCCTGGTCCTGCGGGACCGGGCAGCGTTTTCGTTGGCCCAGAAGCTGAGGCGGGAGGAAGTCGACTGCTCGTCCTGGCCTTCCCTGGGCGCCCTTCTACAGGAGAAAGCCAGGTCGCTTGGCCAGATTGCACGCGCCGGACACCTGGTGCCCTTTCTCGGCGCAGGCATCAGCGTCAGCGCCGGAGCTCCGAGCTGGGGCCAGCTTCTTGACAAGCTGAGGACCGGCATCCATCTCAAGGAAGCCGAAGCAGACGCCTTTCACAGGCTCGGCCCGCTAGACCAGGCCGGGGTACTCGAGCAGCTCTATGCCGACCAGCATGAGGGCCCCGAGGCCTTCGGTCAGGCGGTGGCCGACGCTGTCGACTTGCCGAGATACGGTCTGGCGCCGGCGCTTCTCGCCGTTCTCCCCTCCACAGGGGCGATCACGCTCAACTATGACCGGCTTTTCGAGACCGCCTGCAGCGACGCCCAACGCCCAAGGACTGTCGTCCCGGAAAACATTCCCGCCGTCGGCAATGACTGGCTGCTGAAACTCCACGGTTCGGTGAGCCAGCCTGAAAGCATCGTGCTGACCCGCGACGACTACCTTGGTTACAACAGCAACCGCGACGCGCTGTCCGCGCTCGTCAAGGCGCACCTGCTGACCCACCACTTGCTGTTCGTCGGGTTCGGGCTCGCAGACGACCATTTCCACGAAATCGTCCACGACGTCAGACGGGCGCTCCCGAACAACGCCTCCAAGAACCATCAGATGGGCACGGTGCTCTCGCTCTTCCATGAACCGCTGCAGAAACTGGTGTGGGCAGGGAAACTGGACATCCTCCCCATGTCCGCCCCCGCGTCGGACGCCACCCCGGTTGAGGTGCACACAGCCATAGCGACTGCCGGACGGGAGCTCGAGATCTTCCTGGACATGATGGCCGCCTACGCCACCGACAATCACTCCTATTTGCTGGCCCCCGCCTACAACCAAGGGCTCGCCGACGACGAACTCGACCTGCGACGGCACCTCCTTACCCTGGCGTGCAGAGAACGGTTCGCTGGTACAGCCGAAGTGTGGGGCGTGCTCGACAAGGCTCTCCAAGAACTGGGCTTGAAGGACTTGTCTTAGGAGCGCCAGATCCGGCGTCGGTCCCTTCCCGAGACCGGCGCCTTCACCTAAATCGTCGGAGACGCAGTCTAGGCTGCCGTCCATGGACATCATGCCCTTCCTCGCGATCTTCCTCAGCTGGAGCCAGACACCGCTCGGTATCGCCGTCATCGCTCCCCTCGTAATCTCTTCGGTCATTGCTTCTTTCGTTGCGGTGGGCGCTACATGCGCTCGATCCCCCATCGCTTTGAGCGCTGGCTGGACCGAAAGCAGGGGCAGTTGTTGTGACCGGCCAGCGCCAATTCCGCGGCCCGGTCCTAGCGACTTCTTATCTGGGGCACGCTGGGGCTAATCCCCGTCGGTAGTGACCATGGATACCCCAACGACTGCGCCAGGCTAGTCTCGGCCCCGCAGCCACAACCGCGACGGCCTCCCGCGGGTCCCGCCGGACATCTGTCCGGTTCCCTTCAACTGCGGCTCCATGAAGCGCCGGAACGTGTCACGCATCAAACTCGATCCTGCCACCACCTCGTGCAGCTCCCGCAGATCCCGAAGCGTGAACGGTTCGGCCAGCAGCTCACCAGGATCCGGCGCCTCACGGTAGGCGGCCCGCAGCCACTCCACCGCCTTCGCCACAATCTCGGCGTGGCCGTACGGGAGTCCCGCGATCAGCTCCGGTTCCGCCGTCACGGAAGCCAGCCGGACGCCGTCGGACTTTAGCGCCTCCTCCAGTGCTGCGAGCGGCACCACGTCCACGTGCGCCACGGACAGCACCCAGCCGCGGTCGTCGCGCGCCGGGTCGTCGAAGACCTGGAGCTGGCGCGGCACGCGTCCGGAGATCCCGGCCTTCTCCCGCAGGCAGCGCAGCACCGCGTCAGCCAAAGTCTCCCGCTCCCGCAGGAAGGTGCCGGGAAGCGCCCACTTTCCGTGTTGGTGATCCTCCGCACGCCGCACCAGCAGCACGCAGACGGAACCGTCCGCCACCGTCAGCACCGCCGTGTCCACCGCCACCGAGGGGCGCGGGTAGTCGAGCAGGGACGTTCCGGGGCCGTTCTGGGAATCCTTCACACCATCATTTATCGCAGTCTTGCGCTAAAGATGCAAGCCGTTCATACTGGAGTCAATTAGCGCAGAAATGATCTAAATCAACCGGAGGTTCCCCATGCAAGTCCCACAGCTCCACGTCGGCGCCGGCAGCCGGCTCGGCCCGCTCAGCATCTTCCCCGTCTGGACACCGGGCGCCGGCAGCCTCGGCATCAGCACCGGCACACACGCCGACGTCGCCGTGACCGAGCTCGCCAGCGGCCCCCAGGTCGCCCGGCTCACCGTCACCAACAACGGCCCGCACCCGGCCCTGCTGCTGGAAGGTGAGCTGCTCGAGGGCGGCCAGCAGCACCGGACCTGCGCCCGCGACGTCGTCCTGGGCCCCGGCGAAACCCGCGACATCGACACGTTCTGCGTCGAGGCCGGCCGCTGGGAAGCCGGCCAGACCAGCCACCGCCGGCAGGCACGGCGCGCACCGCTGAACGTCTGGTCCGAGCTGGCCAACGGTGTCGACGGCCGCCGCGGCGGCGACCAGCAGGGGCGGATCTGGGAGCGGGTCAGCCGCTTCGACGCGGCCCGCGGCGCCTCGGTGACCAGCTCCCTGCTGGACCACATGGACCTGTTCAAGGACAACGCGCACAACCGCTTCGACGCCGCCGACGCCCCCGCACCGCTGGAGGGCCAGCGCGGCGTCGTGATCGGTCTGGGCACGCAGCCGCTGCTCCTCGAAGTCTTCGGCACCGGCACGCTGTTCCGCCGGCACTACCGCCAGCTGATCGACTCCGCGCTGCTGGACCTCGAGCTCCTCTCACCCCAGGTGCTGGCCTCCGGTCCGATGCCGGGCCAGCGGGCCCGCGACTTCGCCGCCCACGTCCAGTCCATGGACTTCGGCGCTTTCGACGGCGGCGCCGCGGCGGAAGAGGTCCGCAGCCACGGCGCACTCCGGAGCCGCAACGTCTCCCGCTCCGCCGGCCCGGTGTCCGCCGCGGGCATCGCCGTCGAACTTCCCACCCGCCGCCCCCAGCTGGCCCACCTGACCGGCTGGAACACCCACCACCCCCTGATGGAGCTGGCATGAAACTGACCCCCTTGCAGAATGACCGCGCGGCCGGAGTCCTCGTCGCCCTGGCCGCCGGCGATGCCCTCGGTGCCGGCTACGAGTTCGGCGCGCCGTTGCCGGACGGCGCCGAGGTCACCATGAAGGGCGGCGGACCGTTCGGGTTCGCGCCGGCCGAATGGACCGACGACACCTCCATGGCCGTCCCGATCGCCCAGGCGTTGCTGGAGGCAGCGTCCGACGGCGGGGGCTCCTCCCCCGCGGCTCTCACCATGATCGTCCGGGCCTGGACGGCCTGGGCCACCGAGGCCAAGGATGTCGGCGCGCAGACCAGCGCCGTGATCGCCGCCGCCCGCCGGCTCGCTATCGCTGCGGGCAGACGCGACGTCGATGCTGCCGATTTCAGTGCCGCCGCCGCGGACTTCCATGCCCGCACCGGCCGCAGCGCCGGCAACGGCTCGCTGATGCGCACCGCGCCGCTGGCTCTGGCGTACCTGGACCGCGATCCGGCGTCGTTGATGGCGGCGGCGGGGACTCTCAGCGCGCTGACCCATGCCGACCCCGATGCGCAGGAGGCCTGCGGGCTCTGGTGTGTGGCCATCCGGGGGGCAGTGCTGACCGGGCGGCTCAATGTGCGGGCCGGTCTGCCGCTGCTGTCCGCCGAGCGGGCCGCAGTGTGGCTGGAGCGGATCGAGGTGGCCGAGCGGTCCCGTCCGCGGGACTTCACCCGCAGCGGCTGGGTGGTCGAGGCGTTCCAGGGCGCCTGGAGCGCCATCCACTTCGCGGGCCTGACCGCCTCGGGCCCGGCCCACCTGCGGGCGGCGCTGGAGGAAGCGGTGCGCGGCGGCCGGGACACCGACACCGTCGCCGCCATCGCGGGCGGACTGTTGGGGGCCGCCTTCGGCTACACGGCGGTGCCGTTCGAATGGCGGCGGCGCCTGCATGGCTGGCCCGGTCTCCGGGCGCGCGATCTCATGATGCTCGGCATGGAGCTGGGACGGGGCGAGGGCCGCCGGCCCGCAGCCTGGCCCCGCGCCGGGCACCAGGACTACAGCATGTGGGGCCGCACCGACGCCTTGGTCCAGCACCCGCACGACGACGGCGTCTGGCTGGGCGGCGTCGGCTCCCTTTCACGGGTGGCCGAGTTGGGGATCGACGCAGTGGTGTCGCTGTGCCGGCTGGGGACTTGTGATCTGACCGGCGTGCCGGCGGAGTATCACGCCACGTTCTGGGTGGTCGACTCCCCTGCCGAGGAGGACAACGCGCACGCCGCGTTCGTACTGCGCGACGCAGCGGCCGCCGTCGAGCGGTTCCGCGCCGAAGGCAAGACGGTGTTGCTGCACTGCGTCCGGGCCGAATCCCGGACACCGAACGTGGCGGCGCTCTATGGTGCGCGGGCTGCCGGGATTACGCCGCTGGAGGCCCTGGAAGATGTGCGGCGGTTGCTGCCTGGGGCGAACCCGAATGCGTTGTTCCTGGGGTTGCTGAGGAATGCACAAACGACACCATAAGATGAGCAAATTGCAGGTCTAGAAGTCCAACGGCTGTGCGCGGCAAATGCAGGGGGAATACAGTGCCCGTTTACCTTGAAGAACTCGCCTTGAGCGTCGCCCGGTGTCCGGACCTGTCGGAGGTGGACTTTGGACTTCCGGATGGCAGCACTCATCCTTGTCACAAGATTGTCCATTCTCAGGACATGCACCCTGGCCGATTTCAAGTACCTGAGGCCTGGGCCGGGAACCTCGAAACCGCGCGAATTGTCTATCTGTCTTCCAACCCCGCCATAAGCGTCGGCAACCCTCTCGCAAAGTGGGCCTCCAAACGGCACGCCGAGAAGTACCCGACTGTGGACTGGGCAGATTCCGAGATTGCTGACTTCATGATAAATCGGTTCAATCCTGAGCGCGGCTGGGTGGTGGGGCGACGGCATCGCAAGGTCGACGCCGCAGCCCAACACGGCAGCCCCGTGTACGGTTCCCCTGAACCCTACTGGGGCTGGGTTGAGAAACAGACGAAGTCGTTGCTGGGACCGGACACCGTCTGGTACGACGCAGCCGTGATGACCGAAGTTGTCCACTGCAAGTCCAACAACGAGCAGGGCGTCCCAGAGGCTGCCGTGCATTGCTCGAGGCGGCATATGGACCGAATCCTGGCGGCCTCCACCGCCAGTCTCGTCGTCGTCGTCGGAGGCAAGGCCGCGAACGCGTTTCGCGCCGCGCATCAGGAAGCCCTGGCTGATAGGCCCAACTTCGGCAAGCACTGCCTCGACGGTTTGCCTGATGCCAATCACAACGTGGTTCCGCTGGAAATCGGTGGAAGCATGCGGCTCGTATGCTTCATTAAGCACCCGGGAGCGCGCGGCGGATCCGCGATGCTGGAGACTCAGTATCCCCAGGACATTGAGCGCATTCGGAACGCAGCCAGGGGGCAGCAATGAGATGCATTCCGGAAGAACCCGAATTTGGCGAGGGCCACGTGGCCGAGGAAGCGGTTTGGGAGGCCCTCAAGAAGAGCCTCCCAGACGACGTAGTCCTCGCCCACTCCGTTCAAGTAAGGGACGGACGCGCAGAGCACGAGATCGACATCCTCGTGCTCTGGCCGGGCGTCGGGATGGCTGCCATCGAGGTCAAGGGCGGAAAGGTCGGCGTCGAGAACGGGCAGTGGTACCAGTCTGACAAGGCCGGCGGGCACAACATCCAGAGCCCGGTGGTGCAGTCGCAGGCGTCGATGCACGCTTTCAAGAATTGGCTGGAGAGCCAGCTCGGATCCCGGCTCAGCAGCCGCTTCGCGTACCTGGTTAGTCTCCCCTACACGGATGTTCCGCAGGGCTGGGCCATGGCGGGGTGTCCCCGCTCGCTGATTCTAGACCGGGCAGACACTGAGTCGCTTAAGGACAAGGTGCGCCACGCTATCGAACGTGAAGGCTGCGGGGCCACCACCCTGACGCCGGTATTTCTGGAACGCATCGTTCGGAAGCTTGGCGGCGACCTCGACGGAGGGGCCTCGCAGATTCCCGACCCGCACGAAGCCGAAGACGCCCAGGATCATCTCACCATCAAGCAATCCGTGCTGTTGCGCGCAACCCGGTCTCTTCCCCGCGTCCGCTTCACCGGCGGTGCAGGCAGTGGCAAGACATGGCTCGCCCTGGAGAAGGCGCGGCTGCTCTGCAAGGAAGGGAAACGGGTGGGCCTCTTCTGCTACAACAAGGGGCTGAGCCAGTACCTTCAGCAGCAGGTTTCCGGCTGGCGGCAGGCCCAGCCGGTCTTCACCGGGGAATTTCACGAGTACGTCCGAGCCCTTGGTGTTCCGGACGGGACCGGGACGGACTACTTCGAAGAGGAGATGCCGCGCCTCCTCAAGGAGCTGGCGGGACGCATGGGACTGCACGAGCGGCTGGACGCCGTCGTCGTCGATGAAGCGCAAGACTTTGCACCACTGTGGTGGGAGTCGCTGCTCGCCTGCACCGCTGCCCCTGAGGCCGGCGAGGTGTACGCGTTTATGGACGACCGACAGGACGTCTATCAAAGGTGGACCGGGTCCGGCTCCGACGGCAAGCATCCGACGGCGGACCTGGTCCCGATCCATATCGACGAAAACCTCCGCAACACCCGGAAAATTGCCGAAACGTTCCGGTCCTTCGCAGGCGAACACTTCACGCCCCGCGGCGGCACCGGACTCCCCGTGCGGCGGGTGGAGTGCGACACCGAGAACGCCCTAGATGCGGCGGATGAGTGCGTCGAAGCACTCATGGACGAAGGCTGGAGCCCCAACCAGATCGCGCTGCTCACCACCAAGTCACGGCATCCGGTCCACCAGGAACGGTTCGATGCCGGTTCCATCGCCGAGTACTGGCTGGATTTCCACGCGAACAACGACGTCTTCTACGGCCACGTTCTTGGGTTCAAGGGCTTGGAACGCTCAGCCGTGGTGCTGTGCGTCAACGGGTTCAAGGACATGGAGCGTGCCGCCGAGCAGCTGTATGTGGGCTTGTCCCGGGCCAGGAGCCTGCTGGTGGTGGTCGGGGATTCTTCGCTGCTGGGGACTGCTGGCGGGCGGGACCTGAAGTTGGCACTCGCTCGGGCTGAGGCGTGGCAGCCGGCCTCTGTCGGATTGTGACTCTGGCGGCCGCAGTTCACGCGGGGCTTCAGATTGTCGGTGCTGTGCCCCACACTTCAGGCAGGAACCGTCACACCGCTTGGGGGATGCATGAAAGAGCGAGCACAACAGCTCAACGACAACTACGCCGAGTTCATCGCGCGGCTCGATGCGGCCACGCTCAAGCTCACGGACCGGAATGACTCCCTCAACACCTCTCTCGAGATCCTCACCCTGCTGACCGAGCAGAACCGCGCCGGGCTAACGGCGTGGGAAGAACGGCGGGCGACCCTCAGCGGACAGCTGGAACGCCGCGCTGAGGGTCCGGAAACGGATTCCCTGAAGGAGCTATTTGAGGTTGCCCTCAGGATGACGCCCATGTTTCGCAACCGGGTGGATCGGATCGAACAACGGTTGTCTCTGCTGCGGAAACGATCGGACGAGCTCAGCAAGTCTCTCTTGGAGCTTCGGAAGAGCAAATTCAAGCTGACCACGTCCAGGGTCCTTGCTCAGGAGAAAGCCAATCTGAGCCGGGCCGTAGCGGAGTTATCAGGCACACCGCAAGGCCCTGTTGGTGGTCTTCCTGACGCCGGCCTGTTGGACGACCTCAAGAAGGCTAGGGAAGCGATTGTCCTCGCCGAAGCACTCTTGGAAGTGAAGGGACAATGAAGGACTCGTTGCCTAAAAAGGAGAAAAAACTGCTCCTTTCGTTTACGTCGCTGCAATGGAGCGGGCGGCCAGCGCAGGAGGCCATCTACTCCTGTCTGGGGCTGGGTGTCATCGGGTTCTTCGTTTGCCTGGTGCTCATGATCTTCTTTGCCGGTCTCCGGGACCCCGGAGTCGCGACACTTTTCATCGTCGTTTTCGCCGTTGGGTTGACGACACTGGCGGTCTGGTCAAAAGCGTCCAACGAGAAGAAATTCCTTGCCGCGATCAGCAAGCGCGTCAACGACACCATCGTCGAAATGACCGGCAACCCGAACGACCAACTGTCACTCCCTGACTTCAGGAAGTTCATCGAGAACGAGCGTCGCATTCCGCTGCTAGTTCACGGCGTGCCGGGCCTGGAGCTTCGGGCGGTCCGGCAGGGCGAATCACCGGCGACCGGACCAAAGGAGTCTCCACCGCACCGGAATCCACCGAGGAACTCGTCGTCCACACGCACGCCCGTGGTGACCACAACTCAGGTAGTCGTCGCCATCACCCCTCCCGACTACGGAACCGCCAGCTTTGACCGGCTGCTGCAGGCCACGCTCGACACCGATTGACGTCACTGCTCGGCCACCCCAACGCGTCGCAAGCTTCATTGTCCGACCCGGCCCATATGATCGAGGAACTGTCGCTCCAACACGTCCCGGGGGATGATGTGAACGTTTTGTTTGGCCTGTACCTGGACCGCGCTCCGTGGACCTACCGTGAGTCCGCACTCGGCGCGGTCAGGCTAGGTCCGTTGGGGCTGGCCCAGCTCCTGCAGACCCGGCTCGGGCTCACCGGGCCCGATGCACGCCACTCCACACGGATCAGGCAGTTCATGGCCCGGCTCGCGGAGCAGGACAGCCCGGCGGCCTGGTACCACGGATCGTTTTCCGTCGATCCGTGGTCCACAGCCATCGACCTGTTGAACATGCGCGACGAACTTGTGACCAACGGGTGGACGGGCCTCGCCCCGGACGGATCCAGCGCCAAGCTGAAAGCCCTCGCTACCTTGGAGCAGAGCCGGCTCCCCCTCGACCGCGCGTTCGCCGACTTCCCGCTTGAACTCATCCATGAGCTTGAGAGTGAAGCTACAGCCCACTGGCCACTGGGAATCTCACGGCTTGAACTCCAGCACCCCCGCGCCTCGTTCCCCGCCATCTGGACCCGCCTGATCGGCTCACTGGAGCGCCGCGGCGTGACGGTCATGGAGCCGTCCGTGCCGACGGAACCCGTGGGCGACGTCACCGTCCTCGTCGCGAAGACCGAATGGGAAGCGGCCGAGCACACGGCCCGCTGGCTCGCGTCCGCGACGAGCTCCGCAGGCAAAGCCGGAACTGATCGCTCCGCCGTCGTCGCCTCCACGAGCACCGCCCTGCTGGACCAGGAGCTGCAGCGCCGCGGACTGCCCCGAATCGGTGTCAGCAGCCGTTCCCGCTGGCGGGCCGTAGACCAGATCATTCCCCTCTTCTTCACCGTCATCTGGGGACCGGTGGACGTCCAACTGCTGGGCGAGTTCCTGAACCTCCCGGTCGGCCCCGTCCGGCGCGCAGCCGCCCGGCATCTCCTCCGCGCCCTCGCCGCCCAGCCGGGGACCGGCGGCGATGAATGGCTGAGCGCCCTCCAAAAGATCAGCAGCGACGAGGCCCTCGGCCCAGTTGTCGCGGCAGAACTGGACCGGCTTCTCAGCACCGGCCTGCTGGCGGATGACGGAACCATCACCGGCGCCGCCGTCGTCGAACGCGCGCAATGGCTGCGGACCCAGCTCAGCCGCCGGGTGCAGCTCTACCCACAGCTCGAATCCGTCCTCAGCCAGCTCAACGAATTCACGGCCCTGATCGACGGGCCCGAGCCGGTCACCCGCAAGACCATCGCGCGGATCCTGGAATCCGTCATTCCCGCCAGTGCCAGTCCCCTGGCCGGCGGCGAGGCGGCGCCGTGGGTGACACTTCACAGCCTCGGCGAACTGTGCGACGACGTCGACTCGCTCGTCTGGTGGGGGTGCCAGGACGACGGCCAGGTCCGGTCCCGCCACTGGGACGACGCCGAACGCCAGGCGCTGCTCGGCGCCGGCGTCGTCCTGCCTGATCCCGCTGCGCTGGCAGAGCTGGAACTCTCCGTGGCGGTGAACGCCGCGAGGCGCAGTCGCCGGCTCCTGCTGGTACGCGCCGCGGAGATCGGCGGGGAGCCGACGAAAGCCCACCCTGTGCTGTCCTCGCTGGCCTTCAGCACCCTCCCCTCGCCCCTGCCGGGAACCCCGGAGGAAAACAAGAAGGCGGTGGAGCACGCCATTTCCGCCTTCAGCATCACCCCCGCCGAGCTGGTGCGCGACGGCGTCTGGCGGCTCGCGGGCCGCACCGCCGCGTTGACACCGGTGCCGCCAGCCCGGACCACGCCGACGCCCGCATCCCATGAGCTGGGTCCCCGTCCGGAGTTCATGCCGGACAAGCTCTCCTACTCGCAGCTCAGCACGTTGATTGGCTGCTCAATGAAGTGGGTCCTGGAGAAGAAGGGCCGGCTGAAAGTCGGCGACGCGCAGTCCGTGCCCACCGGGAACACCATGATCGGCACCTTGGTCCACCGGGTGGTCGAAGAACTCTTCGGTGAGCTTTACGCCGCGAACCGGGCCGTGCCCGAGCAGGCGGAGGTCCAGGCCAAACTGGACCAACTCGTGCCGCATTACGCCTCGGAACTGCTCCTGCCGGGCCGCGGCAGCAGACTCGCCGGCCTCCGGCCCATCATCGAGAACTCGGTCATCAAGCTTTTCCAGACCCTGCAGACGCAAGGGGTCTACATCCGCGCCACCGAGCACGAGTTCAGCAAGCCGGCCCTGTTCAACGTCAACGGAACCCAGATCGAAGTCAACGTCTCCGGCTTCATCGATGTCCTGGCCGCGGACCAGTGGGCCGAACCCGTCGTGATCGACCTCAAGTGGACCAACCGTTCGAAGTACCGCCGCGATGAAATCACCCAGGGCGACGCCATGCAGCTGGCCCTCTACCACTGGGCCCTGGACGACGGGCCGGACCCCATGTCCACCGTCGCCGAAGACGCTGCAATGTCCTACTACATGCTCAAGCAGGGCGAGTTCGCTTCGACCAGCAGCCTCTTCGGCCCGGCCCTGGCCAGCCCCGCATCCAGCCGCAGCACCTGGCGGCGGTCGGTCCGCGCCGCCGAATTCTCCATCTCTGAAGTTGTCGGCGGGCGCGTCCTCGCGGCCGGACGACAGGAGTTGGGCTCCCCCGCTGAGCAACGGGACACGGCGACGGCGGACGGCCGGCTCTATCAGAAGCCGCCCTGCAACTTCTGCGACTTCTCCGCACTGTGCGGCCTTAAGGGGGACCTGTCATGAACGACGCACTCGACAACGTCACGATGATCACGGCCAGTGCCGGCACCGGCAAGACCTACAGCCTGATGGGCGAAATCGGCCGGGCAATCAACAGCGGGACGAAGCCCAGCCAGATCCTGGCCACGACCTTCACCAAGAAGGCCGCCGCAGAACTCATCGACCGGGTCCAAGCCGAACTCTTCGGCCAGGAACGCCCCGATGCCGCACGGCAGATGTCCGTCAGCATGGTCGGCACCGTCAACAGCGTCTGCAGCCGACTGCTCCAGGAATACGCGGTCGACGCCGGGCTGTCGCCGGCCCTGCAGGTTATTGCCGAAGACGAACAGCTCCGGATCTTCCAGCTCGCCACGGACACCGTATTCGCAGAATTTACTCCCCGGATCCAGCCCCTCGCCCGCCGGCTGGGACATGACGGCGAAGCCGACATCCGTGGCACCGACACCGACTGGCGCAAGATCGTCCGCGACATCACGGATGCCGCCCGCAGCAACAGGATCGCCCCCTCGGCCCTGACGCACTCCGCCGCGGCGTCATGGCAGGGACTGCAGCAGGTTTTGGGTCCGGCCGGCCTCGACGACCGGGCAACCTGGTCCAACCAGCTCCTCCAGGGGCTCATGGACCTTCGCGGTCTGGCCGCTGAAATCGCCGACTCCGGCAAGACTCCACCGAAGAACCTCCTGGCCTCGATCGCCCTGCT
The DNA here is from genome assembly GCF_056393885.1 of Arthrobacter sp. 10T44. Classification (NCBI taxonomy): domain Bacteria; kingdom Bacillati; phylum Actinomycetota; class Actinomycetes; order Micrococcales; family Micrococcaceae; genus Arthrobacter; species Arthrobacter sp. 10T44. The sequence continues at coordinate 239,197 of NZ_JBFTGT010000003.1, read as the reverse complement.
GGAGCCGGTCCTGACCCATGCGTCGCCGGAAGATGCTCCGTGGCGGTTCTGGATCGAAGCGGCGGGCGTCCCCAACGCCAACGCCAAACGACACCTGGAGAGCTACATTTCTGCGGTCGACGTCGAGCTGGCCTCCAACCCCGCATTTCAAACGGAGCTGCGTGAATTCACCGAACTGGTGTTTGCCTGCGCGGCTGCCTGCCTGGACCGCTTCGCGGACTTCAAGCGGCAGTACGGACTGATTGACTTCGCGGACCAGGAAACCCTGGTTCTGGACCTGCTGGAGAACAACCCGGAATTCCGCACCTCCATCACCGGCCGCATCAAGTTCATGGTGGTGGACGAGTTCCAGGACACCAGCCCGCTACAACTCCAGCTGTTCACCAAATTCGCCGAGCTGGTGGAGAAAGTGGTCTGGGTGGGCGACTCCAAGCAGGCCATCTACGAATTCCGGGGCACCGACCCGGAGCTGATGAAAGCCGTTGCCGCCCGGGTTGAGAGCAAGACCCAGCTGCATGCTTCCTGGCGGTCCAAAGAATTCGTCATCGACCTCTCGAACGCGATCAGCCTCGCCATGTTCCCGGAGCTCGGCGAAGACGAAGTCCGTCTGACGGTTCCCGAAGCCCGCCTCGAGGCCGCGCATCCCAAGAACGCCCTGGGCGGCGCCCGGGAGGCTTGGACACTGGCTGCCAAGACCGTGCCGGAGCAGCGGCGGGCGGTCGCCGCCGGCGTCGTGGACCTGATCGAGAGACGAGGTTTCAAGGGGTCTGACGTCGCGGTCCTCGCCCGGTCAAACGACGCCGTGGCCGCCATTGCCGCGGAACTGGCCGCCCTCGGAGTCAAGGCCACCACCAACACCTCCTCGCTGTTCGCCGCACGGGAAATCCAACTGGTCCGCGCCGGGATGGCCTTCGTCGCGTCCGACGACGACACCGTGGCCCTGGCTGAGCTGGCGCACCTGCATCCTGACCATCCCCAGTTCGGCCGCTGGGTCCCCGCACTGTTCGACGCAGAGGAACCCCGGGAGGAGCTCCAGCGCTGGGCCAGCGACCCGCTGGTGTCCGGCCTGGTGGAGCTCCGCGGCCTGGCGACGGTGTGCACGCCGACCGAGATTATGGAAGAGATCACGTCGCGCCTTGGGGTTGCCCGGCTCATCAAGTCGTGGAGCAACCCGGGAACCCGGCTCAAGAATCTGGACGCGCTGCGCTCCCTGCTGGAGCAGTACTACGAATCGTGTGCCGCGCTGGGCAAACCCGTGACGCTCAGCGGGTCGCTCAAGTTCCTTGCAGACGCCGACAGCACCGGGAGCGAGAACTTCGGCGACGACGTCGTGAATGTGCTGACCTACCACAAGGCCAAGGGGCTGGAATGGCCCGCCGTTGTACTGGCAAGCCTCGACACCGAGGTTGTAGCTAAACCGTGGGGCGTAGCTGTCGAGGGCGTCGATGAGATCGACGTCCGCGATCCCCTCGTCGGACGCTGGATCCGCTTCTGGCCCTGGCCGTTCGGCACCAAAGGATTCAAGCCTCTCTCCGGAGCAGCTGACTCATCGGCTGTCGCGCAGCGGGTCCTGGCCCGGCGCCAGGCTGATTCGGCGCGCGTGCTCTACGTGGGCCTGACCCGCTCGGTCAGCGTGACCTGCCTGGCCGCCGCCAAGCCCGCGCCGGCTTCGCTGAACTCGCTTGGAACCGGCCCGATTGTGGAGTGGAGTGAGGGCACCGGGAGCGAAGGAACGTTGACTGTCCAAGGGCGCGACGGCGAACAGACTCTCGCCGTGGAGGCATTTAGCTACGAGCCAGCGGATGGACCCGCCAATACCGACGACGGCGCCAAGGTCGAGTACGAGGACGGCCTGGCAGTCGAAGCGCCGGTTTCGCATAAACCTGCCCGCGTAACCGCCAGCTCCCTGGAGAGCTTCGGCTACGCTGCCGATGTCACCGAGGCGGCCGTCCTTGGCCCGCAGCTGATTCCCCACGGCGCTGCCAACTGGGACCAGGTGGGCTCCGCCATCCACGGTTACTTCGCCCTGCCCCTTGCTGAGATGGATGACTCCATCCGGCTCTCGGCGGCACAACGTCTTCTGGACCGCTGGGGTGCGGCCTCCGCCGTCGGCGCTGACGTTGTGGTGGAAGCGGGTGAGCGAATGCTCGCCTTCCTCCACCAGCAGTACGCTGGCGCGACGGTCACCACCGAGCAATCGGTCGCCTGGCGGAATGCTGACAACCAGCTCATGGAGGGGTGGATTGACCTCCTGCTGGAGACGCCAGCCGGCTATGTGCTGGTGGACCACAAGTCTTACCCCGGCAAGGACCCTGTCGGTCACATCAAGGACAAATACATCGGCCAGATGCGAGGGTATGCCGAAGCGATTGAGTCCATCACCGGGCGGCCCGTCGTCGAAGCCCTGATCCACATGCCGGCACTGGGGAAGGTATTCCGGATTAGCTAAGCCTCACCACCAGCGGTGACGGCACTCCGGGTTTTGGCACGCCCATTTGGGCGTACCGATCTCCGTCTTACCGGTGGCTGGATACTCGCGGATTTCCATGTCGATGCAACATCCGGCGAACTCGGTTTTCGGCATCATCTGGCGGTCCGACGGTCCGATCATCCCGTAGGCAATCCGCCACGCCTCGTGGCCGCACACCGGGCACTTCCGCGAGACGGTGCGCTTCTTCTTCGGTTCCGGGCTTTGAGGCGTCTCGTCGGGAGTCATGGGTGCACTGTAGGCCCGAGCCCTGACAAAGAGCTCGTCCTGGGCGGATTACAAAAACTTCTTCGGGCTAAGAAATTTTTGTAACATTGCGCGAGGTGCCGTTCAAGCGTGGACACTCCGACGGTGAAGCGCGTCTCCTATTGCCTGTTAACAAGCTTGCGCCCCCGGCCATCACGGTCACCGTAGGCTGAGCGGTATGTTCTTTTCATTCGAGCAGCGCACTCATCAACGGCTCATGTCATACCCCCGCCCATGATTGAGCAACCTCTCGTCGAAGAAACCTCACTGATGCCCGGGCCCTGGTGGCAGTCCGCCGTCATCTATCAGGTCTATCCGCGCTCCTTCGCCGACGGTGACGGCGACGGCGTGGGCGACCTCGCGGGCCTCACCGCACGGCTGCCGTACATCGCTTCCCTGGGGGTGGACGGGATCTGGATGACCCCGTTCCAGCCGTCCCCGCAGGTGGACCAGGGCTACGACGTGAGCGACTACTGCGGCGTGGACCCGCTGTTCGGAACTCTTGCGGAGTTCGAGTCTTTGTTGGACCAGGCGCACTCATTGGGGCTGCGGATCCTGCTCGACGTCGTCCCCAACCACTGCTCCTCCGAGCACCCGCTGTTCCAGGCGGCGTTGGCGGCCGGACCGGGCTCGCCGGAGCGGGAGATGTTCCACTTCGTTCAGGGTCCCGGGGGTGACGTGCCCCCGAACAACTGGCAGAGCGTTTTCGGCGGCCGGGCCTGGAGCCGGGCCAACCCGGGCTCGGCGACGGACCCGGACTGGTACCTGCACCTGTTCTCCGCCGGCCAGCCGGACTGGAACTGGCGCAATCCCGCCGTCGGCGACTACTTCGACGGCGTGCTGCGTTTCTGGTTCAACAAGGGCGTGGACGGCCTCCGCATCGACGTCGCACACGCGCTGTTCAAGGCCGAGGGGTTGCCGGATTCGCCGTCGGAGGGCGGCGTGGTGGACGGGCTGCGGTCCAACCCGCAGGTCTCGGACCAGGAGGAAGTCCACGAGGTCTACCGCCGCTGGCGCGCGCTGGCCGAGAAGTATGAGCCGCACCGTCTGCTGGTGGGCGAGGTCAACCTGGAACCGGCCCGCGCCGCGCGGTACACCCGGGCCGATGAGATGCAGCAGGCCTTCGCCTTCGCGTTCGTGGAGCTCGGCTGGGACCCGGAAGCGTGGGCCGCCGTCGGGAACGAACTCGAGGCTGCCCGCCGGGAACACGGCGCGACCCCCACCTGGGCGCTGGAAAACCACGACATCGTCCGTTCCATCACCCGCTTCGGCGGCGGCGAGGTCGGCGCAATGCGGGCCCGGGCCGCGCTGGTGGCGCTGCTGGGGCTGCCCGGGCCGGCGTACCTGTACCAGGGCCAGGAGCTCGGGCTGCCCGAGGTCGACGTTCCGCTGGAGGCCCGGGTGGATCCGATGTGGGCCCGCGGCGGCGTCTGCCGCGACGGCGCCCGGATCCCGCTGCCGTGGACCGAGGATCCAGCGCTGCACCACGGCTTCGCACTCGGCACCGCTGAAGGACCACCCTCCGAGCCCTGGCTGCCCACCCCCGCCGGCTGGGGCAGGCACGCCGTCGAACGGCAGGAGCAGGACGCCGAATCCGTCCTGAACCTGACCAAAGCGGCGTTAGCGCTGCGCCGGAAGCTGTGGCGGGACGCGGTATTCACCGCAAACGACGGCGGCTCCTGGCGTGTCGAGGACGGCAACCTCCTGGTCTGCGAACGCAACAGAGACTTCCTGGTCGCCGTCGCGATGGGCACCGAACCGGTGGAGCTCCCGGCCGGCACGGTGATGCTCAGCGCGGCGTCGCTGGAGCAGGACGGCTGGCTGCAACCGAACAACGCTGCCTGGATACTGACTGGCTGAGGGCGCCAGGGGGCTGACGCAACCGTCGTACTGCCCCGGCCCTCCCCCGACGCCGGGCCGGGTCGGTACGCTCTCTTTCCCTCAGCAGGTGTACCGTGCTTCACTAGTTACATACGGAGGGGAGTATCCCCAGATCCGGCCCGTCGTCAATACGGGTGTCCCAGTACACTCCGGCGGGCAGGGCCGATCATTTCGGCCGGGAGAGACCTCCAGTTGGTTCAATAACTGACTGGAAGCAGGTCCCCATGAACGTTCCCCTGGCCACCACCTCCACCGAAGCATCCCCGTCGCGGCGGCTGTCCGGGACCCGCCCTGCCGTAGTGGTTGTGCTTGTTGGCATCGACGGCGCAGGCAAATCCACGGCGGCGCGATTGCTTGCCCAACGGCTGGCGGGCTCCGGACGGCGCGCGACCGTCGCGAAGAATCCCTGCGGGCGGAGCAAAATGACAGCATGGTCCAGCCGTCTCGGCCTGAGCGTCCCGGCCGGATTGCTAGACGCTGCCGAAACGTCCATCCGCTGCGCCAACGTCCTGCTTTCCCATCTACGGGCCAGATGTTTTTCCGGCGTCGTGATCATGGACCGGTACCTGTACTGCCAGCTGGCATTGAAGCGGGTGAGGGGCCTGGGCCCGGGACGTTTCCTGCCTTGGCTGCTGCGGTTGCTTCCCGCCCCGGACGCTGTGTTCTATTTCGCCGTGCCGGCTGACCTTGCCTTGAGCAGAATCGCCAATCGGGGCACCGACACCGAGGACCTGGAGAGCCTGGCGGCCTTCGACAAGGGCTATAGGGAGCTCGACGATTTCCCATCCTTTGTCATCATCGACGCCGGGCAGTCTTCCGGGCAGATCGCGGAGACGGTTTGGCAGGAGCTCACCCGCTCCTTGGCCCCCGGTCCACCCGACCGGCCCGTCACGCCGTCGCGATGGGCCCATAAGATGAGGCATGGACTTTGAGGACACGCTCTGGACAGTCTTAGGGGCCGGGCTGGTTCTGCTGATGCTCGTCGACGTCTTTCGGACGCTCCTTTATCCCCACGGCTCCGGTCCCGTGGGGCGGGCGATCATGCGCGGGTTCTGGCTAGTATCCCGAAAACTGCGGGGCCGGGGCTCCTTCATCGCAGCGCCGTTGGCCATGGCGGCTGTCATTGGCGCCTGGGCGGGCCTCGCGGCCATCGGCTGGGCCCTGCTGTACTTGCCGCATCTGACGGACGGTTTTGTTTACGGAGCCGGGGTTCCCCTGCGGGCCGACTTCGCCGAAGCCCTCTACATCTCCCTGGTCACTCTTTCCACCGTGGGGTTCGGCGACATCGTGGCAGCGCATCCGCTGCTCAGGCTGGTGGTGGCACTTCAGGCCGTCACAGGTTTCGGTTTGCTGACAGCAACAGTCACCTGGATCCTGCAGATGTACCCAGCCCTTAACCGCCGCAGGGCCCTTGCCCACGAGCTGAACTTGTTCAGGGAGGCTGCAGGTCCTGCAGGTGTACTGTCCGTGGAACCCACGCATGCCGCCGCGTTGTTGGAGTCAATGGCCGGAAACGTAGCCCTCGTGAGCATCGATCTCCTTGCGTTCCACGAAACCTACTATTTCCGTGAAGTCGAGCAGCGCGGCTCCTTGCCGGCCACAGTCGCCTACGCCCAGGAACTGGCATCCCAGGCCCAACGCAGCGACAACCCTGAACTCCAGTTCGCCGGACGGATGCTCCACGCCGCGCTGGATGGACTCGCCGACGTCCTTCGCGGCAAGTTCGGCCATTCAGGAACCACCTCTTCTGACGTGTTCGACAGCTACGAGCTACACCACCGCCACCTGCGGGGCAGGAAACCCGACAGTAACTAGCGTGCGGGCGGGTTGCCGGGCCGCTGCTGCGAACGCTGCTGTTCTGGACGCGTTCGGCGCCCTGTCCAGGGCCGACGTCAGGCTCGAAACCGGCTCCCGCCTTGAAGGCGGGATCCGGTTCCCTCCGGCTCCGTTGCCGGGGGTGGCGATGTTTTCAGTCGTTGAGCGGTGTCAAACTCCTGCCTACGAGCGCTGGGCGATGTTGAGGATGTTGCCCTCGCTGTCCAGGAACCAGGCCGCTTTCCCCCAGGATGCCGTGGCCACGCCGTTCTCCGTTTTCAGGCCGGGGAAGTCATACTCTTCGAAGACGACGCCGCGGCCCCGCAGCTCTTCCATTTCGGCCTCCAGGTTGTCGGTTTCCCAGCCCATCTGGGTGTTCTTGGCCGTCCCCGCATTGTCCGTTTGGTACACGAGGAAGCGGGTTCCCTGGCCGCAGCTGTACATCACGCTGCCCTCCTCCATGGATTCGGAGGGTTCGATGCCCAGCTTGTCCCGGTAGAACTCCTTCGCCCGGTTGATATCCTTCGCGGGGAGGACAGCCATGATGTTTGAATCCTTGAACATGATGAATCCCTTCAGTGCGTCGATGACCGCAATGATGGCGTCGCTCCCCCCGGTTTCGGTCCCCGGAATCATGGTCCGGAGCCCGTGACCGCCCCTCGCGCCGAGCCGGGGCAGCCACCTGGGACTCTTCCACGCCGCGCTACATCATCGCCGGCGCGAGGGGTCCCCGAAGCTTATGTGGCCATTATGGACCGATCCCGTCCTGCGGAAAATGGGCTACCGGTAAACCCAAAGCATCCCCGGAGTGCCGGTTGTCGCCACTTAACCCCGTTGAAGGGCTGCGCGACTAACGCAGCCGTGGCAGAGTGCTGGCATGGTAGCTTTCACCCAGTCCGATGACCTCCAAGGCGCACACTTCACCGACGTGAACCTGCGCGGCGCCCGGTTCGTCCGGTCCGACCTCTCCGGCGCCGTGATGCGCGCGGTCGACGCGGCCGGGGCGGACATCGACGCACCGTGGCTGCTCGAGGCCGGGAACACCCTGCACATCAACGGCGTCGACGTCGTCCCCTTCGTCGAGGCGGAACTCAACCGCCGCTTCCCCGGCCGGGCCGGGAGGCGCGCCAAGGACCCGGACGGGCTCCGACAAGCCTGGGCCGTGCTGGAGCGGACCTGGCAGGCGACGCTGGAGCGGGTTGCGGCGATGCCGTCCGGCACGGTCGATATCTCTGTCGACGGCGAGTGGACCTTCGCCCAGACGCTGCGCCACCTGGTCATGGCCACGGACACGTGGTTGGGCCGGGGAATCCTCGAGCTGGAACAGCCGTACCACCCCATCGGCCAACCCAACGCCGAGTACGAGACCGACGGCTACGATCCGGCCGTCTTCTCAAGTGTCACACCGTCCTACAACGAGGTGCTTGAGGTCCGGGCGGAGAAAGCAACCGTGGTGCGCGACTACCTCGCCACAGTCACGTCGGCAGACCTGGCCGCGGCCCGCCGCAATCCGTGGGCCCCCGACCAACCAGTGACCGTCCGCTCCTGCCTGCACACCATACTCAACGAGGAATGGGAGCACCACCGCTACGCGGTCCGGGACCTGGACGCAATCGAGGCAGGGCTCGCTACCTAAAACCCCTGTCCCGGCTGACGCGAACGCGCACTCACCACCGGCACGTGGAAGTATTCACTTATGACTATGGACAATGATGCCGCCAACCTTCCGGCGCCAGCCGACTCACCCGGCACAGACGCCGCGACCGACGTCGGCCGCGGCTGGGACCACATCGGGGCCATCATTGTCGATGCCACGTTGCAGCGGCGGCAGAACTACCACGAGACCGTCAAACCAAGGGTCGACGCCCTCGTTGCGGCCTGGCCGGACGCCGCCACGACCAGCGGCTTCCGCCAGCGCCTCGACACCGGGACGCTCTCGGACGTTATCGATTGGCCTTCTCCGGGCCGTCTCGCCCAGATGGAGGAAATCACGGGCGTGTTCGAGCGCCAGGGCATCGACACGGTCATGGAACTCCGGGACGCCCTGGGTGACCCGGCCAGGAGAACCGTTCTCCGTGAGGCCCTCGCAGCGGTGCGGCACGTCAGCCCCAAAACGCTGGATTACATCGAGACCCTGAGCGGAACCGACACGGGAGCCTCCGGCATCTAGCCGGGAGAAGCGAGCCGGGCCTTCGGCGGCCGGCGCGCACAGTTCACCCGGAATCCAGCTCCCGGAACACGGCGGTCCACCTGCGTTCCCTAGCGTGGACGGGTCTTCGGCTCAACGCCGGTATCCGTACCCCGGAAGGAACCATCACCATGCGCACAGTCCTGACTGCCGCGGCCGCCGCCGCGCTTATTGCGTCGCTGGCCAGCCCCGCCGTCGCCGCTCCCAACGACGACGCCGGCTCCGCGCCGTCGTCGAACGCTGCGGGAACCGCCACCTCTGAAGTCAGGACCAACGAGCGCAACGGCTCCTTCGACCTCCAGGCGCACCGCGGAGGCCGCGGCGAGTGGACCGAGGAATCCCTGGCCGCCTTCGCCAACGCACTGAAGCTGGGCGTACGTACCCTGGAACTGGACACCCACCTGACCACCGACGGCAAGATCATCGTCTGGCACGACGACACCATCCAGGCCGACAAGTGCCAGGACACCGCGCCGGCCGCGCCGGGCGATCCCGCCTTCCCGTATGTCGGGGACCGGGTGGCGGACCTGTCGCTCGCGCAGATCAAGACGCTGGACTGCGGTTTCACCCAGCTGAAAGGCTTTCCCGAGCAGGACGTGATCGAGGGGAACCGGATCGCCGAGCTCACGGACGTCTTCCAGCTGGCGCGCGAAAACCGGGCCAGCAGGGTCCGCTTCAACATCGAGACCAAGGTCGAGGACGGCAAGGCCGGCGGCGCGGGCATGGTGGCCCTGACCAAGGCCGTGGTCGCCGAGATCCAGGCCTCCGGCATGGCGGACCGCTCCACTGTGCAGTCGTTCGACTGGTCCTCGCTGAACCTGACCAAACAGCTTGCCCCGGAGCTGCCGCTCGTCGCCCTCTCTAGCGGCGACGCGTGGCTCGAGGTCGGCCGGCCCGGCGCCAGCTCCAACCTCGGCGGGATCGACATCGACAACTACGGCGGGTCCCTCGCCAAGGCCGCGGCTGCCCAGGGCTACGACGCCATCTCCCCCACCTTCCGCTCCGTCACCCCGGGAATGATCGCCGACGCCCACAACCTCGGCCTGCCGGTGATTCCCTGGACCGTCAACACCACCGCGGACATGAACCGGCTGATGGACCTCGGCGTGGACGGCCTCATCACCGACTACCCCACGCGCCTGCGCACCGTGATGGACGAGCGCGGCCTGAAACTCCCGAAGGCGTACGGGCCCAGGGCGTGAGCCACCGCCGACACGAGAGGCTGCCCACGATTCCCGAGGAAAAACGTGGGCAGCCTTTTCTGTTTCGACGGTTCTGGTCCCGACGGTTCTGTTCCAACCGGTTCTGGTCCCGACCGTTCTGGTCCCGACGGCGGTCGGTCCGGCCGCCGTCGTGGGTGGTGCCGTCGTGCGTGGGTGCCGCTCAGCCAACGGCCACCGCGCCGATCTGCTGCATGAGGGCCAGGTTGTCGGTGGTGCCCCAGTGCTCGGCCACCTTGCCGTCCTCGACCCGGATGATGTCTGTGCAGTCGAACTCGACACTCTTGCCCGTGGCCGGGATGCCGGCCATCTCACCGCGGTGGGTCCCGGTCAGGATCACGTGGCATGCTTCCATGTTGCCGGCGGTCATTGAGGGCTCAATCGCCTTGACCTTGATGTCCGGGAAGGCGGACCGCATGGTGTTCACGAAGAATTTCACGCCGTCCTTGCCGGACGGCTGCCCGGGAAGGCCTTCCTCGTGATCGACATAACTGTCCGTCGCCAGCTCATCAATGAGGGCAAGATTTCCGCTCTCCACGACGTCCTTGTAAAACCGCTCTATCAATCCAATACCCTCCGACATTTCCTGCTCCTTGTAGGCGAGAGACCGAATTGGATCCCCCAGGCATGTGGCCCGGCGCGGCCGATCAGCCGACGCAGCCGAGGCTCCGTTCCGGGAGCGCCCGGGCATGCGGCACCGGAAAAACCTGTGCCTAAGTAGTGGAGAAGGGGCGAATCGCCTCGTTAAGGCTGAAGGTATGCCCGGGCTTTGAAGGTGTCAAGATGCTCCGGCCACAGCTTTTTGGCTGGGTCCGACACCCAGCTACGGCAAGGGAATAGGCCGCCCACCAGCCGTCGTTGTGAAGGGGCGATTCCGGGTCCGGCCCCCACCACCGGCACAATGGAACCATGCCCCTCACAACTTTTGCGCTCATCCGTCACGGCCAGACCGACTGGAATGCCGAGCGCCGGCTTCAGGGCTCCACTGACATTCCGCTGAACGACGTCGGCCGCGGCCAGGCGCGGGAGGCTGCCGCAGCCTTGTCCGGCGACGAGTGGGACGCGATCGTGTCCTCGCCGCTGGGCCGTGCGGCCGAGACCGCAGACCTGATCGCCGCCGGGCTCGGCCTCAGCGTGGGCCGCCACGTTCCCGAGCTCACCGAGCGCTCCTTCGGCCCGGCTGAGGGGCTGCAGGACGGCCCGGAGCTGGACGCCCTGCGCATCCCCGGCGGTTTCCGCGGCGCCGAAACCGAGGACGACGCCGCCGACCGCGGACTGGGCGCGCTGGAAGCCCTCGCGGAGGAGTTCCGCGGCGGCCGTGTCCTGGTGGTGGCGCACGGGTCGCTGCTCAGGGTCAGCTTGAGCCGCATAGCCGGCCGCCCGCTGCCGCGGGTCGACAACGCCGTACTCAACCTGGCCCACCACCACACCGTCGACGGCTGGCAGCTTGAATACTTCAACGGCGAGCGCCTGGCCGCAGACGCCCTCGCCTGACCGCCGCCGTCGGCGGACCTACGCCAGTCGAAATCACCCCCGTAACCTCCCCGCACGCCGCAACATCCCCGACCCATAACTGGTCCTGTGACCAGGCCGAATCCGCCCGGGATACGCTGCGCGCCGCCCGGCAGCAGCTCCGCGCCCTGGTGGGCTGCGGGCTCCTGGTGCTGCCCGCCGCGTCGCCCTGCGGCGTGAGTATTGTGGGTCCGGTACACCGCGACGCCGACCTCCTCCGTCTTGCCTGCGGGCTCAGCGCACCAACTACGACCCCCCGGCCCCAGCAACGAAAGATGATCCATGCTTAAACGATTGAAGTCCGCCGAACAGGCCCGGCTGCACCTGATCCTGATGCTGGTGCTGACCTTCTCCACCGGGGTTATCGACGCCGTGGGCTACCTCGGCCTGGACCGGGTCTTCACCGGCAACATGACCGGCAACGTAGTGATCCTGGGCATGGCGCTGATCGGTGCGGACAACCTGCCGGTGGTAGGCCCCTTGATTGCCTTGGCCTGCTTTATGCTCGGCGCCGTGGTGGCCGGCCGGGCCCTGCGCCCTGAAGCCGCGGGCTGGAGCCGCAGGACCACGGGTCTGCTGACCGCCGTTGGTCTCACCATGGCCGCAGTGGCCGTGGTCCTGTTCTTCCATGCCCCGCATGCCGGCGACCCGGTCACCCTGGCGATCACCGGCGCGCTCGCCGTCGCGATGGGAATCCAAGCAGCCACCGCCCGGCACCTGGCCGTCAAGGACGTCACCACCGTAGTGGTCACCCGACGCTGACCGGCCTCGCCGCCGATTTTCGGCTGGGCGGCGGGAAGGGCGGCCACTCGGGCCGACGCCTCAGCGCCGTCGTGCTGATCCTGGCCGGCGCCACCGCGGGCGCGGCCCTGCTACTCGTGCACCCGGGGCTCGGGGTGCTGCTGACAGCGCTGCTCACCCTCATCGTCGCGGTGGCCGGCGGGATTGCCCGGACCCGGACCGACGACGGGGCCACCGACGCCGCAGCGCCAGCGGCGTCGATGGCAGCCAACCGCTAGACCCGGGGCCGGGTTGGGGCGGCCGGGTTGGGCCGGGCCGGGCGGGGCCGGCCCAGCCCCGCCTCAGACCGACGAACGCTCCCCCACCAACCCCGCGAAGAACGCGGCGAGCTCCGCCGTCGCCGTCAGCGGAAGCACGGTGGCCACGTACTGGTCCGGCCGCACCACCACCACGACGCCGCCGCGGTCCAGGCCGCGCTGCTCAAAGATGTCCGCCCGCGGATCCGCGGCGTAGACCTTCTCGAGGTAGTTGAGCTGGAACGGCCCCACGGCAGGCTTGAAGACTGCCGGCACGGCGGTGATATCCACCTCCGTGTGCTCCTGCTGGTAGATGACCTTCAAGTCGAACCAGGCGTCGCGGTCCAAACCCTCCGGGGTGGCGGCGAGCGGCGAATCCGGCGCCTCGGCCAGCCAGGCGGCCAGGTCCGTGGTGGGCGACGCCGCCCCCGCCACAGCCTGGTCCGCGAAGACGTAGATCCGCCACCGGCCGTCCGCCGTGGCCTGGTGGCCCAGGTGCAGCGGATTGGTGTCGCAGACCCGCACCACGGGCGCGGACTTGAAGCGCTTGCCGATCGGGAAGCCGGTGGCCAGCTCCTGGTGCGTAGCCTCGCCGATCAGCATCGACGGGGTGTACTGGGTCATGAAGCCGGCCGGGAACTCCGCGGTGCTGACGTAGAAATCCTCCAGCTGGGACGGGCTGTCGAATTCCTCCGGCTTCTTCGCCATCAGCGTCGACCATTCCTTGTCGAAGTCGATCAGGTTCTTCGCGACCACCTGGCGCTCGGCTGAGTAGGTGGCCAGCAGGCTCTCCGGGCTGCGGCCTTCCAGCACATGCCCCAGCTTCCAGCCGATGTTGAAGCCGTCCTGCATGGAGACATTCATGCCCTGGCCGGCCTTGGCGCTGTGGGTGTGGCAGGCGTCGCCGGTGATGAACACGCGCGGGGTGCGGGTGCCGCGCTCCTCCGGGACGACGTCGTCGAACCGGTCGGTGAGGCGGTGGCCCACCTCGTAGACGCTGTGCCAGGCGACGTTGCGCACGTCCAGGGTGTAGGGGTGGATGATGGCGTTCGCCTTGGCGATGATCTGCTCGATGTTGGTGCTGCGCACCGCGCCGGCGTCGCCCTCCGGGACCACGCCCAGGTCCACGTACATCCGGAAGAGGTGGCCGCCCTCGCGCGGAATCAGCAGGATGCTGCCGCCGGCGCCCGAGGTGATGGCGCATTTGGTGCGGATGTCCGGGAAGTCTGTGTTGGCTAGCACGTCCATCACGCCCCAGGCGTGGTTGGCCTTGTCCCCCGCCATGGTGCAGCCGATCGAATCCCGCACCTTGCTCCGGGCGCCGTCCGCGCCCACCACGTACTTGGCCCGGACGATGCGTTCCGTGCCGGCCTCCGGTCCGGAGGTGTGCGCGAGCGTCACGGTGACGGGGTACTCCCCCTCGCCGACTTCCAGCCCCACGAATTCGTAGCCGTAGTCCGGTTTCATCCGGGTGGGGGCGTTGGCCATGACTTCGGCGAAGTAGTCCAGGACGCGGGCCTGGTTGACGATCAGGTGCGGGAACTCGCTGATCCCGGCCGGGTCATCCAGGGTGCGGGCGGCGCGGACAATGCGGGACGGGTCCGCGGGGTCCGGCTTCCAGAACGCCATCTCCGTGATCCGGTACGCCTCGGCAATGATCCGCTCGGCGAAGCCGAAGGCCTGGAACGTTTCGACGCTCCGGGCCTGGATGCCGTCGGCCTGGCCGATGGCGAGCCGGCCCGGCCGGCGCTCCACGATCCGCGTCGTGATGTCGGAGAACTGGGAGAGCTGCGCGGCGGCGACCATGCCCGCGGGCCCGGTGCCCACAATCAGCACGTCGACGACGTCGGGAAGCTCTGCCGGGCGGTCGACGCCGACGCCGGCGGCGGGCTGGACCCGCGGGTCCCCGGATACATAACCGTGGTGGTGGAAGTGCACGGGATTTCCTTACGTCGTTGTAGGGCTGGCTGCTGCCGTCAAGATCGATTGTTCGATAATAGAACTCACTGTTCTATTATCGAACCGCTGAGTTGACTATAGGCGCCCCGAAGGCGCGCAGGCAAATATTTTGTGGCTCCGCTCACACATAGCCCCCGTGGTGCGGGGGCGTCAAGGGCTCCGTCGGCAGTGCCGGCCAGACCGCCCTAGGCCGGCCGGCGCTCCCGCCAGAGCAGCGACACGACGAAGACCACCGCGCCGAGGCCGAGCATGACAAACACCATCAGCCCCCAGTTCGCCTGGCTGACTCCGGTACCGTAAAAAATGCCGATCAGCACTGTCGCGGTGATGGCGCCGAGGTAGCGGCAGGTCTGGTAGATCCCCGCCGCCACACCACGCTCCTCCAACCGAGTGGAGAGGTACATGCCCTGGCTGGACGCGATACTGACCACGCAATACGGGACCCCCAGCAGCGCCGTCATCGCCAGCACCAGCGGAGCGGCCAGGGACGCGGTCAGCAGCCACATGGTTCCGGACGCGGCGATCAGCAGCACGACGCCGGCGATCAGCACCCGCCGGACGCCGAAGCTGTCGATGGCGCGGACCGCAAAGGGTGTTCCGACCACCGAGATCGCGGCGAGCGGCAGCATCAGCAGGCCCACGATTCCCGGGTCGTAACCGCCGGCGGTCTGCAGCAGCTGCGGGAGGCCGAAGAAGGCGAAGTAGTAGACGCCGTTGAACAACGCGAAGCCCAGGTACACCAGCAGCAGCGGCCGGTTGGTCCCCAGCAGCCGCAGGTCCAGGAAGGGCGGGCTGAAGCGCAGCTCCCGCACGGTGAACAGCACGGCGAGCAGCAGCCCGCCGCCCAGCAGCCACCAGCGGTAGGCGGGCAGCACATTGAGCAGCGCCATCATCACCAGCACCAGGGCGCCGATGAACGCGCCGATGCCCGGCAGGTCCGAGTCGCGGAGCAGCTCCGACACCTTGCCGCGTTCCCGCTCAACGTCCGCCGGGGCGAACCTGCGGACCACCAGGATCGCGGCCAGCGCCAGGGGCACGTTGATCAGGAACAGCGCCTGCCAGCCCACCAGGCTCACCAGCAGTCCGCCCACCACCGGTCCGACGGCCGCCGCCGAGGTGTTCGCCATCTGGATCCGGCCCAGCGGCCGGGTGGATTTGACATTTGCCTGCCGGGCCAGCGCAGCAACCATCACGACGGCGCTGGGATACGCCGTCGCGGTGCCGAGCGCCATAAAGGCCCGCGCCACGCAGAGCAGCGCGAAGTTCGGCGCGAAGGGGGCCAACACGCAGGTCACGGCCATCAGGGCCATGCCCAGCAGGAACAGCCGGCGCGGGCCGAAGCGGTCCGCGAGCCGTCCCATCAGCGGCTGGCCGGCCGCCGAGGTGAGGTAGAAAGAGGTGACCACCCAGGTGACCGTGGCGACGTCGAGCGCGAAATCCGCGCGCAAGACCACCAGCGCGACGGCGATCATCGAGGAGTTCAGCGGGTTCAGCGCCGTGCCGAGGCTGAGCCCTGCGATGGCGATGCCGGTGCGGGGAGAGTTGCTCACGGCAACAGTCTGTCCTACGACGGCGGCCGGCACCGAACCCGCCCGCCGTCGCGGACCAGTTGGGCCGTCACAGAACGCAGGCTTGGCGGGTAACGCCCCTACTGACCCGGCGCCCGGTAGGTGGGTGTCTTCTTGACCGCTTCGTCGATGTCTTCCACCGTCATGAGCGGCTTCAGCCGGACGTTGACGTTGCCGGTGGCATTGATCATCAGCGAGAGTGCTGCGGCATCGGCGTCGCTCGGGGCCTCAAGGACACCCAGGACGTCGGTGTCCCCGAAGGCGTAATAAAAGCACTCGAGCGATCCGCCCACGGATTTGAGGGCGTCCATCAGGGCGTCGCGGCGTTTGCTGCCGCCCTCGCGCATCAGTCCTTTGATTCCTTCGCCCAGGTAATTGGCTTCAAACAGATACTTGGTCATGGCAGTTCCTGTCCCGTGAAGTCCAGGACGCGGTCATCCCCGGGCGTGCCTGGCGCCCCGGCGAGGGAGGGTCCTGGAGCCGGTCCCGGAGTGGGGCCGTCGAGGCACAGCGTAGGCCCGCTCCGTCACACTGACAACGGGTTCCGGAAAGTCCGACGGCGGCATCCGCCCACCCGGGCCGGAGCCCGGTGTCACGTCAGAGGACCTTGGAAAGGAACGCCTTGGTCCGGTCATGCTGCGGGTTGCTGAGGAGCTGCCGGGGAGGTCCGGCCTCCACCACCACACCCTCATCCATGAAGACCAGGGTGTCCGCGACTTCCCGGGCGAACCCCATCTCGTGGGTCACCACGATCATGGTCATGCCGCTCTTGGCCAGCCCCTTCATCACGTCCAGGACTTCGCCCACCAACTCCGGGTCCAGGGCGCTGGTCGGTTCGTCGAAGAGCATCAGTTTCGGGTCCATGGCCAAGGCACGGGCGATCGCCACGCGCTGCTGTTGGCCACCCGACAGGTGCGCCGGATAGGCATCCCCCTTGTCCTCCAGCCCCACACGCTCCAGCAGTTCCATAGCCCTGGCGGTGGCCGCTGCCTTGGACTGTTTTTTCACCCGCATGGGCGCAAGGGTGATGTTCTCCAACGCGGTGAGATGCGGGAACAGGTTGAACCTCTGGAAGACCATTCCGATGTCCTGCCGTTGGTGCGCTGCTTCACTTAGCTTGAGCTCGTAGAGCTTGTCGCCCTTTTGACGGTAGCCAACCAGCTGGCCTTCCACCGACAGCCTGCCGCCATCGACGCGCTCCAGGTGGTTGATGCAGCGCAGGAAGGTCGACTTGCCTGAGCCGCTGGGGCCCACAATGCAGAGCACCTCGCCGCGGTCCACTTCCAGGCTGATCCCGCGCAGCACTCTGTTGGTGCCGAAGTTCTTGGAAACCTTTTCCGCAAGGACCATGGGAGCGCCGGTCATCCTTTTCCTCCAAAGTCGTTACCGGTCGGAGCGCCGGGCGCCCCGGGTGCGCGCTGCACGCCAGGTCCCGCCGTCGCCGCCGGCCCGGGCTCCGCGGGTCCCTTGCTGGTCTTCATCCGTCCGGTTCCGCGCGAGAACCGCTTTTCGATGAAGTGCTGGCCAACCATCAGCACCGAAGTGAAGAGCAGGTACCAGAGGGACGCGACGATCAGCAGCGGCACCGGAGTGAACGTCACCGCGGAGATGCCGCGGGAGACGCCGTAAAGGTCAATGCTCAACGGGATCGCGGCCACCAGGGAGGTGGTCTTGAGCATCGAGATAACTTCGTTCCCCGTGGGCGGAATGATGATTTTCATGGCCTGCGGGACCACGACGTACCGCATCGTCTGCCCCCAGGACATGGCCAACGCCGTCGAGGCCTCGGCCTGGCCCTCGTCCACGGACAGCAGGCCGGCCCGCACGATCTCAGACATGTAGGAGGCCTCGTTCAGGCCCAGGCCGATCACGGCGGTGATGAACAGGTTCGTGAAGACCTCGTTCGGGATGGTGACCCACGGCGTCATGAACGGAATCCCCAGGGTGAACACCGGATAAATCAGCGACACGATGCCCCAGAAAACCAGCTGGACGTAGACCGGAGTTCCCCGGAAGATCCAGATGTAGAGCCACGCGATGCTCTTCAGTACCGGGTTCGGGGAGAGCCGCATGATGGCCAGCAGGAGCCCGATGACGATCGCACCGATCATCGCGTAAATAGTCAGCCATAATGTCACCCAGGCGGCCTGGCTGATCCGGCGGTCGAAAATATACTTGCCCACATCCGCCCAGCCGTAATCAGGGCGTTGGGCGGCGTCGAGCACGAACACCGCAAGGCCCAACAGCAGGAGCACGGCGATCACGTTCCGCCAGGGGTGGCGCAGCGGGATCGCGACGATGGCCTCCGCCGGGGCGTCGTCCGTCCCGCTGCCCACGCCGGCGCGCTGCGCGTTACCGGCAGGCTGCGCGGCGCCGGCCGGCGCCGCGCCCGCGGGCAGCGCCTTGGCCGGATCCGGCTCAATCATCCGGTCGGGTTCCCGCTCGCTCATGGGGTGTCACCCTTTGGCGGCCACGTTGAGTTCCGCCGTCTTGATGCCGCCGGCTTCCACTCCCCACTTGGCCAGGATCTTGGTGTACGAACCGTCGTCGATCAGCGACTGGAGCGCCTTCTGCAGGACCGGGGTGAAAGCGCTGCCCTTCGCCACCGGGATCCCGTACGGTGCCACCTCGAACGCGTCGCCGGCGGTCTGCAGCTTGTCCTTGGTCTTGGAAATCGCATACAGCGTCACGGGTGAATCGGCGCTCATCGCGTCGACCTGACCCACCACCAGGGCGTTCGTGGCCTGGTCCTGGGCGTCGTAGCGGAAGATGGTGATGGCCGGCTTCCCGGCATCCGTGCAGGCCTTCGACTTGGCCGGCACCTCGTGCGTGTCCTCGTAGGTGGTGGCCTGGACGGCGACCTTGAGCCCGCAGGCGTTCTTCGGATCCACGGTCTTGCCCTTCGGCGCGGCCCACTGAATGCCGGCGGAATAGTAGTTCACAAAATCCACCTGCTTTTCGCGTTCCACGGTGTCGGTAAAGGAGGACATCCCCATGTCGTCCTTCCCTGCCCGGACGGCCGGGAGGATGTTATCGAAGGTGCCAATGTCGAAATTGACCTTCAACCCCATCACTTTTCCCAGCGCGTTAGTGAGATCCACGGACCAGCCTGCGGGTGCCCCGTTATCGTCCTTGAACTCGTTGGGCGGGTAATTGTTGGCCATGCCGACATTGAGCACGCCGGCGTTCTTGATTTTCTCCGGCAGGGCCGCAGCAATGGCGTCGTTCTTTTTCACGTCGACGGCGTCGGAGCTTGCATTCGCTCCGCCGGAGGCCGCGGGTTCGCTGTTGTTGACACAGCCTGAGAGGGAGAGCGCGGTAGCGATCGTGAGAACGGGAAAAAGGTATCGAGTACGCATGGTTTCCTTAGCTGTTCAGGGATTCATTGGCCTCCCGCGGCGCTGCGGGAGAACTCTGGGTGCCTGCTGGATCAGAGTGAATCACTTCGTGTCGCCTGACGCCGTCGATTCAAGGATTTCCCCGGAATGACGAATGTCCCGGAGAATTTCTCCACCCCGGGCTTTCAACTCGGGAATGCTGGAAA
This sequence comes from Arthrobacter sp. 10T44, assembly GCF_056393885.1. Classification (NCBI taxonomy): domain Bacteria; kingdom Bacillati; phylum Actinomycetota; class Actinomycetes; order Micrococcales; family Micrococcaceae; genus Arthrobacter; species Arthrobacter sp. 10T44. The sequence goes on along the minus strand of NZ_JBFTGT010000003.1, from coordinate 219,739 downwards.
CGCCTACTAACGTCATCGTACGCCGGAGTTCGTCCGCGAGGATCTCGATGATCCGTCCGACGCCGGGCGACCCCGCGGCGACCAGCCCGTAAAGGTAGGCCCGGCCGATCGCGCAGGCGTCGGCGCCCAGCGCGAGTGCCTTGAGGATGTCGCTGCCCCGCCGGATGCCGGAGTCCACGTAGATCTCGATCGAACCGCCCACGCGCTGCCGCGATTCCTGCAGGACGTCCATGGGGCTGAGCATGTGGTCGAGCTGGCGTCCGCCGTGGTTGCTCAGTTGCACGGCGTCCAGGCCAATGCGCGAGGCTTTGGCGACGTCGGCAGGGTTGACGCAGCCCTTCAGGACGATTTTGCCGCTCCACGCCTGCCGCAAAGCCTCCAGCTCATTCCATCCGCTGGTCGCGTCCGAGTGGCCCAGGATGTCCTGCCACATGGCGGGCGTAATCATGGAGGTTGCCGCCGCGCTGCGGGGGTCCAGGTTGGGGAAACTGATGCCGTCCGACTTCAGGAAGTTGATCCACCAGGCAGGACGCCGGGCGATGTCTGCGATGGTTGACAGCGTCAGCGCGGGAGGCGCGGTGAAGCCGTTGTGCAGATCCCGCTCCCGGGATCCCAGCGCGCGGGTGTCGACGCCGACAATGAGCGTGGTGAAGCCAGCGGCTTCGCAGCGCGCCAGTTTGTCTTTGAGCGCCCGGGCATCGGAGGTGAGGCCGAAGTTGAACCAGCGGTCAAGGTTCGGCTGGCGCGCCGCGATCGTTTCCATCGCCACGGTGCTCAGCCCTGCCAGCCCGTACGGAATACCGGCCCGGTCTGCAGCCGCGGCGACGGCCGCTTCGCCCTCGGGATGGAACAGCCGGGTGGCTCCGGTCGGGGTCAGGGTGAGCGGCAGGGCGCTTTCTTTCCCCAGCAGGGTGGTGGTCGTGTCGGGTCCGGATACCGGGCCCCAGCTGGGCATCAAGGCCCAGGCATCGAAGACGGCACGGTTGCGGCGCAGCGTCACTTCGTCCTCGGACCCGCCGTCGAGGTAGTCGAAGATCCCGGTGGGCAGCACTTTCCGTGCCGCCTTCCGGTACTCCTCAACGTTGAAGGCGTTGGCCAGCACCCGGCGCCGGCGCGACAAGATGGGCGCCTTGACCTGGATGAGCTGCCTGGCTTCGCTGACTTTCAAGGAGGGCCTTTCAACTGGGTGGGTGCGCGTTCTGGTCAGTACTCAGCCCTTGGTCTTCGCCACCGTCATCAGGATCGCCGAGTCCTCTTCCGCCATCAGGCTGTGCAGCCCGTCGGGCACAATCAGCAGGTCGCCGGCCTTCCCCTGCCAGGATTCCTCGCCGGCCTGCAGCCGGACGCAGCCGCGGATCACGTAGACGGTCGCCTCCCCCGGGTTCTGGTGCTCGCTCAGCTGCGTCCCGGCCTTGAACGCCATCACGGTCTGCCGGAGGACCTTCTCGTGGCCGCCGTAAGCGGTGTCTGCGGCCCGGCCGCTGGGCGCCGCGAGCGCCGCCGTAACCTGCTGGCGGGCAAGGGCCTCGATCGATATCTTCTGCATGCGGGTCACCCTACCCACCGCTGAGGTCCCTGCCGAGGGCCATTTGTCCCGACCGTCAGCCGAAGCGTTTCTTCTATCTCCCGGCTGCGCCTACCCTGAACCCAACGGCCTGCATTGCGGGCCGCCAAAGTCCGCACCGTCGCAAGGGAGCGTCGAATGAGCGAGGCCACCGCCGGCCCGGTCCGCGAAGCACCCGACGACGGCGCCCTCCGCACGCTCGCCGCCGCCAGTTTCGGTCTCCCCCGGCTCCGCGAGGGACAGCTCGAAGGCATGCACGCGCTCGCCGCCGGCCGGGATGTCCTCGCGGTGATGCCCACCGGGTACGGGAAGTCGGCCATCTACCAGGTCCCGGCGCTGCTCCTGCACCGGCAGCTCAAGCGGCCCACCGTCGTCGTCTCCCCGCTGATCTCCCTCCAGGAGGACCAGCTGGCCGGCCTGGCGGCCGTGCTTGGCCCGGACCACGCCGTCGCCGTTAATTCCTCGCACAGCGCCGCGGAGCAGGAGAGCACCTGGCAGGCCGTGGAGCACGGCGAGGCCGCGTTCCTCTTCCTCGCCCCGGAGCAGCTGGCGAAGACCAGCACGGTGGAGCGGCTCGCGGGCCTGAACATTGCCCTGTTCGTGGTGGACGAGGCCCACTGCGTGTCCACCTGGGGTCACGATTTCCGGCCCGATTACCTCGGCCTGGGCGAGGTCCGCGAGCGCCTGGGCAACCCGACGACGGCGGCCCTCACTGCCACCGCCGCTCCCCCGGTCCGGGAGGAGATCCTGGACCGCCTGCGGATGACGGATCCGCTGGTGCTGGTCCGCGGCTTCGACCGGCCCAACATCAGCCTGGACGTCATCCGGCACCACGAGGACAAGGAGAAGCGCCGTGCCGTGGTGCGGCAGGCGGCAGAGTTGGTCCGCGAGCTTCAGGGCCCTGGCCTGGTCTACGCGGCCAAGCGCAAGGACACCGAGAAGTACGCCGCGAAGCTGGCGCAGAAGGGCCTGCGCGCCGCGGCCTACCACGCGGGCCGGAGCGCGGCGGAACGGGACGAGGTGCACCGGCAGTTCCTGGCCGGGGACCTCGACGTGGTGGTGGCGACGACCGCGTTCGGGATGGGGATCGACAAGCCGGACGTCCGGTTCGTGCTGCACGCGGACATTCCCGAGTCGCTGGACAGTTACTACCAGCAGTTCGGCCGCGCCGGACGGGACGGCCGGCCCGCCGTCGCGGCGCTGCACTACCGTTCCGAGGACCTGGGCCTGCGCCGCTACTTCGCCACCCACCGTCCGGACCAGGAGGCCCTGTTGGCCGTCCTCGACGTCCTGCGCGACGCCGAAGGCCCGGTGCCGCCGCAGGTCCTCGCGGCGGCCGCGGGGTTCCCGCCGCGCCGGCTCACTGGGCTGCTGAACCAGCTGCAGGACACCGGCGGGGTGACAATGGCGTCCGACGGGGTGGGCCTGGCGCCGGGCGCCGATCCCGCGGCGCTGGTGGAACGCGCCGTCGACCTCGCCGCGGCGCGCGAACGAGTCGACAAGTCCCGCATCGCCATGATGCGCGGCTACGCGGAGACGCACCGCTGCCGGCGCCAGTTCCTGCTGGGCTACTTCGGCGAGGACTTCCCAGCCCCGTGCGGGAACTGTGACAACTGCGGCGACGGTTCGGCAGGAAGGACGCACGGCGACGGCGCTGCCACGGCCGGTTCGTCCATGGCCGGCGCGGAAGAGTTCCCGCTGAACGCGGCCGTAGAGCATGCCCTCTGGGGTCCGGGCCTGGTGATGGGCCACGACGACGGGCTGATCACGGTGCTGTTTGAGCGGGAGGGCTACAAGACCCTGTCCCGGCGAGCGGTGCTGGCGAGCGGGTTGCTGAGGCCGCTGCCCTGATGCCCGCACCTTGGGTGTGACCCGCGCTCAGTAGAGCACCCGGAAGTTGCTGAAGGCTCCGGTGGCCGGAGAGATCCGCTCGTCCACGTGGTCCACCCGTCCAGGCGCCTCCGGCGAGCGCAGCCAGGCCCGGAACTGCAGCACCACCGCCTGCGGGCCCTCGACGACGACGCCGACCGTGCCGTCGTCGTTGTTCCGCACGGTGCCGCGCAGGGCGAGTTCCTCGGCCTTGCGCACTGTCCAGTACCGGAAGCCGACCGCCTGCACCATGCCCTGCACCCGGGCCGTCAGACGCACGGCGGCACCCGCGTCCGCAGCCCCGGATCCACCAGCAAAATCAGCCATGCCTCCAATGTAGTCCCGGTCCGGCGCTGCCCACATCCGGGACCTTTGCCCCTTTCAGCCCTGTCCCGGGCCAAGGAGGGTGGAAGAAGACCTCCGGCACAGCGCACTCAGCGGACACCCCGCGACGCCTGCCGGAACGCCTGAAAGGAAAAGACAATGGCAGGACAATTCGAAATCTTCACCGACGCAGAATCGAACGTCCGGTTCCGGCTGCTGGGGGCGGACGGCACAGTGCTCGCTGTCTCAAAAGCCTTCGAGGACAAGCGTTCCGCGGCGGACGGCATCATGGCAGTCCGCGAGTGCGCCGGCACCGGACTGATCCGGGAGACCCATTCAACTCCCTGGGGCGGCACCACCTGGACCAAGAGCAGCACGCCGGCCCGCCCCCACAGCCGCCAGCGACGGCACTTCCCCGCCGTGTAAATTTTGGGATGTGGGCGCCGCGCCTGGGTGCGGCTACCTGGGTGCGGCTACCCCGTCGCCTTCGCCGGCCGCAGGGACGTAATCATCTTCCGGATTGATTGGTATTCCTCCGTGCCGGCGTAGCGCTTCGCCTTCTCCAGATACGGCAAGGACGACGGGCCGGGGGTGAGGTTGTTCGCCGGGTTGTAGGTGGCGCCGAACAACGCCCCACTCGGCGGCCACAGGAAGAGATGGAACATGGGGCAGGCGAGCGGCCCGGTTTCCTCCGGCATCATGGTGATCCCGTAGGCGGCCGTGGTGTTCGGGCTCGGGCCCGGTCCGGTGCCGTCACCGCGGGATTCGAAGACATAGCGTGGAACGCCCCGGTCCGCGCTGCCCGGTTCCACCAGGGCCTGGAGCGGTTGTGAATCGTAGACCTGGTACGGGTACTGCACGGTGCACTCCGCGCCGGTGACGATGTTGGTGCGCAGCTGGGCCATCGGTTTCCCAGCCGCGTTGGTGACATCCACGAAGGCTCCACCGAGGTCACCGCCGGGATCCCGGGCGGTCCAGCCGGGCGGGTAGTCGAAGGACAGGCCGTCCGAGGTTGTGAAGGTCTGCCAGTTCGACGGCGTTGTCTCCGGCGGCGTTGCCGTTGCTGCCGTCGGTGAGCCGGGCGCCGTCGTAGTGGTGGCTGCCGTGCTCTCCGTCGGTGTTACCGGGGCTGCGCAGCCGGCGAGCAGTACGGCCAGCGCAAGCGCGGCGCCCGCCATTTGCCGAGCACGTGCCACCGGCGGACTACTTCCCCGCCGGTCGCAGGGAGAGCAGGGCTTGCCGGATGATCTTGTACTCGGCGGTGTCCTTGTACACCTCCGGCGTGTCCACATGCATGGGCTTGCCGGGCGTGGTGTCGAACGGGTCATAGACGCCGCCAAAGGACGCCGTGTTCGGCGGCCAGGTAAAGGACTGCGCGAACGGGCAGGCCTCGGTTCCGGTGGGCTTCGGCGCGGAGGTGATGCCGTACGCGTAGGTCTGCGCCTTACTTGGATCGGCCGCGGCGGAATCGACCCGTGCCTCATAGGCGAACCTTGGGGTCACTCCGGACTGGGTGAGGGCCGGGATCGGCGCGGAGTCGTAGGCCATGAACTGCGACTTGGTGCTGCACGCCGGTGTCGGTCCCGCCTGGGTCCGCAGCGTCGCCATGGTTTTGCCGTAGTCACTCACCAGCGCGGCAGCACTGCCGGTCACTTTGACCGACCAGGTCGCCGGGTAGTCAAACGTCAGGGTCCCGTCCGGCGTCGTGTACGACTTCCAGCCCGCCGGGGCCGTCGTCGTGGAGCTGGGTGCGGAACTGCTCGAGGGAGACGGTGATTCCGCCGTCGGCGAGGCGCTCGCGGTAGCGGAGGCCGACGTCGTGCCTGGCGACATGCTGGCCGGCGCACTGCTGGCTGGCGCCGCCGCCGGCGACCCGCACCCAGACAACAAAACCGCCGCGCAGACCGCGGCGGAACCGAATGTGCCGAATGAGATCCTATGGCTCATGTCACCCTCCCCCAGAGATGCAAGTGGTGGCACTATTCTGGGGCTTTGCACCGCGGATCCTAGGGGCTTAGGTCCCGAATTGTCTCCGGTGGGGCGCGGATGCGGCGCGGGAGCGTTGGGGTGACTAGACCCACGTTGACATTCCACCGATTTCAGTTGATCAGCGAAGCTTGCTAGACCTTGAAGGATGCAAGACTTTCTGAGCTCTGCCATGCCCTTCCTCGCCGTGGCCCTGGCCGTGGCCGCCGGGCTGACCGCCTCCTGGCTGGTGCGCCGTGTCATCCTCCGGCTCAACCGCAAGCAGGAGGCCCTCCGGGAAACCTCCCGGATGGCACGGCTGCCGCTGCGCTTCGCGCTCTGCCTGATCGGGGTGCGGATCGCGCTGGCTCTGACCACCCACGACGCCGACTGGCGCCGCAACGTGGACCACGCCCTGGCGATCGCGCTGATCGCCTCCGTCGCCTGGCTGGCGATCGCCGTGCTGCTCATCATCGAAACCATGGTCCTCACGCGGTACCGGGTGGACGTGGCGGACAACCGGCGTGCCCGGCGGCTCCGGACCCAGGTGATACTGGCCCGCCGGATCGGCGTCGCGCTGATCGCGGTCGTGGCGCTGGGCAGCATCATGCTGACCTTCCCCGCGATCCAGGCCCTCGGCGCGGGGCTGCTGGCCTCTGCCGGCGTGATCTCGATTGTGGCCGGTCTCGCGGCGCAGACCTCACTGGTCAACGTCTTCGCCGGCATCCAGCTCGCCTTCACGGACGCGATCCGGGTGGACGACGTCGTGGTGGTCCAGAAGGAGTGGGGCCGGATCGAGGAGATCACCCTGACCTACGTGGTGGTCCACATCTGGGACGACCGCCGGCTGATCCTGCCCTCCACGTACTTCACCACCACCCCGTTCGAGAACTGGACGCGGCGCCAGTCCGAGGTCATGGGCACCGTGGAGTTCGACCTCGACTGGCGTGCCCCGGTGGAGGCCATGCGGGCGGAGCTAAAGAAGGTCCTCGCCTCGACCGAACTCTGGGACAAGCGCGTGGGCATCCTGCAGATCACGGACGCGACGGCTGGCTTTGTCCGGGTTCGCATCCTGGTCAGCGCCGGGGACAGCGCCTCGCTCTTTGACCTGCGCTGCCTGATCCGCGAAGAGCTGGTGCTCTTCCTGCAGCAGGAACACCCGTCGGCGCTGCCGCACGTCCGGCTCGAGTCCATGCCGGCCGCCGGCGCCTCGACGCCGCCCGCGCCCCGCCGTCCGGGCAAGCTCTCCGCGGCGGACGACACCGCCTCGCGGTTGCCCTCCGATCCGCACGATTCACAGCTGTTCACCGGTTCCATCGAGGCCGTGCAGCGTTCCCGTGCGTTCTCCGGCCCGGGCGAGGATGTGTTCGAGGACCGCGACAAGTCGATCGCGGCGCAGAACTAGGCCCGCCCTGCCGGGCCAGTCTTCCCTCGCGGCTGATGCAGGTCGATAATCGGAGCCATGACCATTCCCCCAGCGCCCGAGCCGTCCCCGTTCCCGCCGGAACCGGGGCCGACGTCGCCCGAGCCGCAGCCCGGCGATCCGTTCCCGCCGGATCCGGGGCCGACCCCGCCGTCGCCCATGCCGGCGCCCGGGCCAAGTCCGACGCCGGGACCCACGCCGACGCCGGGCCCGCTGCCGATCCCGGATCCTGGGCCGGTCCCGCCGCCGTCGCCTGTGCCGCCGCGGCCCGACCCCACCAGGTTCTGAACCGCGGTTTTAAGCAACGCGGGGTCACTTACGGCCCATCCCGATAGCCAGGATGGGCCGTAAGTGACCCCGCGTTGTTTGTAGAGGGTCGGGACTGACTCCTCGCCGGTCGCCTAGTCGATGACGATGTCGTGGGTCCGGTGGTCGTACTGGATGACCAGCAGGCCGCCGCGGTGGTGCACCTCGTGGTTGGCGCCGTCGAAGTGGCCGAAGGCGCCGTAGTTCTCGTCCCAGGACCGGTTGATCGCGATCTTGAAGCTGTAGGAGCCGGGCGGCAGTTCCGCGGCGAGCTTCCAGAGTTGGTCCACCTCGTCCAGCTGCATCTGGACCTCGTCGTACTGCGGGGCCCAGTTGGCAGGCGCACCCAGCAGGACGGTGAAATCGCCGGCAACGGCAACCGCCTCTGGTTGCTCGATGGCCTCCACGCCTGCTGCAGGGGCGGCTTCGGCGGACGCCTCGGACGCCGCCTTACGCTTCCGGACGGCCTTCGCCACCGGAGCCACGGCCTCTTCGACCAGCTTGGCAGCTGTGTCGGCCACCTTTTCGGCGACCTTTTCCGCCACCTGGACGGCCTTCGGGGCTGTCTTGGGAGCCGGCTTGCCGGCGGCTTTCCCGGCCGGGGCGGACGGCAGCGGGGTGTCGGCCGGGACCGGAGTACCGGCGTCGAGCGCTGCAGTGAAGGCGGCGGGGTCGGCGAAGGCGACCGTAGCGCGCTGGCCGTCCTCGGTGATGGTCCAGCCGGAGCGGCCCTTGACCAGCCAGCCGGCCTTGACCAGCTTGGCCGTCGCGGTGGTGAGGGCCTTGTGGCCGCGGGGAATGCCGCCGCTGAGCAGTTCGCGCTCATGGTCATTGAGCGGCACCCGGGCGATGGCCTCGCCCAGCACGACGCCGGCGTTCAGTTTTTCGCCTGACCAGACCCCCTCGGCCAGGACGTCCAGCACAGCCTTAAGCCGAAGGTTCGTGTTTTCCGCAGCGTTCGCGCCCATGGGTCTCCTTTAGAAGCAATTGATCCACCTGCATTTTGCCAAGGTTCGGCAGGTTCCGCGACCGGACCGGGTTAACTCTGGGTGTCGTGACCCACTATGACGGACCGGAGTGCGGCTGTGCGGCTAGATCCGGGGGATCAGCACCGGGGTGTTCTTCTTGTACGCCTCGTAGTCGGCCTGGCCGCCCCACTTGGTGTCGGCTTTCTTTTCGAGATGCGGTACGCCGCTGACCTTGGTGATCAACAGAGCCACGAACACCGGTGAGATGAGGGCAACCCACTGCCAACCTTGCAGTGTGGGCAAGGCAATGATCGCGACGCCGACCCAGAGCAGGATTTCGCCAAAGTAGTTCGGGTGCCGGGACTTCGCCCACAAACCTGTCGAGATGAACTTGCCCTTGTTGGCGGGGTCCGCACTGAACCGGGACTTCTGGGAGTCCGCCAAAACCTCGCAGCCGAAGCCCGCCACCCACACCAGGAGGCCGGCTACGGCGAAGCCATCCAGCGCTACCCGGTTCGCGGATGTCATGGCCACCCACGCGGCAGCGGCGGTGAACGCCACCCAAATGCCCTGCATGGTCCAGACACTGAGGAAGCGGACAAAGGAGGGCTTGATGTCGTCAAAACGGTCATCCTTGCCGGCCCGGCTGATCCGACGGAACAGGAACGTACCCAGCCGGACCGCCCAGACAAGCACCAAACCCGCGAGCAACAATCCCCGCGCGTCGATGCCCGGAGTGAGCAGGACGAGCAGCAGCGTGACGGCGATGTAGCTCAGCGACCCGGTCAGGTCGAAAAACTTTTCCGTCTGCGCCAGGAACGCCGGAATGAACGCCAGCCACTGGATCAGGAAAGCGGCCCCGACGGCCAGCGCGAAAACGGGAATCCCGCCGGCCACGGCGCCACCCTGGCTGCCGGCAACCGCCAGCAGCGCCCCAATCACGACAACCCCGGGAATGCTGGCGAGGGCTTTGCGGTCCGAGTCTTTCATCAGGATGTTCCTTTCACAGGCGTCGCCAAGCGCTGGCGCTCCGGGGCGGGGAACCCCGCCACCATCAGTATTGTTCAATACTGGAGAATCGGAGCCCTGACTGGCCGCCGCCTATACTTCGGGGAACGCCAGCACCTTGCCGACAAGAGGAGCCACCATGACCGGTCCCACCAAGAAGTGGCTGCTCGCTTACGCAGTTGCCGCCGTCATCTTTGCCGGCATCGACGCCCTCTGGATCGGCACCGTGGCGAACAACCAATACCGCAGCCAGATCGGGCACCTGCTCCCCGCCAGCTTCAACGTCCTGGGCGCGGTGCTGTTCTACGTCGTCTACGTCGTGGGCATAGTGCACTACGGCATCCGTCCCAACGATCCCAATGCCACACTGCGGAGCCGGGCGGCCGGGGCGGCGCTGTTCGGTTTCTTCACCTACGCAACCTGGGCCCTGACCGCGTTCGCGGTCCTCAAAGACTTCCCCGCCGTGGTGGCATTGACCGACATCGTTTGGGGAGCTGCGGTGTGTGCGGCCGTCACCGCTCTCACTGCCCTGCTGCTGCGGCTGGGCAAACCCGTTGCCCACGGCAAACAAGCTGGCTAGAGTGGGTTGATCGCCGCCGCCCCCGCTCGCTCGGGGCTGATCTGCGGCACTCCCCTCTGGTTCAGGAGATCTCCATGGAATCACGCACCCTCGGCTCACTCACCGTCTCCGCCCTTGGGCTCGGCTGCATGGGCATGAGCGAGTTTTACGGCCAAGGCGACGAAAAGGAGTCCGTCGCCACCATCCATGCCTTCCTCGACGCGGGCGGAACGCTGCTGGACACCGCGGACATGTACGGCCCGTTCACCAATGAAAAGCTGGTAGGCAGCGCGATCGCCGGCCGCCGCGACGACGTCGTCCTCGCCACCAAGTTCGGCAACGAACGCCGCGAAGACGGTTCGTGGGTCCGCATCAACGGCACGCCCGAATACGTCCGGGCCGCGTGCGACGCGAGCCTGCAGCGCCTCGGTGTCGACCACATCGACCTGTACTACCAGCACCGGGTGGACAAGACCGTGCCGATCGAGGAAACCGTCGGCGCCATGGCCGAGCTGGTCCAGGCCGGCAAGGTCAAGCACCTGGGCCTCTCCGAAGCCAGCGCCGACACCGTCCGCCGCGCCCACGCCGTGCACCCTATTACCGCGCTGCAGACCGAATACTCTTTGTGGGAGCGCGAGCCGGAGACCAAGATCTTCCCGGTCCTCGCCGAACTCGGCATCGGCTTCGTCCCCTACAGCCCGCTGGGCCGCGGCTTCCTCACCGGCCAACTGCGCAGCGAGGAAGACTTCGCTGAGGACGATTTCCGCCGCCACTCGCCGCGTTTCCAGGGCGAGAACTTCACCCGCAACCTCGAGCTTGTGGACCGGGTGACGGAACTCGCCACGGAGAAGGGCTGCACCCCGGCGCAGCTGGCCCTCGCGTGGCTGCTGGCGCAGGGCGAGCACATCGTGCCGATCCCCGGGACGAAGAAGCGCGAACGGCTGCGGGAGAACCTGGGTGCCGTCGACGTCGAACTCTCCGAGAACGACCTCGCCCGGCTCGATGAGCTGGCTCCGGCCGGCGTCGCCGCCGGCGCGCGCTACCCGCACATGGACAGCATCGACGTCTAAAACCACAACGCGGGGTCACTTACGGCCCATCCCCCGGGGTGGCATGGGCCGTAAGTGACCCCGCGTTGTGTTAGGGGCTTTAGCGTCCCGAGGCTGCCAGTTCGGCCAGCAGCTCGGTTTTGCGTTCCTCGCTCGCGAAGGAGGACCGGATGGAGTTGGCCGCGAGCCGCACGCAGTCGAACTCGGAGAGCCCGATCACGGACTTGAGCTGGGCAAAGTTCTCATCCACGTACCCGCCGAAGTAGGCCGGGTCGTCCGAGTTCACACTGACGTTGAGCCCGGCCGCGAGCATGCCCGGCAGCGGGTGCTCGGCCAGGGTGTCGACCGCGCGGAGCCGGACGTTGGAGAGCGGGCAGACGGTCAGCGGCATGAGTTCGTTGACCAGGCGTTCCACCAGCTCTGGGTCCTCCATGCAGCGGATGCCGTGGTCGATCCGTTCCACGCCCAGCACGTCCAGCGCCTCGATGATGTACGACGGCGGGCCCTCCTCGCCGGCGTGCGCGATGCGGTGCAGTCCGGCCTCCTTGGCGCGGGCAAAGAGCCGTTCGAACTTCGACGGCGGGTTGCCCACCTCCGCCGAGTCCAGCCCGATGCCGGCGATCGGCGCGTCCATCGCCAGCAGTTGCTCCAGCACCTCCAGCGCCGACTCCTCGGAGAGGTCGCGCAGGAACGCGGCGATGAGCAGGGTGGAGACGCCGAACTCCTGCGCGGAGGTGGCCAGCACGGAGGCCACGCCGTTCACGCACGTCGCCAGCGACACGCCGCGGGACAGGTGCGCCTGCGGATCCAGCATGATCTCGGCGTGCCGCACCCCGGCTGTGGCGGCGCGCGCCAGGTACGCGCGGGTCATATCGGCGAAGTCCTGCTCGGTCTGCAGCACGGCCATGTTGGCATAGTAGAGATCCAGGAACGACTGCAGGTCCGTGAACTCGTACCGCGCGCGCAGCTCGTCCAGGTCCGCGTAGGGCAGCGCGATCCCGTTTCGTTCCGAGAGCGCGAAGATCAGTTCCGGCTCCAACGTGCCCTCGATATGCAGGTGCAGCTCGGCCACGGGCAGCGCGGCATGGACTCCTGCCGGGACCTCCGCGAACTCGGGGACGCCCTCAGCCTGGGCCGCGTCGACGCCGCCATTGTTAGTTTCCATTCGGTAAGGATATGCCTGCCGGAAGCAAGGACGGATAGAGTCGAACAGATGCAGAATAATCAGCAGGCTTCCGATCTTGCCGGCCTGGCGCCGGACCGCCCCACGGATGGTTTCGTCCGGGTCCGCGGCGCCCAGGAAAACAACCTGCGCAACGTGGACGTGGACGTGCCCCGCGACGCGATTGTCGCCTTCACCGGCGTCTCCGGCTCCGGCAAGTCCTCCCTCGCCTTCGGCACCATCTACGCCGAGGCCCAGCGCCGCTACTTCGAATCTGTGGCGCCCTACGCCCGGCGGTTGATCCAGCAGGGCCACAACCCCAAGGTTGAGCTGATCACCGGGCTGCCGCCCGCCGTCGCGCTCCAGCAGCGCCGCGGCACCCCCAGCTCCCGTTCCACCGTGGGCACGGTCACCACGCTGTCCAACTCGCTGCGGATGCTCTTCTCCCGCGCCGGCAGCTACCCCGACGGCGCCGCATCGCTGGACTCGGACGCGTTCTCCCCCAATACCGCGGCCGGCGCCTGCCCCGAATGCCACGGTCTCGGCATCGCGCACACGGTCAGCGAATCCTCGCTGGTCCCGGACACCTCGCTGAGCATCCGCGACGGCGCCATCGCCGCGTGGCCCGGCGCCTGGCAGGGCAAGAACCTGCGCGACATCCTCACCCACCTGGGTTACGACGTCGATACCCCCTGGCGGAAGCTGCCCAAGAAGGACCGCGACTGGATCCTCTTCACCGAGGAACAGCCCGTGGTGGAGGTGACGCCGCAGCGCGACCGGGTGGCCAAGCCGTACAAGGGCCGCTTCTGGAGCGCCCGCAGCTACGTCCTGCACACGCTCGCGGACTCCAAGAGCAGCACCATGCGCGAGAAGGTGCTGCGCTTCATGGAAACCGGCCCGTGCCCGCGCTGCGGCGGCAGCGGGCTGCGTCCCGAGGCGCTTGCCGTGACGTTCGCAGGCAAGAACATCGCCGAGCTCAACGCGGTGCCGATGACCGAGCTGGCCGCGATTATCCGCCCCACGACTGAGCTCACGTCCGCGGGCACGGCGTCGCGGAAGCAGTCCTCGGGCGAGTCCAACGAGGTGGCTGTTGCCATCACCCGCGACCTGCTCCAGCGCGTCACCGTGCTGCTGGACCTGGGCCTGGGCTACCTCGCGCTGGGCCGTTCCACCCCCACCCTCTCCCCCGGCGAGATGCAGCGGCTGCGGATCGCCACCCAGCTGCGCTCCGGGCTGTTCGGCGTGATCTACGTGCTCGATGAGCCCTCCGCGGGCCTGCACCCGGCCGACGCCGAGCCCCTGCTCGCCGTGCTGGACCAGCTCAAGTCCTCCGGCAACTCGGTGTTCGTCGTCGAGCACAACATGGACGTGGTGCGCCGGGCCGACTGGCTGGTGGACGTGGGCCCGCGCGCCGGCGAAGGCGGCGGCGAGGTGCTCTACAGCGGCCCGGTGGCCGGCCTCGCCGAAGTGGAAGCCTCCGTCACCCGGCCCTACCTGTTCCCGGATGCTGCCGGCAAGGCGGACGACGGCGGCCCGCGGGCCCGCCGGGAGGCGGCCGGCTGGCTGGAGTTGCGCGACATCAGCCGCCACAACCTGCAGGAGCTCGATGCCAGCTTCCCGCTCGGTGTCCTGACCGCCGTCACCGGCGTCTCCGGCTCCGGCAAGTCGACCCTGGTCAGCCAGGTCCTCGCCGAGGTGGCCAATTCCTGGCTGCACCCGGACTCGGAGGCCGTCACCACAGAGGAAGCAGCCGACGACGCCGGGGAGCCCAGCGCCCCGCTGAGCGTGGGTCCCGTGTCCGGGCTGGAGCAGATCGACCGGCTGGTGAAGGTGGACCAGAAGCCGATCGGACGGACCCCGCGCTCCAACCTGGCCACCTACACCGGGCTATTCGACGCCGTCCGCAAGGAGTTCGCGGCCACGGACGAGGCCAAAGCCCGTGGTTTCGGCGCCGGACGTTTCTCCTTCAATGTGGCCGGCGGACGCTGTGAAACCTGCCAGGGCGAGGGCTTTGTGGCCGTCGAGCTGCTCTTCCTGCCCGGCAGCTACGGCCCCTGCCCGGAATGCCATGGCTCGCGCTACAACCCGGAGACCCTGGAAGTAACCTACCGCGGCAAGAACGTGGCGGAAGTGCTGGGCATGACGGTCAACGCGGCGGCCGATTTCCTCACCGAGGTCCCCGCCGCCGCGCGCGCCCTGCAGACCCTGCGCGAAGTCGGGCTGGGCTACCTCCGGCTAGGCCAGCCCGCCACCGAGCTTTCCGGCGGCGAGGCCCAGCGCATCAAGCTCGCCACCGAGCTGCAGCGTGCCCAGCGCGGTCACTCGCTCTATCTGCTGGATGAGCCCACCACGGGACTGCACCCGGCCGACGTCGAACTCCTGATGGCCCAGCTGCACCGGCTGGTGGACGCCGGCAACACCGTCGTGGTGGTGGAGCACGAGATGGACGTCGTGGCCGCCGCGGACTGGGTGATCGATCTGGGACCGGCCGGCGGCGACGCCGGCGGCAAGATCATCGCCGCCGGGGAACCCGCCGTCGTCGCGCGCTCCAAAACAAGCAGGACCGCCCCGTACCTCGGGGCGGTCCTGAAGGGCTAGAGCCGGGACGGGCGTCAGGCAGTCTTGGGGAGTTCGCGGATGATGCGGACCTTCCACGCGGCGTCGTCGCTGGTGTCCAGCAGGGCCACGGTGCCCTGCGCAAGGTGCAGCGCGACGCGCTTGGCGGCGAGCAGTTCCAGGTAGAGCTGTTCGTTCATCCGGGCCGGGGTGTCGATCACGTACTTCACCGCGTCGCGGACCTTGCGGTAGTTGTCGCTGCGCTCCCGGTGCAGGTGGAGTTCGAGCAGCCGGCGCTGCCGCAGCCGCGGCTCGTGCCGGTTCAGCCATGACACGGCCGCGTGCACGGCCACCACGAGGGTCAGCGAGATGGCGTAGATTTCCCAGCCGCTGGAGAGCAGGAAGAGCGGCAGGTTGGCGATTGCGACGAGGGCGATGAAAAGGCGGAACGCGAGCAGGCGGCGCATGGTCAGGGCCACCGAGGCCAGGGCCGCGCGGAAACCGCTCTGCTCCTTGCGGGCCGCGGCAGGGTCCAGGGTGAATTCTTCGAGGACCAGGATTCCGTTGGCTTCCGGGCCGAGCATTTGTCCGTACTTGGGCGCAAAGGGCGCCGCTGCTTCAAGGGTCATGGCGGGTCTTCCGTGCGGCTGGGGTGGTTGGGCTAAATGATAAATCCCGAGGCTGGGAGCTGTCTGTAGGTATCCGCGATGTGAACACGCTCACCCGCGGCGCCCAGCAATTGGCGTTGCGGGCCCGTGGCCTCAAACTGGAGAGATGCAGACTTTCCTCCCCTTCCCCGATTTCCAGCAGAGCGCCGCGGCCCTTGACCCCGCGCGGCTCGGCAAGCAGCGCGTTGAGGCGCTGCAGATGCTGCGCGCGCTGGTGATTCCCGAGTACGGCTGGCAGTCCCACCCGGCCGTCCGGATGTGGATGGGCCACGTCCCCGCTTTGACGATGTACGGCCTGGCCATGGTGGACGAATGGACCGCCCGCGGCGGCGAAGACACCACCCGGGAGAAGATCATGGAGTTCGCTCCGCAAGCCGCGCACCCGGACTACGCCGCCAAGATCCCGATGCCGTACTGGCTGGGGAACCCGGACTTCCACGCCAGCCACCGCTCCCGGCTGCTCGCCAAGGACCAGCGGTTTTACACTGCGGTGTTCCCCGGCACGGATCCGGATCTGGAGTACGTGTGGCCTGAACCCAAGCACGAGTTGCTGCCGGAAGATCCCGCAGGAGACCGCATGTGGGTCCTCCGCCTGCCGCTGGGCGATACCGATCCAAAGCAGCTGGACACGATCAGCCTGCCGCCGGTTCGCGGCAAGGCAGCAAACGCCGGGGACGACGAGTACGAGTTCGTCTACGCGGACAACGGGTCGCGCCGGCCGGACAAGAACGCCCGCAAGCGCCCCGCCAAGCCACTGGTGAAGAAGCCCACCCGCAAGCGCCAGGCCCAGGAAGAGGCGTTCACCACGCTGCCAGGGAAATCCGTCGTGGCGATCCCGCTCGAGGGCGGCCGCTCCTTCGCCGTCGGCGAGGTCCAGGGGCGTCCGATCACGGTGGACGGCGTGTTTGCACGCAACTTCCAGGTCAACGAGGTCCTGGCCCGCCGGGACTTCGACTACCCGGCGCTGCTGCAGGATCCCCGGGCGTTCTTCCCGATCCCGGCACGGTAGCGCGGTAGTTCGGGGCGCGCGGTTAGCGGCTCCGGGCGACTCTCCTGCTCGCGGGTTCGGTCCGCCGTCGGCGCTTCCGAACGTCGAGCCCGAACGAAACCCGCGAGGGGCGGCTCCGTCGCTCACCGCGCTGCCCGCATTTACTGGCAGACTGGCCCGTATGACTGTACTGCTGGCCGGTTGCGGCGATCTGGGTACCGAAGCCGGCCTGCGCTTTGCCGCGGCCGGCCACCGCGTGGTGGGCTGGCGGCGCTCCCCGGGGAAGCTGCCGACGGCGATAGAGGGCGCCGCGGTTGACCTGACTTCCGGCGAACTGCCGCCGGTCCCGGCGGACACCACCGCCGTCGTCGTCGCGATTGCGGCGGATTCCCCCACCGAGGAAGCCTACCGGGCGGCCTATGTGGACGGCCTGGCCCGTGTGCTCGACGCCGTGGCCGCTTCCGGTGAGCCGGTCCGCCGGGTGCTGTTCGTGTCCTCCACCGCGGTGTACGGCGACGCCGACGGCGGCTGGGTGGACGAAACGACGACGCCGACCCCCGGCGGGTTCTCCGGCCGCATCATCCGCGAAGCCGAGGACCTGCTCTATACCCGCCTGCGCGGCACCGGGGTTACGCCGGTGGTCCTGCGGCTCGGCGGGATCTACGGACCCGGCCGGACCCGACTGATCGACCAGGTGCGCAGCGGAAACGCCACGGTCCCGGCCGAGTCCCGCTTCACCAACCGGATCCACCGCGACGACGCCGCTGCCGCCATCGTGCACCTGTGCACCATGGCCGCCGAGCCGGCGCCCGTGTACCTGGGCGTGGACAACGAGCCGGCCGAACTTGGCGAGGTGCTGCGGTTCCTGGCCCGCGAGCTGGGGCTCCCGGAGCCAGGGCCTACCGAACCGGCGTCGGGGGCTGCCGGAGCAGGCGGCGGCGAGCCGTCGCGTGGCGGGAACAAGCGCGTCAGCAACGCGCTGCTGCGCGGTACGGGCTTCGAGTTCGAGTATCCGAGCTTCCGCGAGGGCTATCGTGCCATCCTGGCCGGCGTCGGCGAGCGGCACCCCTGACGCGGCGTTTGCTCGCAGGGCACTAGAGTTCACTCCCGACTTTTCCGAGGGGCAGCATGGATTTTCAGCACATCATCGAGACGGTCGGCCGGTTCATGGATTTCGCCGGCGTGGCCATCATGGTCATCGGCGCGCTGGTGTCGATCCCGATGGCTTTGCGGGGGTTCCAGCCACGGCAGCTGCCGTCCGGCTCCGAACCGCTCTCGGTCTACCGTTCCTACCGGCAACTGCTGGGCCGTTCCATCCTGCTCGGCCTCGAGCTGCTGGTGGCGGCCGACATCATCCGGACCGTCGCCGTCACCCCCACCTTCGAGAGCGTGGGCGTGTTGGCCATCATCGTGCTGATCCGGACGTTCCTGAGCTTCTCCCTCGAACTTGAAATCACCGGACGCTGGCCCTGGCAGAAGCAGCCGGCGGTCGCCCAGGCGCCGTCGACGGGCGGCTGACCGGTTCTCCCGAGAGCGGAAAGCCCTTCTCGGCGCTCGCTGGCTCCGGCTAGGCTCGCGAAATGACGAATTCATTTGCCGCCAAAGCCACCGAATTGCTGAGTCTCCACCGCGCGCCCGGGATCCTGCAGGTCATCAACGTCTGGGATGTGATCACCGCGAAGGTCGTCGCCGACGTCCCCGGCACCACTGCCCTGGCAACGGCCAGCCACTCCATTGCTGCTTCGCTGGGTTATGAAGACGGCGAGAAGATCCCACTGGACGAGATGATCGCCGCCGTCGGCCGCATTGCCGCGGCGACCTCCCTGCCGGTCAGCGCCGACCTTGAGTCGGGCTACGGCAACCCGGGCGAGGCCGCCCGCAAGGCGATCGGCGTCGGCATTGTTGGTGCCAACATCGAGGACCAGATGCGGCCGCTCGCGGACGCGGTGACCCAGATGAGTTCCGTGGTGCGGGCGGCCGAGGCCGAGGGCATCGACTTTGTCCTCAACGCCCGCACGGACGCGTTTCTGAAGGGCAAGGACCGGGACCCCGGCGCAGTGCTCGCGGACGCGGTTGAGCGCGGCCGGGCCTTCCTGGACGCCGGCGCCACGACCGTGTTTGTACCCGGGCTGCTGGACGAAGCCACCGTCAAGGCGCTGGTGGACGGCATCGGGTGGAACAAGGTGTCAGTCATCAACGTCCCCGGCTCACTGGCCCCGGCCAAGCTTCAGGAACTCGGCGTCGCCCGCATCTCATACGGTCCGTGGACCCAGCGCGTGGCGCTGACCGCCC
Source organism: Arthrobacter sp. 10T44 (assembly GCF_056393885.1). NCBI lineage: Bacteria > Bacillati > Actinomycetota > Actinomycetes > Micrococcales > Micrococcaceae > Arthrobacter > Arthrobacter sp. 10T44. The sequence continues at coordinate 201,038 of NZ_JBFTGT010000003.1, read as the reverse complement.
TGGCGGATACCGCGGCGGAACTGCTGTCCGGCGGAGAACTTCCGGGCGGTACCCGGGCCCTGAACTAACGGGCCGCGAACCGATGGCAAACGATCCCTGGCCTGCGGCGCCGGAGCTGCCGCGACCGGTCATCATGGACCAGCGGTGGACGGACGCCGTGTTCCTGCACTGGCGCATCCCCGAGGCGGTTGCCGCGAAATTCATGCCGCCCGGCGTTGTTCCGGACCTGTTCGACGGATCGGCTTGGGTGGGACTCATCGGTTTCCGCATGCAGGGCGCCGGCTTGGGCCACGGGCCCGGCATTCCGTACTTCGGCAGCTTCAACGAGATCAACGTGCGGCTCTACTCCCGGGAAGCGGACGGCACGCGGGGCGTGGTTTTCCTGAGCCTGGACGCGTCCCGCCTGGCGGTGGTGCTGGCTGCCCGAGTGGCGGGAATTCCCTATGTGTGGTCCCGGGACCGGTTCAGGGCAACGAACCTGGCGGACCCGTCGACCGGGTATTCGGTGCGCAGGTTTCGGGGCGGGGCACGCAGCGATTTCGCGGTAGTCCCGGAGTCCGACGCCGGAGCAACCGATCCGCTGTCCGTCCACCTCACGGCCCGGTTTGGTTTACATACCCGCTTCCGCGGCAAGACGTTCTACGTTCCGAATACGCACACGCCGTGGCCGCTGTACCCGGCTCGGGTGACGGTGTTGGAGGACCAACTCGTCGCAGCGGCCGGCATCGCTGTGTCGGGGCCGCCCGACTCGGTGTTGTTCTCGCCGGGCGTTCGGACGCAGTTCGGACGGCCGCGGGTTTTGGATTAGGGCGGGCCCGAGTCGAGTTGCGGCCTACCAGTTCGGTGCGCGTTCCGCGGCGGGCTAATAATGTCGGTGGTCGGCAGTTGAATGGGGTTATGGGAATCGGTGCAGCCCTCATCGTTCGTCCGGCCAGTTGGCCGGGCGGTGAGGGGCGCAGCGCTGGTCCTGTTGTTGACGAGGTCCTGGTGCTGCTCCGACGGTTGTGCGCGACGGCGGCCGGGGACGCGGCGCTGCTGGGATTCGCTGAGGCGGCGGAGTTCGCTGGCCGGGTCGAGGAAGTTTCCCGGGCGTTGGAGTATTTGCAGGTCGTTGCCGCGGGGGCCGTGGACCGCACCCGCAAAGAGAGCCCCGATGCGCTCCCGGCCGCCGGTGACGGGTACCGCAGGACCGGGGACTTCCTCCGGGACCGGCTGCAGATCACCGCCGTCGAGGCCCACCGCCGCCTCACCCTCGCCGGCGCCCTGCTGCCCCGCGCCGGGATCACCGGCCAGCCTCTGGCGGCCCTGCACGAGGAACTCGCCGCCGCCGTGGCCGCCGGTACCGTCCCGTCCCGGTCCGCGACCATCATCAGCCAGGCCCTAGAACGCGCCCGGCCGCTCTGCGACCCGGACACGAGTGCCCGGATGGAACACGCCCTGACCCGCACCGCCGCGGAACATGACCCGGATTTCCTGGCCCGGATCGCCCGGCGCTGGATGGACGCAATCGACCAGGACGGCGCCGAACCCGCCGAAGACGTCCTCCGCCAGTTACAGGGCGCGTTCCTCCGCAAACCCCGCCACGGCCTCCAACACCTGGAGATCTTCGCGACCACCGCACAATACGAACACCTGCTGACCGTGATGAACACCGCCACCAACCCCCGCACCACCCCGGGCGCGGCAATCGACGGCAACACCGCAACCGGCACCGCAGCACTCAACGGCGAAGAACCCGACGGGACAGGACCGGGCAGCATGGACCGGCGGTCCCGGCCGCAGAAACTCCTCGACGGACTCGTCGGCGCCTGCAAAGTCGCCCTAAGCTCCGGCGGGCTGCCCGCCGCGGGCGGACTCCGGCCCCAGATCATGGCCACCATCGACTACCGCGACCTCCTCGACCGCCTCCACCAGCGCGCAGAGACCGACACCGGCACCGGGACACTGGCGTTCACCGGACCCGTCACCGCCGCGACCATCCGCACCATCGCCTGCGACGCCGACATCATCCCCGTCCTCCTCGGCTCCCAAGGCCGCCTCCTGGACATCGGCCGTACCACCCGGCTCTTCCCGCCCCACCTCCGCAAAGCCATCACCGCCCGCGACCAAGGCTGCGCCTTCCCCTCCTGCACCATCCCCGCCCCCTGGTGCGAAGCCCACCACATCACCTACTGGTCACAAGGCGGCACCACCTCCGCAGACAACGGAACACTCCTCTGCTCCCACCATCACCACCTGATCCACAAAGAACAATGGACCATCCAACCCCGCCACGGCATCCCCTGGTTTATCCCACCGCCCCACCTCGACCCCCACCAAACACCCCGAAGAAACCACTACTTCAGATCGTGACCGCGGGGTATCGACATACAGGCGACTCGATCATTCGAACTGACCAGGCTCTGGGCTCAGAATGTCCGTTAGTTTCCGAAGGAGCGTACTCTTGTCGTCCGCGATTTGCTCGCCATAGCGGGGTTTGCGGCGGCCCTTTTTTGGTGGATTGGGCTCACCGGCTATCTTGCGGTTGGAGGTGCGGCCAGTGGCGCATCGGGGGCCGCGGTATTCCTCGCCGTACCGGTTGCCGCGACCGCAGGAACGTTTCTGGCGGCTCGCCGTCGCAGTCGCCGTGTGCCTAAATTGACCTAGGGACGAGTGCGCTTGAACTCGGTGACGGACGTCGTCAGCCCCGCAAACTGCCGCTTCGGCGCGTAGCCAATAGCTTCCATTGCCTTGCGCGCGCCGGTCTTGCTGGACACTTCCACAACCCAAACTGTGTCGTATTTAAGAATTCGATTCCTGGCCGTCTTGACGTCATAGCGCCGGTCAAAAATGCGCCCCCATTGGGCGGCCGGAAGAGCCATTGTGGGATCGTTAAGGCGCTCAAAGTCGGCCCGGTAGCCCTGGAACGCCATGTCCCGGTCGTTGCTTATTACGAACGCGTCATTCGGGGCGGCGTTCCTCTGGATAGTTTCAGCAATGAAACGGAAGTCATCACTTTCAATGCGCCCATATTCCGTCCGCTGGCCGACATACGACGGCACCGAGATCACCAGCGCGGCGGCCAACACCGCAACCAGCCAGCGTCGATGGACAGGATGTCCAAGCGGCCTGGCCAGCAGCGGAGCGGCAGCCAGCATTGGCAGGGCGGCCAGTTCGAACGAGACATACCGCGGCAGGTAATAGCCGCGCCCGGCGATCGCTGATCCTAGAATCACCAGTGCCAGCGGCAGCACAAGCCATGGCAAGGCCAGCTTCACTGCGAAATGCTTTCGGGCCAGGATTGTGCCGATCAGTGCCGCAACCCAGACGACCGCCGCCAGGCCGTACATCGTAAAGTCCTCGCCCGGCGTCGGTTTGGGGCTGGTGACGAAGTCCTCCGAAACGGAATAGGCGTCGCTGAAGAACTGGATAAAGGCGACCTCGTAAGGTGTGGACGCCCCGATGGGCTGCACCCAAGCTATCTGAAACTGTTGGCGCGAGGCGACGGCGGCGATCAGGGCTGCCGGGACAAGCCACCCTAGCGAGGCCACCGCCATGCCACGCCACTGTCTGCGCAGGCGCCCGTCGACCAGCAGGGTAATCCCATGCGCCGCGACCAAAAGCACGGCGTAAAACGACAAACTAACGGTGAGCAGGCCGGTAAGTCCGTACCAGAGCCACCGCAGTTTGGTCGGGGATTCGCGGATGAGCACCAGCAGGTAGGTTGCCAGCACAGCACCCAAAACGGTCATGGCATACGAGCGAGCGTCCGTGGCCACGTATTGGACCCGCGGGAGGATGACGAAGATGACCGCGGCGCTCACTCCGTAGGCGGTACCCCCGAGCCTGCGGCAGAGTGCCGTCAGCAGTCCAGCGGCCACTGCCACCGCGATCAGGCTGGGCGTGCGCAGCGACAATTCGGACAGTCCGAAAATTCGAGTCCAGCCATACATCAGGCCGTAGTAGGCGCCGTGAACCGCATCCACTTTCCCCAGCATGGTCCAGAGCTCGGGAAAGTCCCGGTTGACCGCGCTGACGGTGGCTGCCTCGTCAGTCCAAAAGCTCGGGACGGACACTCCGACCATTGAATAGAAAAAGGTAAGCAACCCCACGATTAAGGGGACGCGGCTGGTTCTACTCACCGGACAATCTAAGCATGGATGCGCAGGTGCATTGGCTGCCCCGCCTGGGGCGTCCAAGCCTCCCTACGCGCTACCGCCCCGCCGCGTACCCTTGGGCGCCGCGGGGGTTGGCCGCGGCCTGCAGCACCCCCGTTGCGGGGTCCCGTACGACGGCGGACAGCCGGCCGAGGGTCCAGCCGCCGGCCACGGTCACAACGTGCCCGCGGCGTTCGAGCCCCGCGATGACGTCCTCGCCCAGCCGGTCCTCGACCACTGCGCCGCCGGGCTCCCAGGTGCGCGGCCAGAACGAGCCGGGCATCGACGTCGTATGGAACGTCGGTGCGTCGATGGCTTGCTGCGGCGAGTAGCCGCCCACGATCGTTCGCAGCAAGTACGGCAGCTGCCACTGGTCCTGCTGGTCACCGCCCGGCGAACCCAGCGCGGTCACGGCTTGCCCCTCCCGGAGGACCAGGGTCGGGGTCAGGGTGGTGCGGGGCCGCTGGCCCGGAGTGAGGGTGGACGGTGTGCCCGGCTCCAACCAGGTCATCTGCAGGCGGGTGCCGAGGCAGAAACCCAGCTCTGGAATCGCGGGCGAGGACTGCAGCCAGCCGCCGGACGGGGTGGCCGAGACCATGTTTCCCCAGCGGTCCACGACGTCGATGTGGCAGGTGTCGCCGCGGGTTTCCCCGCTCGGCGCTACGGTTGGCTCGCCGACGCCCAGTCCCGCCGGTCCGGACCCCACACCGTTCCGGACCAAGGCTGGCGGCGTGTATTCGGTGCGCAGCTGCGGCAGATAAGGCTCGCGCCCCGGGACCTTCCCGGGCCGGAATTCGTGTGACGCCCGCTCCGTGATCAAATCGCGGCGGCCCGCGCTGTACTCCTCGGACAGCAGGTACTCCAGCGGTACGTCCGTGTCGCCGTAGTACGCCTCGCGGTCGGCCAGCGCCAGCTTCTGGGCCTCCAGGATTGTGTGCGCCCCGAGCTCGGTCGACGGATCGAGATACTGGTCCTCGAACCCGGCGAGGATGGCCAAGGTCTGCAGCAGCGCCGGACCCTGACCCCACGGCCCGGTCTTCGCGATCGTGTGGCCCCGGAAATCGATGGTGGCCGCCGACTCATAGCCTGCTTCGAAGCCGGCCAGGTCGGACACCGCCAGGACGCCCCGGTGGTCGGTCCCGGAGGAGTGCCGGTGCGGGGCCTGCACGGATTCGACCATCGCCCGGGCTACGAAGCCCTCGCGCCATTCCCGGCGGGCAGCATCGATCCGCGCCTCCCGGGACCCGTCGGACCCCAACGCCGAGCCTGCTTCGATGAGCCGCTCCAGCGTCCGGGCGTAGGCAGGGTTGCGGATGACGTCGTCCTCGGCCGGAATCCGGCCGCCGGGCATCCACAACTCGGCCGAGCTGGGCCAATGCTCCTGGAACAGCTCCGCCACCGCGGCAATCGTGGTGCCGACGCGGCCGAGCACCGGGTGCCCGTCCCGCGCATAGCCGATCGCGAACGCCAGGATCGCGTCCAGCTCCCAGGTACCGTGGTCGCGCAACAGCAGGAGCCAGGCGTCGACGGCGGCGGGCACCGCGGCGGCCAGCGCCCCGGAGCCCGGCACCAGGTCCAGCCCTTCGGCGCGGTAGTGCTCGACCGTGGCCGCAGCCGGCGCCGGCCCCTGCCCCATCAACACCACTGGCCTGCCGGGTTCGGCCGCCGTCACGAAGACACCCGTCATGTCCCCGCCCGGGCCGTTGAGGTGCGGCTCGACAACGTGCAGCACGAAGGCGCCGGCCGCGGCGGCGTCGAACGCGTTACCGCCGCGTTCGAGCACCGCCTGCGCTGCCGCCGTCGCGATCCAATGGGTGGATGCACTCATCCCGAAGGTGCCCTGCAAGGTGGGGCGGGTGGTGAACTGCTCAGCCGCGGTGAAGGTCATGGATCAGCCGAACAGCGCCGCCACGCGGGTCAGGGTCTCGTAGACCCCGTAGGCCAGTGGCACGCCGACGAGGGCCCATGCCACCGCGATTTTGCCGGTGGACGCTGTGACCGCCGTCTGTGTACCGGGGGTATGTGCTGTGCTCATCTCAGGCCTCCATGGCGGGTTCTGCAGACCGGTCGCGGTCCGGGCGGGGTTCGTGGAATCGTGCGTCGACCGGCTTGACCAGCAGGTTGGCCACAAAGCCGATCACCAGCAGCGCCACCATGGTCAGCAGCGCGGGCTGGTAGGACGCGGCATTCAGCTGGCCGGGCTTGCCCTGGGCGTCCAGGAAAGCGTTGACGATCAGCGGTCCGGCGACGCCGGCAGCCGACCACGCGGTCAGCAGCCGGCCGTGGATGGCGCCGACCTGGAAGGTGCCGAAGAGATCCCGCAGATAGGCCGGAGCCGTCGAGAAGCCTCCGCCGTAGAAGGAGATGATGACAAAGGCGAGCGCCACGTAGAGGACCGTGGTCGAGGAACCGGCGAGGGCCAGCACCGTGTAGAGCAGCGCGCCGACGCCGAGGTACACCATGTAGATGCGCTTCCGGCCGGTCACATCCGAGGTCGCGGACCAGGCAAAGCGCCCGGCCATGTTGCCGATGGAGAGCAATCCCACGAAGCCGGCGGCGACGCCGGCACTGACCAGGGAGACGCCGTCGGACTTCCGGAAGAAGTCCTGGATCATCGGGGCAGCCTGCTCCAGGATGCCGATCCCGGCGGTGACGTTGCAGAACAGTGCGATCCAGACGAGCCAGAACTGCCGGGTCTTGACCGCGTTCTTCGCCGAGACGTTGTCCGTCGTGACCAGCTTTGACGCCTTGACCTTGGCCGGGTCGAAGCCGACGGGCTTCCAGCCGTCGGCTGGCACCTTGATGGTGAAAGCGCCGAAGAGCATGTAGGCGAGGTAGACGACGGCGAGGGTCAGGAAGAGCTTGCCGACCGAGTCACCGCTGGCAATCCAGCCCTTGGCGCCGGAGTTGGGGTCGTACATCTTCAGCAGCGCGGTGGAGACGGGGCTCGCGATCAGCGCGCCGCCGCCGAAGCCCATGATGGCCATGCCGGTGGCGAGTCCCGGGCGGTCCGGGAACCACTTGATCAGGGTGGACACCGGCGAAATGTAGCCGATACCCAGGCCGATGCCGCCGACCACGCCGTAGCCGAGGTAAACGAGCCAGAGCTGGTGCGTGAAGATGCCGAGCGAGCCGATCACGAAGCCGCTGGCCCAGAACATGGCGGACGTGAACATCGCCTTGCGCGGGCCGTTCTTATCCACCCAGGTGCCCATGATCGCGGCGGACAGGCCGAGCATCACGATCGCGATGGAGAAGATCACACCGATTTCGGTCAGGCTGGCGCCGAAGTGCTTGACCAACGCCGTCTTGTAAACGCTCGTCGCGTACGCCTGGCCGATGCACAGGTGGACGGCGAGCGCCGCGGGCGGCACAAGCCACCGGTTGAACCCCGGTGGGGCAATAGTTCGTTCGCGGTCCAGCCAGCCCATAGTTGCTCCCTAGCATGTCGAAAGACGCCGATGTCTCGGCGCTCTAGAGGCGAAAGGCCCAAATGCGGGCAGTTGCCTCCGGCAATCATGGTGCAATTCATCAGCAAACGTATCAGTTGTGCGCCGAGCGGTAGGGATTCCGCGATGAACGGTCAGGTTACTTGCCGAGGCCCGCTCTCCGGAGCGCCTCGGCCATCGCGGTGTTGGCGGGCGCCGACGCCGGGGCCGCCGCCGGGGCCACTTAGGGGCCAGACGTGGGTGAGCCCTGCCTAGCCGGGGTCGGCGTGGCGGCGGACCTGGGCTGCGGTGGCTTCACCTGGCCCCGACGGCCCCGGTCCTGCGAACCTGCCGCGGGTTCGTCGTCGAGCCGGAGCGTCAGTGAGATGCGTTTCCGGTCCGGGTCGGCCTCCAGCACCTTGACCCGTACCACTTGGCCGGACTTGACCACCTCGCGCGGGTCGGCGACGAACCGGTTGGCCAGCGCGGAGACGTGGACCAGCCCGTCCTGGTGCACTCCGACGTCCACGAACGCGCCGAACGCGGCCACATTGGTGACTGTGCCTTCCAGCACCATGCCGGGCTTGAGGTCGGAGATCTTCTCGATCCCTTCCCGGAACGTCGCCGCCGCGAACGCGGGCCGCGGGTCCCGGCCTGGCTTTTCCAGCTCGGCGATGATGTCCCGCACGGTGGGCAGACCGAACGAGCCGTCCACGAAGTCCTGGGGGTTGAGCGTGGACAGGCCGGCGCCCAGGCCGGCGCCCTTACCGGCGCCGGCCGCGGCCTTGATCTTCCGGGCCAGCGGGTACGCCTCCGGATGCACGCTGGAGGCGTCCAGCGGCTCCGCTCCCCCGCTAATCCGCAGGAAGCCGGCGCACTGTTCAAAAGCCTTCGCGCCCAGCCGGGGCACCTTCTTCAGCTCGCTGCGCTTGTTGAACGGACCGTGCTCGTTCCGGTACGCCACAATGTTCTCGCTCAGCAGCGGTCCGACGCCGGCCACCCGGCTCAGCAACGCGGGTGAGGCGGTGTTGACGTCCACCCCGACGGCGTTGACGCAGTCCTCGACGACGGCGTCGAGGCTGCGGTCCAGCTTCGCCGCCGTGACGTCGTGCTGGTACTGCCCGACGCCGATCGACTTCGGCTCGATCTTGACCAGTTCCGCGAGCGGATCCTGCAGCCGCCGGGCGATCGACACCGCGCCGCGCAGCGACACGTCCATGCCGGGCAGTTCGGCCGCGGCGAGCGCCGACGCCGAGTACACAGACGCCCCGGCCTCGGACACGACGAGTTTCTGCGGCGCGCCGCCGGCTTCGGCACCGAGCTGCTTGATCAGCTCCGCCGCGAGCTTGTCCGTCTCCCGCGAGGCGGTGCCGTTGCCGATCGCCACGAGTTCAACACCGTGTTGCCGGGCCAGCCCCAGGAGCGTGCGCAGCGCCTCATCCCACTTCCGTGCCGGGGCGTGCGGGTAGACAGTGTCCGTCGCAACCACCTTGCCGGTCCCGTCCACCACGGCGACTTTCACGCCGGTGCGCAGCCCCGGGTCCAGTCCCAGGGTGGCGCGGTTGCCGGCGGGCGCGGCGAGCAGCACGTCCCGGAGGTTGGCGGCAAACACCCGGACGGCCTCGTCCTCGGCCGCGGCAAACATCCGGCTGCGCAGGTCGCCGCTCAGGCGGCTGAGCACCCGCGAGCGCCACGCCTGCTGCGCCGTCTGCAGCAGCCAGGCATCGGCGGGCCGGCCTCGGTCGGCGACCCCAAGGAACCTGGCCACAGCGGCTTCGTACCGGCCGCGGGCGGCGGCCAGGGCGGCGTCGTCGTCCGGTTCCGCCTCGCTGAGATCCAGTTCCAGCACGCCGTCCTTTTCACCGCGCAGCAGCGCGAGGACCCGGTGCGAGGGCATCCCGGAGGGAGCCTGGGAGAACTCGAAGTAGTCCTTGAACTTCTGCCCCTCGGTCTCCATGCCCTTCTTGACCCGCGACACCATCCGGCCCTGGCTCCAGAGCCGCTCCCGCAGGGTGGCGGCCAGGTCAGCGTCCTGCGCGACGCGCTCGACAAGGACGGACCGGGCTCCGGCCAGCGCAGCGGTGGCGTCACCGATGGCATGTTCTTCGTTCAGGTACCGGGCGGCTTCGCGTTCCGGGTCCAGCTCCGGCCGCTTCAGCAACGAGTCCGCGAGCGGTTCCAGGCCGGCCTCGCGGGCGATCTGGGCCTTGGTGCGCCGCTTCGACTTGAAGGGAAGGTAGATGTCCTCCAGCCGCGACTTGGTGTCGGCGGCGACGACGGCGGCCTGCAACTCCGGGGTGAGCGACCCTTGGGCGGCGATTGCTTCCAGAATGGTCCGACGCCGGTCCTCCAGCTCGCGCAGGTAGCGCAGCCGCTCTTCAAGCCCGCGGAGCTGGGTGTCATCCAGGGTGCCGGTGGCTTCCTTGCGGTACCGGGCGATGAACGGCACCGTGGACCCGGCGTCGAGCAGCTCCACGGCCGCTTTCACCTGCCAGGGTTTCACGCCGAGCTCGGCGGCAATCTGGGTTTCAATCGGGGTGGTCACGGCGGGGTGCTGCGGGAGTTGGCTCACCCAGCCATTTTGCCTTACCCGGGTCAGGAGCCGGGCGTTCCCGCAGCGTCGGGGGTCTCCTGCACGTCCTGCACGACCTCGTTGTGGCGCAGGAACCACGGCTTGAACGGCGGGTCGAAGCGGGCGAACCTCGGCGGCCCCACCGGCGTCAGCCCGGCCAGGGTCAGCGCCGACTGCAGCCCGTCGTTGCGCCGCGCGAACGCGGTTTCCGAGCCGCTGCCGGAGAAGCGCAGCGCCGCGGCCGGCGAGCCGGGAACGGCCCGGATCCTGACCTCGGGGTCGGTCGGGACCGGAGCGGTTTCTGCGCTCATGCCCGCGGGGAGGACAAAGGCGACCACGAAGTCGGCCGGCGCATCCTTCCCGGGCAACGGGCCGCTTTGGAGCACCGGAGTGGTCATCGCCAGTTTCTGCGAGGGGCCGTGGCCCGAGCTCCCCTGGCCTCCGGCTCCCGGGCCACCGGTCCCCTGGATCACCGGGGCGGTCATCGCCAGCTTCTGCGACGCGCTGTTGCTGCCACTGATGTAGTTGAACAGGTGGCGGAAGGCCGCATTTCCGGCGCGGTCAAAGCTCGCGTTGACCCGGATCTCGGCGACGACGTGCGCGGGATAGCGGCGCAACTCGAAGTGTGGGTAGCTGCGGACCAGCTCGAAGGGTTGTTGTTCGGTCATGGTCTTGCTGACCTTACGCCGCTCCCACGACGACGGCCAGTGTTTGAGTGTCAGAGGGCTTTGGTAGCTTGGCAGAAGAGAGATCGACGGCGTCGGGAGCCGGCCGGTCGGTCAAAAAGAGTCAGTCGGCCAGAGCCAAGCAAAGCGGGGCGCAGTGTTTTTTCTTGAACCGGAAGTACCGGGCGCGGCACCGGATCTGGTCTACTCCGCGAGCGACCTTGTGGTGGCTGTCGGCTGCGAGTACCAGCTGCTCCGGAAGCTCGACGAAAAGCTGGGCCGTGCCCCCAACGCTGACTTCGGCACCGATGAAATGCTCCAGCACGCGGCCTTGCTGGGCGACGTTCACGAGCGCAAGGTCCTGGACGGGTTCATGGACGAGTTCGGCACCTGGGACCCCACCCGCGGGCGCGGCGTGTACGACGTCGTTCCCGCCACTGCCATGGACCGCGCCACCTTGGCGGCCAAGCACCACGAGTCCATCGAGGCGCTGCGGGCGGGCGCCGACGTCGTCTTCCAGGCCGCGTTCTTTGACGGCCAGTTCCACGGCCGCTCCGACTTCCTGGTCCGGCAGGCCGACGGCGGCTACGCCGTGTTCGACACGAAACTGGCCCGCCACGCCAAAGTGACCGCCCTGCTGCAGCTCGCCGCCTACGGCGACCAGTTGCTGAAAGCTGGCATCCCCGTGGATCCCGCGGTCACCCTTGTCCTCGGCGCCACGGTGCAACTGGCCGACGGCGGCTACGACTACGTCCGGAGCCACCACAAACTCGCCGAGATCCTGCCGGTCTTCCGGGAACGCCGCGAACGTTTCCTCGCCCTGACGGCCGCGCACATCGCACAGCCAGACGCTGTCCGCTGGGGCGCGGAGGATGTCACTGCCTGCGGCCGGTGCGACTACTGCCAGGAACAGGTCAAGGCCACCGACGATCTGCTCCTGGTGGCCCGGATGAATTCGGTGCAGCGCAAGAACCTCCACGAGCTGGGCATTCACACCGTCACGGAGCTGGCCCAAACCCCGCTCGCCAAGCCGACGCCCACGCTCCTGCGGCTGCAGGAACAGGCCCGGATGCAGAGCGGCGTTGGACCGGCCGACGGGGAAGTGCAGTACCGCAAGGACGGTGACGAACACACGCTGCGCTACGCCGTGCTCCCGCAAAACACCCTGGCTGAGCTTCCGCCGCCCAGTCCGGGCGACATCTTCTTCGACTTCGAGGGCGATCCACTATGGCAGGACAGCGCCACCGGGGTGTGGGGACTCGAGTACCTTTTCGGCGTCATCGAGGCGCCCACCGGGCCGAGCGTTCCGGGCGTGTTCCGGCCGTTCTGGGCGCACAGCCGGGCGGCGGAGAAGCAGGCGTTCCTCGACTTCCTGGACTACGTGGAACAGCGTCGCCGGGACTACCCCGATATGCACGTCTACCACTACGCCCCTTATGAGAAGACGGCACTCCGCAAGCTCTCCGTGCTGCATGTGGCCGGCGAAGACATTGTGGATGAGTGGCTCCGCGAAGGCCTGCTGGTGGACCTCTACCAGACGGTCCGGAACAGCATCCGCATCTCGGAAAACTCGTACAGCATCAAGAAGCTCGAGCCGCTCTACATGGGCACGAACCTCCGCACGGGCAACGTAAAGGACGCCGGCGCCTCCGTTGTCGCCTACGCCCACTACTGCGAGGCGCGCGAGGCTGGCAAGGTGGATGAGGCCAGGGCCGAGGACGCCGCCAGGATCCTCGCCGGCATCTCCGACTACAACGAATACGACTGCCTCTCGACGCTGGAGCTGCGGAATTGGCTGCTGCAGCGGGCCAAGGAACGTGGGATCGAGCCGGGCGGGATTGAGCCAGGCGGCACCGGCTCCGGGCCGGGCGGGGACACCGGGTCCGGGTCGGGCGGCGCCGGTTCCGTACCGGCGGGCGCCGGGGACGACGTCGACTCCCCGGCCGCTGCTGCCGCGCTTGGCCCGGCCGAGCTGGCGTTGCTGGCCCTTGCCGAGCCCGGGAGCGGCCTGTCCGAGGAGGATCGCAAGGCCGTCGCCATGCTGGCTGCGGCTGTGAGCTATCACCGCCGGGAGCGCAAGTCCTTCTGGTGGGCGCATTTCGACCGGTGCGAGCAAGGCCCGGACACGCACGAGCGGGACCGGAACGTCTTCCTTGTCGATTCCGCCGTGATCCTCGACGACTGGCAGCAAGAAGGCCGGAAGCTTCCGGAGCGGCGGGTCCGGCTGACCGGCACTGTGAGCCCCGGCTCGGATTTGCGCGAAGGCAGCAAATGGTTCCGGATGTACGGGCTTCCGCTTCCCGCGGGGCTGGACGGCACGGGCAAGAACGGTGCCGGCCGAAGCGGCTGGTTCGGCACGGAGGTTCTGGAACTTGGGCACGAGGACGGCAAGGACACCGTCGTCATTCGGGACCGGCTGCACAGAAACGTATCGCCCCACAGCGAGGTGCCCATCGCGCTCACCGAGGACCAGCCGCTGGCCACCAAAAGCCTGGAGCAGGCGTTGGAGTCACTCGCCGACCTGGTAGCCGATGGCTTGCAGTCCGGTTCCATCCCCCGGCACCCTGCCCTTGACCTCGTCCGGCATCTGCCGCCACGGCTGTCCGGCGGCGCGTCATTGCCGCAGCCGGGCGACGGCCCGGACCGCTTCATCGATGCGATCACCACGGCGGTCTTGGGACTCGACCACTCCTACCTGGCGGTGCAGGGTCCCCCGGGAACCGGCAAGACCCATGTGGGTTCCCACGTCATCGCCCGGCTCGTCGCCCGAGGCTGGAAGGTCGGCGTCGTCGGCCAGTCCCACGCCGTGGTGGAGAACCTGCTGACGACCGCCATCACCAAAGCGGGGGTCAGCCCCGCCCTGGTCGCGAAGGACGTGAAGCACGACAATCCCTTGCCGTGGCAGGCGCGTACCGCCAAGGACGTTGCGGCGCTGCTGAGCGCGCCCGGCGGTGCCCTGGTCGGCGGCACGGCGTGGACCATGACCGGCGCCACCGTCCCGGCCGGCTCACTCGATTTGCTGGTGATCGACGAAGCCGGCCAGTTCTCGCTGGCCAACACGCTCGCGGTCGCCCAGTCCAGCAGCCGGCTGCTCCTGCTGGGCGACCCGCAGCAGCTCCCGCAGGTCAGCCAAGGCAAGCATCCCGAGCCGGTCGACGAGTCGGCTTTGGGCTGGATCTCCGCGGGGCACGCCACCTTGCCGCCAGAGCTTGGCTACTTCCTGGCCGACTCGTGGCGGATGAACTCCGAGCTGTGTCTGGCGGTCTCCGAGCTGTCCTACGAGGGCCGGCTGCGGTCTGCGCCGTCCGCTGACCTCCGGCGCCTGGATGGAGTTCCCGCCGGGATCGAAACGGTGATGGTGCCGCACAGCGGCAACACGACGTCGTCCCCGGAGGAAGCCGCCGAAGTCGTCCGGCAGGTGCGGCGCCATCTGGGTCTGGCGTGGCACACTCCGGAGGGGTCGCGCCCTCTTGAGGCCTCGGACATCCTTGTGGTGGCTGCCTACAACGCCCAGGTGAACCTGGTTCGCGAAGCCCTGGACCGGGCCGGACTGTCAGGCGTACGGGTCGGAACCGTGGACAAGTTCCAGGGCCAGGAAGCCGCGGTGGTGATCGTGTCCATGGCGTGTTCGGCGGTGGCCGAGGCGCCCCGGGGCATGGAGTTCCTGCTCTCCCGGAACCGGATCAACGTGGCTGTGTCACGCGGGCAGTGGCGCGCCGTCGTCGTGCGCGCTCCGGAGCTGACAAACTACCTGCCCACCCATCCGGAAGGCCTGGAACAGCTGGGCGGCTTCATCGGCCTCTGCCAGCGGTCCGTGTCCCCCGCCCCCTAGGGGACATGCCGATCCTTCACACCCACCATTGGACATGCCCGTCCTCTGGGTGCGCCACGGTACATGCCCCTCGCCTTCGAGCTGATCCGGGGGACATGCCCATCCTTCACACCCACCATTGGACATGCCCGTCCTCTGGGTGCGCCACGGTACATGCCCCTCGCCTTCGAGCTGCTCCGGGGGACATGCCCATCCTTAAACGCCAACAGTGGACAGAATCGGATTCTGTCCACTGTTCGAGGCGTGCACTGGGCATGTCCGGTGAATGATTACGCCGGCGCCCCGCTCCTAGTTTTGGTAAGCCGGGTAATCGGTGTAACCCTCGGCGCCGTCGGAGTAGAAGGTGGCCTGGTTGGGCTCGTTGACCGGGAGCCCCTCGCGCCAGCGGCGCACCAGGTCGGGGTTGGCGATGGCCGGTCGTCCAACGACCACAGCATCAGCGTGGCCGTCCGAGACCAGGGACTTGGCTACTTCGGCAGTCGTGATGACGCCAAAGCCGGTGTTCAGCAGGAAGGTTCCATTGAAGCGCGTGCGCAGTTCCTGGACCAGTTCGCTCGTGGGCTCCTTGTGAAGGACGCTGAGGTAGGCCAGCTTCAGCGGGGCCAGCGCGTCCACGAGGTAGCCGTAAGTTTCGCGGACGTCGGCAGCGTCCAGCTCCAGGGCGCCCTGGACGTTGTGCTCCGGCGAGATGCGGATACCTACGCGGTCGGCGCCGACGGCGTCCACAACGGCCTGGACGACTTCGATGACGAAGCGGGCACGATTTTCGGGTGAGCCGCCGTAGTTGTCCTCGCGCTGGTTCGCGGCCGGCGTCAGGAATTCGTGCAGCAGGTAGCCATTCGCGGAGTGAAGCTCGACGCCGTCGAACCCTGCGTCGATCGCATTGCGGGACGCCTGAACGAACTCTTCACGGATGCCGGACAGTTCATCAGTAGCCAGCGCGCGCGGCACCGGGAAAGCCTGCTTGCCCTCGTAGGTACGGGTCTCGCCGTCAATGGCGATCGCGCTCGGGGCGACGACCTCATGGCCGCCAGTGGTGTCCTCGTGCGTGACGCGGCCCGCGTGCATTACCTGGGCGAAGATCCTGCCGCCCTCGGCGTGCACGGCGGCGGTGACGTCGGCCCAGCCCTTGAGCTGCTCCTCGGTGACCAAGCCGGGCTGTCCCGGGAATCCCCGTCCGGCCGGGCTGGGGTAGGTACCTTCGCTGACGATCAGCCCCAACGAGGCTCGCTGCCGGTAGTGCTCCACCACCAGCGGCCCGGGAACGCCTTCCTTGCCCGAACGGACGCGGGTGAGCGGCGCCATCACGAGCCGGTTCGGTAGTTCAAGCTGGCCGAGGGTCAAGGGGGAAAACAGCATGCGCAGTTCCTTTCGGAGTGGATTGGGTCCACTGGCGGAAACTTCATAGCGTCTGCAACTATTCCGGTTGAGACTCAGATCACGCCTGAATTACCGCGAGGTCGGTGGTGAGCCGGGGCAACCCTGGCCTTCCGGATTTTGGAGACAATCGTCGGCATAGTTGCGGGTGATGGACCGCCAGACGCTGACGGTCTGTGGCGGGGAGCTGAACTGTCCTTGGCCCGGGATCGGCAGCGGCGGGCCGCCGTTGACGGAGTAGGTCCCTTGAAAATACGTGGTTAGCGTCACGGAGAAGTCCCCGGTCTGGGTGTAGATGTGGCTGGTGGTCGTCTTTTCGCCCCACCGGTCCTGCGGCAGTGGTCCGCCGGCCGAGCCCTGTGGGCCCAGCGAACTGCCGTCACCGTAGTTCCAGGTGTATTGGACGGGCTTGGCGTCGACATGGACGGCCTGGGCCAGAATCTTGATGTCGAACTGCTGTTCTGCTGCCTCAGCAAAGAAGTTCGTCTCAGCGCCCCGAAGCGTGTGCGGACTGGGTTGCGCGGTTACTCGGCCCGCGGCGATCGGAAGTTTCTGGAATTCGGTTTGGATCATGGCGGCGATGCGGGGCAGCAAGTCTTCGGGCCGCGCATCAAACAGGCACGTCGGCCCGGAATGGTAGCTCCAGACTGGGTTGGGGACCCCTGCAGGAGCCTTGAACCAAGTGACGGGAATCCCGTCTTTACCACCGGGACCGTTCTTGCACTCCATCACGGTCGCCAGGCACTCAGCGTCGAAGTCGCCACCGCCAAGATGGCATTGGAGTTCGTATTTGTACTGGAAGGGGTCGGCAGAAGGAGCTCCTGGTTCGACGGGGACGAATTTGCCCGTTCCTGGGTCCATTCGCCAGCCGCCTACGTTGACGCCTTGGTTCCCAAAGCCAGCGTCTATCCCGTCATCGGCGGCTGCGGGACTCGGGAGGCCACCAGCAAACGGTGCAACAAGGGCTAGCACCAATAACATTTTGGGCAGAATACGACAGGAGCTCATCGGATCGGATGGAGCGCTGTAACTTGCCACGATCCATTTCGGAAGGCTGTCAGCATCACATTTCCAGTGTCGGAGGGTGGCGTGGGTGAGCGGAACTCAGAGCCGTCAGCGTTGAGATAGGTGATCTTCGCCTGCTGAACTTGAACGACGACTTGATAGGTTCCCTCAGATTCGGCTCCGAAATTGGTATTCATCGACGGGGCTTTGATGCGTCCACCGACCAGCCAGCGGTCTCCCTGGTAGTTCTTTTGCAGAGCCTTCCTGATATTGGAACAGAATTCGCAATTTTCCGATGTGATGGACGACAGTCCAGATGTATTGCCGGTCTCATACGCGAAGTTGAGTTGTTCGAACCAATACCTCGCGAACGCTTCCAGCCCCTCCTTCGTCTTCGCCTTCGCGGCCTCCGGCAGCACCGGAACCGGGACGTTCTGGGCCCTCCCCTTGGCGTCCGCCGGCTTATAACTGGCGGTGGCGATGGGCGTCGCGGTGGCGCTGGGAGTCGGGGACGTGTATGTGCTGGTCGACGCATCGCTCGGTGCCGCACTCGGCGGCGCCTGGCCGGCGGTGCAGGCCGTTCCCATCAGGGCAATACCGGTGAGCAGGGCGGCCGCGGCGGTGAGCCTGCGGCTGGAGGTTGGAGTGCGAGATGTCATGTTCAGCTAATCCCCCGATAGAAATCAAGACGCCTGAATCCAAACAATGCCTAAGGGTAACTGACACCACACTCTCGCCGTAAGGGTTATCCACAGGCCCCCGCCTCACTTCTGAACCACGCGCCCCTAGGGAAGCAGGCGCCCCAAATACCTCACTCCCCACCCCCAAAGACACCCCCAAACGCACTACAAAGACACCCCAAACGCGCCCCCAATTGCCAACGCAAACAGGGCGTTGCAGAAGTTCCTGCAACGCCCCCGCCGTGCGGCCGGATTTCAGGCCCGGCTCAGCTTCCTACTTCTGTTTGTCCGCCCCGAGGCCCGAGCCGCTGCAGCTTGCCATGGCGCCCTGGCCGGTTCCGGAGTTCTTCGAGATCGACTTGCCGTCAAACAGAATTTCGCAGCCAACCTTTGCCGCGGCATTCGAAAAATCCCCGCTGACAACCAGGGAGAGCAGATCCGAATTCTTCACGGTCTGCTCCTTCTTCCAGCCAGCGCTGACATCAACGTTGGACGTCCCGCCGCTGGTCCAGTAACTGACCGAGGCTTTGCCGTTCGTGGTCACCACGTACTGGACCTTGTGCTCCGAGTTCAGCGCCTGATCGGCCGAGGAAACAGCAGCGGACACCACGGCCATCCAGATAGCCGCGATCACAATGCTCAGAATGCCAAGAACGATGCCCGCAATCGCGGCACCCTTCTTGGCGAACTTGCGGGTAGCACCGATGATCCCGAACAGGACGGCCAGTGGACCCAGGACAAAGGCGACGACGCCCATCACCGGGATGAACGAAAAGACGACAGCAACAATGCCGAGCACCAGTGCGGTGATGCCCCAGCCGTTGCCCCGCGGGGCAACAGGAGCGCCGCCCATACTCGGAACGGTGGACGTGGGCGCATCCGCGGGCGCGGTGCCGTGTGAATTGAAAGTACTCATGATTCCCCATACTCATGGCCAGGCGGTGCCTGGCGGTGCGAAGTGTCCGGGCCCAAGCGCCCCCATGGCGCGGAGGGGCATCTCGTCCAACGGAAAAACACCCTGATGGGCCACCGCTGGATGCGATGCAATCCGAACAAGATGAACGATAGGGAGGGGGTCGGACAATATAGCGACCGCAACCTCACGACCGACTAAGCAATCAATTCCGATTGCCTCTGGCGTTTTTCTACACGGGACAGAACAATGAGCCCATGATGTTCGAACACGCAGACAGCAGCCCCATCTTGAACCTGTCCGAGGATGAGACCTGGAAACTCATCGAAGGAACTAAACACGGCAGGCTCGTCGTCACCGTGGCCGGCGAACCGGATATTTTCCCGGTGAATTACGCCGTCGACAACCGGAAGCTTTACCTGCGCACGGCGCCCGGCAACAAGCTGGCCGAACTGACCATCAATTCCAAGGTGCTGTTTGAAACCGACGGCATCCTCTCCGAAGAGGCATGGTCGGTGGTCGTTCGCGGCACGGCACGGGTCCTGGAGCAGTCGGCGGACATCGCCGTGGCCGAGGCGCTGGGCCTTAAACCGTGGGTGCCGACGCTGAAAGACTTCTACGTCGAAATTGCTCCGACGTCGGTCAGCGGCCGGCACTTCCAGTTCGGCGAACACCCCGAACGGGAAATCTAGGCCAAATTCGCGGCAGACAGCCGCCGCCTAGACTTAAGCCATGGCGGACAGTCTGACCCCGGAGCGGCGCAGCTGGAACATGTCCCGCATCAGGGGGAAGAACACCAAGCCCGAACTGCTCGTCCGCCGGATGCTGCACGCGAAAGGCTACCGCTACCGCTTGCACGGCACCGCCCGTGGCGGCAGGCTCCCCGGAAACCCCGACCTGGTGTTCGCCAGCCGCCATAAAGTCATCTTCATCAACGGCTGCTTCTGGCATTTCCATGACTGCAGGGTCGGCCAGCATGCACCCAAATCCAACGCGGATTTCTGGGAAACCAAGCGCGCCCGCACGCGGGCCCGCGACGCCGAACAGCGCCGCCTGCTCGAACGTTCGGGCTGGGACGTTCTCACCGTCTGGGAGTGCGAGCTCAAAGACCTCTCGGCCCTCGAGCAGCAACTGGACAGTTTCCTCGGCCGCTAAGTCTGCGCTAAGACTGGTGGTGCGCAATCAGCCACTCGGCCATCTCCCGCGACCGGCCGGCGGCTGCGCGGTCTCCTCCGGCCGCGGCGACGATCGAGCCCTTCATCAGGATGTACCAGGACCGGGCGAAGCCGTCAGGATCCGCCAGGGCCGCCTCCTCGGCGAGCTGCTGCACATGGCCCCGGATCTTGTCGAGGTAATCGATGCTCGCCCTGCCCAATGGATGCGACGGGCCCATCTCCAGCAGGATGTTCACGAAGGAACAGGCCTCGAAGTCGTCCCGCGCGAACCAATCGGCAAACACATCGAAGATGGCCAGCAGCTGCTCCACGGGGGTGCGCCCCCGGCGTCGGGCCTCGGAAATGATGGTGGCTACGGTCCACTGCCGGTCGCGGCGTTCCAGGAAAGCCAGCACCAGCTCGTCCTTGGAGCCGAAGTGCCGGTAGAAGCTGGCTTTCGCCACTCCGGAGCGGCCGATGAGTTCGTTAATGCCCACGTCCCGCACGCCGCGACGCGAAAATAATTCGTACGCGACATCCAAAATACGCTCCCGGATCCCGGTAATCTCAGCACCACCGGCGTTGGTCCCACCGCCGGACGCAGAAACGCCACCACTGCCCGCGCCATGGGGCTGTGGAGAGGGAGCCTGGGAATTGGTTGAAACAGACATCAAAAATATAGTACCGCTACGCGAGACAGACTGGTCTCCCTGAGCTAAGATCAAAACTCGGGGACTAGGACTCTATTGGTCAGTACGTGGGGATACTACAAACTCCGCAGGAGAGCACCATGCCACACTTGTTGTTGTCTACCGAGACCCGCACGCGGCACGCCGCCCGGAGCCCCGAAACACATGAGGATCTGGAGCCCCTGCGCCGTCAGGTTTCCGCCATCATCGAGGCGATTCTTGAAGAGACCAAGCCGGACGAGGCCTTGGTCCGGGAACAGCTCCGCTGGCACGTCGCGAACAATCCCGGGGAGCCGGAAAAAGCGCTCCTGAACCACCTGCTGTCAGTCTCCACGACCCTGCAGGATGACACCGCTTAGATGGGCACCCCGTCAGCGGCTGATCGTCGCCTGACGGACCACTTCGCCCCACGACTGCTGCGCCAGGTCAGCCACTGACGCCAGGATTTCCGACGGCGGCAGCGACAGATCCAGCGGAAATTCCACCACATCGATATCCGTGTTGAGGATCCGCCGCAGCTTGATCTCCCCCGCGCCGGCGTAAACCAGCCACGCCGTCGGCACCCGCAGCGACGTGCAATACGCGAGCATCCGGTAGTGGTCAGCGGACAGTGAGGCGCCGATGTCGGACGCCGCCTTGTACTTCGCGTCGTACACCATCACGGGCCGGCCGCCCAGCAGATGCACCGCGCCGGGTTGCACCATGATCCGGTCGGAGTCCCGCACCGCCTCGTTCAACATCGAGTTGTAGCGCAGCCGCATCTCCCCCGGGTACGCGGCCATGGCCTCGCGCAGCGCGATGCCGACAAAGTCCTCGAAGACTTTGGCCATGTCCACCACGAACGACGCCGAGTGCTGCTTTCCGTCCCCGGCTTCGGCCGAGGCGTTGCGCAGGATGACCTCCGCGAGCCGCAAGGCCGCGTGGTAGCGGGTGTTCATCCGGCTGGCCCGCCACCGCGGCAACGGGGCGCCGGACTGCAGGCGCGTCACGGCGTCGAGCTTTCCCTTCAACCGCCGCAGCCGGCTCAGCACATCGGCCCGCACCCCCGGCACCTGCGACATCCGTTCGAGGGCCGCGCGCAGGATGCGGTTTTCCGGGATGTCCTCGGTGAACTCGTCGTAGGAGACCTCGAGCGGCACCAGCATGCCGGGGCGGCGGGAGATCTGGTCGGACATCCTGATCCGGCCCTTGACGGTGCGGAGCGACTCGTCGACGTTCAGGTAGCCCTGCAGCACCCCGCGGCTGAGGGCCCGGTCGGCGAGCTGGGCCAGCGACTCGGCCAGGGCGCTCCAGAGATCGGTGTCCTCGACCGCGGCCACGGCGTCATCCCGAAAGCCCTGGTTTTCCGTATAGCCGAGCAGGAACAGCAGCCGGCCGAGGCCCAGCCGCTCCTTGGGCCGGACTTCCAGCTGCACTGAAGGGGTGCGCACGGAGCCCACCTTGCCGACAGGTTCGATCCGGAACAGGCCCATGCC
Organism: Arthrobacter sp. 10T44; assembly: GCF_056393885.1. Lineage (NCBI taxonomy): Bacteria > Bacillati > Actinomycetota > Actinomycetes > Micrococcales > Micrococcaceae > Arthrobacter > Arthrobacter sp. 10T44. The sequence continues at coordinate 179,112 of NZ_JBFTGT010000003.1, read as the reverse complement.
CAGCGGAGAAGCCTTGGCCAGTCCGCTGCCATTGATGTACGCGGCGCTGCCCGCGTCGACCCGTTCCACCACTCCCCCGGACAGCTCATCCAGGACGATGTGGCGGACGGTGCCGGCAGGGGCGAGGCTAGACGCGCGCAAGGCGGCTCAACAGTTGCTCCAGTCCGAACCGTTCCTCCAGCTGCGCCCGGTTGAGCTGGCCGTGGTAGTGCTCCTCCAGCAGCGGCATCAGCTCGTACTTCCAGATCCGGCGCAGCCCGGTGGGTGTCTGGGCGGCCTTTTTCATGAAGTAGGACGGCCCGATCATCAGGTCCCGGTCCCACTCGTCGATGGCGTTGTTCAGCTCGTCGAGCAGCAGCGCCGGCGTCGTGTCCAGGCCCCGGGCCTGCAGGAAGCGCAGCAGCGAGCCCTTCACCGGTTCGGTCTTGGGATGCAGTTCGATGAAGGAGAACCGCCGGCGGATGGCGGCGTCCATCATCGCGATGGAGCGGTCCGCGGTGTTCATGGTGCCGATGATGTACAGGTTGTCCGGCAGCGAGAACGGCTCCGTGGGGCTGTATTGCAGGTAGATCCGGTCGTCGCGGTACTCCAGCAGGAAGTACAGCTCGCCGAAGACCTTCGCCAGGTTGGCCCGGTTCATCTCATCGATGATCAGGAAGTACGGCTTGCCCTCGTTGCCGGGTTTGGCGGCCTCCTCGGCCAGCCTGCGGAGCGGTCCGGCCACCAGCTTAAAGGACACCTGGCCCTCGTCGGTCTTGTCCGGCCGGTAGCCCTCGAAGAAGTCCTCGTACGCGTAGGAGGGGTGGAACTGGACGAGTTTGACCCGCTCGTCGCCGGTGTCCCCGGCCAGTTCGGCGGCGAGGTGCTTGGCCAGGTAGGTTTTGCCGGTGCCGGGCGGGCCGTAGAGCACCAACTGGCGGTTTTCCTCCAGCAGTTCGGCGATTTCCTGCAGCGGTTCGAGGTCCATGTGCAGGGACGCGGCGAATTCGGCCGTCAGCGGCCGGAAGCCCTCGCACGGCTCGACGACGGCGTCCGGCTCGGCGCCGTCGTCGGCCTCTGCCTCGGCTTCGGCCGGGAGCAAGGTCTCGAGCGCCTGGATCACCCGGGTGACGTCCACGATGAGCCCCGAGCTGGCCAGCTGGCGCTGCACGTGGCGGGGCAATTCGGCCATCGAGTGGACCTCGTCGAACCAGCGGACCTTCCGGCGTAGCCGACGGTTGTCATCATGGTGTTCGGGTTCGCCCAGCACCACGCCGACTCGGACGGTCCCCGAGTTCTGGTACAGCGTGAAGTCGCCCGGTTTCATCACGGTCAGGAAGGCGAAGACGGCGGTCTTGGTGTCCTCACGTTCCACGTAGCTGAGGTGCTTGTAGTCCTCGTCCACGGCGTGTTGGACCAGGCCGGCGGTCACGCCCGGGTCCAACAGACGGAGGTGTTCGACGTCGAGGGTCACCGCTTCGTCGTCCTGCCAGGCGGCCAGCAGCTCGGCGTTGTCGTGGTGGCTGCGCAGCAGCCAGGCGCGGCGGCCGGGATCGGCCACCTTCCGCCACTGGCTGACCAGCTGCCGCGAGTACCAGTCGATCCGCTGCCCGGCCTGCTCGTCGAGGTGCAGCCTGATGCGGTGGATGTCCGCGGAGATTTCCTCGTCGGAGTCACCCCTGGCACCGCCAACCAGGGAGGCGAAGGCATCCCGGATCTCCTGGCGTTCGACGTCGGCAACGACGGGCTCGAAGTAGCCGGGCCAGACCAGGAATTCGATGCTGCGCCGGATCGCGGGCTGGTCTTCCGGGGTGCCAATGGTGAGTTCGTGGAAGGCCAGCGGGTCCTTGATTGCGGCCTGGACGACGCCGGCCGGTCGCTGGGCGACGTGCCGAACGAAGCGGCAGAGCCACTTCAGGTGGTCCCAAATCGTCCAGTTGAACTCCGCGGTGCGGTCCCGGATCACCCCGTGGTCCGTCATGCCCGCATAGAGTTCGTCCGGGAGCGCCAGCGGAGGCTCCAGCCAGGACGCCGCCTCCGCGACGCGGGCCCGCTTGACCTTGAGTGACTTGACCTCGTGCGCCAGCGGCAGCGACTGCAGGAACAATAGCTCGACGGCCAGCTGCTTCGCCCCGCGGGTGGCGCCCTCAAGGTTTTCGCGGAGGTTGGTCATCATCGGCGCCTTGGGGTCCGGGATGCCCCGTTCCAGCCGCTCCAGCAGCTCCGAGGCCGCCGCAACCGACCACGTCCTAGTCCGGCCGTCCAGCGGCGACGCCTTGCCGAGCAGCCCCGGGCCCAGTACAAACCACGCCGCGTCTTCGATCTCTTTGGAGATGCCGAGGGCGCGGTGCATGGCGGGCTTTTTGTTGGGGGTCATGCCTTCAATTTACAGGCTTAAGCTGAACGCCCGCATCACGCCGCAGATCAGAACTACCGGCGAGTAGCTTTGTTCCGCGGTTCTGGCGGAGCCCGCAGAGCGCCCGCGGAGGGCGGCCGGGGTATTACTTGACGGCCGGGCGGCGCTTGACGCCGAAGGTGAAATAGCTGCCCGGGCCGACGAAGTTGATGAGAGTGGCTGCCCGCCACAACGCCTTGCTGCCGCGGATCTCCTCCGCCGGGCGGCGCGAGATGTCGCGCTGGGCGGCAATCAGGAGGGAGAGCTGGACGACGGCCGCTGTGATGGTGCCGAACTTCGCCATCGGCGAGAGCTCTTTCCAGGTCTTCTTCCGCGCCTTCATCTTGCTTCGCTTGGCCATGATCCGTGCTCCTAAGGTTTGCATCCTGCCGGCTTCCCGCGGGCCTGTTCAGTCTAGGACCGATCCCGGCAGCGAGGTAGGGGCTAGTGGGTCTGGCGGGCCGCCGGCCCAACTAGCTCGCATTAGTTGTCGTTTAGCGGGCTCAAAACGACAACTACTGCCAGTCAGTTGGGTTCGTGGCGGGCCGCCGCGAAAGGCGCGAGCTTTGCCTTCTGCTCGGGGGTCAGCCGAAGCACCCGCCCGGTGGCTTCGTCCACGAACGCGAGGTGGCTGCTCGCCTTGACGCAGTCTTCGCCGGTGACGGGGTCCTGGACCAGGTAGTGGATGTCGAAGCTGGCCCCTTTGACCGCGCCGACCCACAACTGCACCACGGCGGGAACGTTGCGGTATTCCAGCGTCCGGACGTAGCGGATCTTGTGCTCCACGACCAGCGCCAGCGTGCCCTCCGGGATGTCGTTGAAGAGCGACACCTGGGGTTCCATGCCGGGCAGGCCCGCTCCCCGCGGCGGCCCGAAGGCGGCGATGCGGGCCTCCTCCAGGATCCGGACGATCTGCACGTTGTTGATGTGGCCGTAGGCGTCCATATCGCCCCAGCGCATCGGCACCTGCACCTCGAGGCGCCGGGGTTCGCTGGTTCCGGGCATGCTCCCGGCCCCGGTTCCGGCGCTCAGCTGTGCACCGCCGTCGGCTCTTCCTCGAGAGACGCCTCAGCGTCTTCGCCGGCGAACTGGGACATGTACAGGCGGTAGTAGGCACCGCGCAGTTCGAGCAGTTCCGCGTGCCTGCCCTGTTCGACGATGCGTCCGGCTTCCATCACCAGGATGGTGTCCGCGTCCCGGATGGTGGAGAGGCGGTGGGCGATCACGAAGCTGGTCCGCTCGGTGCGCAGCGCGGCCATGGCCTTCTGGACCAGAACCTCGGTGCGGGTATCAACCGAGCTGGTGGCCTCGTCCAGGATCAGCAGCGAGGGGTTGGCCACGAAGGCCCGCGCAATGGTGATCAGCTGCTTCTCCCCGGCGCTGACGTTGTTGCCTTCCTCGTCGATGACGGTGTTGTAGCCCTCCGGCAGCGCCCGCACGAAGCGGTCCACGAAGGTCGCCTTCGCCGCGGCCATGATCTGGTCCTCGGTGGCGTCCAACTTGCCGTAGCGGATGTTCTCGTAAATCGTGCCGCCGAACAGCCACGCGTCCTGCAGGACCATGCCCACCTTGGAGCGCAGTTCGGCGCGGCTGAGCCGGGTGACGTCGACGCCGTCGAGCGTGATGCTGCCTGCGTTGAGCTCGTAGAAGCGCATCACGAGATTCACCAGGGTGGTCTTGCCCGCCCCGGTCGGGCCGACGATGGCCACGGTGTGCCCGGGCTCGGCGGTGAAGGACAGGTCCTCGATCAGCGGCTTGTCCGGGGTGTAGCTGAAGGTGACGTGCTTGAACTCGACGTGCCCGTCGGTTTTGGCCGGGAGGTGCTCAAGGGCGGTCTCGGCGTCCTGTTCGTCGGCGTCGAGGAATTCGAAGACTCGCTCGGCGGAGGCCACGCCGGACTGCAGCATATTGGCCATGCCGGCCATCTGCCCCAGCGGCTGGGTGAACTCGCGCGAGTACTGGATGAACGCCGTGGCGTCGCCCAGGCTCATCCCGCCCGAGGCCACCCGCAGCCCGCCGACGACGGCGATCCCCACGTAGCTGAGGTAGGAGACGAACTGCATCACCGGCATGATCATGCCGGACACGAACTGGGCGCCGAAGCTGGCCTTGTAGAGTTCCTCGTTCCGTTCGTCGAAGCGGGCCAGCATGTCGGCGTCGCGGCCGAAGACGCGGACCAGGTCGTGGCCGGAGAAGGATTCCTCGATCTGGCCGTTGAGCTCGCCAGTGTTCTTCCACTGCGCGGCGAAGAGCTTCTGGCTGCGGGCGCCGATGATGCCGGCGGCCACCCCCGAGAGCGGGAGGGCGATGAGCGCGATCAGGGCCAGCTGCCAGGACACGATGAACATCATGATCACGATGCCGATCACGGTCAGTGCCGAGTTCACCAGCTGCGCGAACGCCTGCTGCAGGGCCTGCTGGATATTGTCGACGTCGTTGGTGACGCGGGAAAGGATGTCGCCGCGCTGGCGGGTGTCGAAGTAGCCCAGCGGCAGCTTATTGAGCTTCTTCTCGGTGTCGTCGCGCAGCCGGCGGACCACCCGCATGACCAGCACGTTCAGGACGTAGCCCTGCAGCCACAGGAAAATGTTCGCGACGAAGTACATCACCAGGACGATGCTGATGAGGAAGGCGAGCTTCTGGAAGTCGATGCCCACGCCGGGCACAACGTCCATCCGGGCCAGCATGTCCGCGAAGTTGTCCTGGCCCTGGGAGCGCAGTCCGGCGATGAACTGGTCCTTGGTGGCGCCGGCCGGCAACTGCTTGCCGACCACTCCCCCGAAGATCACGTCCATCGCCTGGCCCAGGATGCGCGGGGCGATCACGTTGAGGACGACGGCGACTGTCACCATCGCGAGGACCGCGGCGATGCCGGCCCGCTCGGGTTTCAGCAGGCCCATCAGCCGCTTCGCCGAGGGCCAGAAGTGCTGGGCTTTCTTCGCCGGCACGGCGCCGAACATACCGCCGTCGGCTTCGCCGGGGGTGAATTCCTCCTCGTAGAAGGCCTCCTCGAGAGCTTCGGCGGGGGCCTCCACGGGCGCCTCGTGGGGAGCCTTGCCGGCGGAGCCGTGGCTGAGCTTTTCGTTGGTGCTCATGCGATGGCCTCCGCGGTCAGCTGGGATTCGACGATTTCCTGGTAGGTGCTGGAGCTGGCGAGGAGCTCCTCGTGGGTTCCGCGGTCCACGATCCGGCCGTTGTCCAGGACGAGGATCTGGTCCGCGTCCGCGATGGTGGAGACGCGCTGGCCCACGATGATCACCGTCGCGTCGGCCGTCTTGGCCTTGAGCGCCTTCCGCAGCCGGGCGTCGGTGGCGACATCCAAGGCGGAGAAGGAGTCGTCGAACAGGAAGACCTTGGGTTCGGTGACCAGTGCGCGGGCGATGCAGAGACGCTGCCGCTGGCCGCCGGAGACGTTGGTGCCGCCCTGGGAAATCCGGGCGCCGAGTCCGTTTTTCTTTTCACGGACGAAGTCTGCGGCCTGGGCCACCGTGAGGGCGTCCCAGAGTTCCTCGTCGGTCGCTTCGGACTTGCCGAAGCGCAGGTTGTGCTCGATGGTGCCGGAGAACAGGTAGGGCCGCTGGGGCACCATCGCGACGCGCCCGGTGATTTCGGCGCGGTCCAGTTGGGTGACCGGGACGCCGTCGAGCAGCACCTCGCCGGAGGCGGCGTCGAAGAGCCGCGGCAGCAGCGCCAGCAGGGTGGTCTTGCCTGCGCCGGTGGACCCGATGATCGCGACGGTCTGGCCCGGTTCGGCGGTGAAGCTGATGTCACTGAGCACCGGTGCCTCGGCACCGGGGTAGGCGAAGGAGACGTTCCGGAACTCCACCCGGCCAGCCTTGGCGGCGGGCGCCACGGGGGCGAGCGGTTCGTGGATGGAGGGTTCGACGTCGAGCACCTCGCCGATGCGGTCCGCGCAGACGGAGGCGCGCGGGATCATCATCGCCATGAACGTGCCCATCATGACGGCCATCAGGATCTGCAGCAGGTACTGCAGGAACGCCGTCAGCGAGCCCACCTGCATCTCCCCGGCGTCCACCCGCTGGCCGCCAAACCAGAGCACGGCGGCGGTGGAAACGTGCAGGATCATCCCGATCGCAGGGAACATCAGCACGAACAAGGCACCGATCTTGAGCGAGACGTCGGTGAGTTCCTTGTTGGCGGCGCCAAAACGCTGCGCTTCGTGCGGCTCGCGGACGAACGCACGGACCACGCGGATGCCGATGATCTGCTCGCGCAGGATGCCGTTGAGCCGGTCGATCTTGGCCTGCATGGAACGGAACAGCGGCATCAGGCGGACCACGAGGTAGCCGACCACGACCACCAGCAGCGGCACCGAGACCCAGACCAGCCAGGACAGGTTGAGGTCCTCGCGGAGGGCCATGACGATGCCGCCGATGCACATGATGGGCGTGGCCACCATGAAGTTCAGCCCCATCAGCATGAGCATCTGGACCTGCTGGACGTCGTTGGTGCCGCGGGTGATCAGCGTTGGGGCGCCGAAGACGTTGACGTCCCTGGCGGAGAAGCTGCTGACCTTGCGGAAAACGCCCCGGCGCAGGTCCCGGCCGAACGCCATCGCGGCCTTGGAACCGAAGTACACACCGGCAATCGCGGTGACCACCTGGACCAGGGCGACGCCGAGCATGAGACCGCCGGTGCGCCAGATGTAGTCCGTGTCGCCGCGGGAGACTCCCTCGTCGATGATTTGGGCGTTGAGGCTGGGCAGGTACAGGGCCGCGATAGTGGAGGCCAACTGGAAGATGACGACGGCCGCAATAAACGGCAAATACGGCTTGGAATAGCGCCGTATGAGGGTGACAAGCATGCCCACGGGTCCTTAAGAATGGTTCATGAAGCGCAGAAGAGGAAGAACAGCAGACGAACAAGGAAAGTTATAGCAGCCGGGACCGACAGCCTTAGCTGTCCCACTCTACGAAATCCCGTGCCGGGGTGGTACCTCCAGCTGCGGATGTCAGCCAATCGTTGTACTTAACCCGCTGCGGCGGCCACCGCCAGGGCGCCGAGCCGTCCAAAAGCGGCCCCGCGGCTCCCCCGGAGGGCAGACGCGGGACCGCATTCGTGGGGTCGTTTACTCGCCGCGGTGCCGGCCCTGCGTGGCGATGTAGTCGGCCGCCGCGCGCTGGAGCTTGCGTTCCTTGGCGAGCTGGCGCCGCAGGGTGGTGAGTTGCTCCGCCACCCGGGCTTGTTCGGCCGCGATCGCGCGCTGTTCCGCCGCCTGCTCGTGGACGGCACGCAGGGCATCCGCCAGCTGCACCTGCTGTTCGGCCAGCAACCGCTGGGTCTGGAGGAGCAGTGGCACGACGTCGGCGTCGTCGGCGCGCGCCTCGGCCACCATGGTCCGGGCCCGGAGCCGGGCGCCTTCACGCTCGGCCCTGGCTTCGCCGTCACTGTTCTGGCGGTTGTCCGCACCCAGCCGCGCGGCGTCCGGGAACCGGGACCCGGTGGCGCGCTGCCGGCTCAGGACCTCGATGAACTCGCGGTCCAGGTCGACGATGCCGGTCTCGGCGGAGTCGTGCCCTGGCGTGGGAGCCGCGGCGGGCCCCGCTGCGGGGCCGGAAGCGGCGGCGGCGCGGGCAGCCACCCCGGCGGCAGCTTCGACGTCGGCGGCGGTTCCGGAACCGGTAACGGCGGCGGAGGCCGAAGCTTCCGGTCGGATGTCGACGGTGCGGCGGAGCGGCTTTTCCTTGATGAACAGGATGGCCACCAGCGCCACGAGACCGATGATGGCGGAGATCAGGAAGACCTCTGCGATCGCGTCACCGTAGGCGGCCCGCATGATGTCGCGGATCGGTGCGGGCATGTCCTTGAGGTCCATGCTGGCCCCTGTGGATCCTGCCGGGACCTTGATCCGGGCGGCAGCGAGGCCTTCCACGGCCAGATCCTTGACCCGGTTGCCCAGCACGGCGCCGAGGACCGAGACCCCGATGGCGCCGCCGACGGACCGGAAGAAGGCTACCGAGGCGCTGGCCGTGCCGATGTCCTTGGCCTGGACCGTGTTCTGGACGGCAAGGACGAGGTTTTGCATCAGCAAGCCCAGCCCGACGCCGAGGATGGCCGTGTAGATCCCGGTCAGCCAGAGCTCGGTTGTGTGGTCCATGCTGCCGGCCAGGCCGAGGCCGCCGATCAGCGCGACGGCGCCCGCGACCAGGTAGCGCTTCCACTTGCCGGTGCGGCTGATCAGCTGGCCGGAGAGCACGGAGCCGATCAGGTTGCCCGCGATCATGGGCAGCGTGAGCAGGCCGGCTTCGGTGGGGGTGGCACCGCGGGCCACCTGGAAGTACTGGCCCAGGAACGTCGAGGAGCCGAACATGCCGACACCGACGGCCACGGAGGCGAGGATTGCCAGGGCGGTGGTGCGCTCGGAGATAATCTTAAGCGGGATGATTGGCTGGGCCACCTTGGATTCCACCAGCACCAGCAGGCCCAGGAGCACAATGCCGCCGCCCACCATGGCGACCGTCTGCCAGGACCACCAGTCGTAGTAGTCCGGGTTGCCGGCGAAGGAGACCCAGATCAGCAGCAGGCTGACGCCGGAGGTCAGCAGGATGGAGCCGAGCCAGTCGATCTTGGCGGGGCGCTTGACGTGCTGGATCTTCAGTGTGACCTGCAGCAGGATCAGGGCGACGACGGCGAGCGGGACACAGACGAAAAAGGTCCAGCGCCAGCCGAGCGGGCTGTCGACGATGAAGCCGCCGAGCAGCGGGCCGCCCGCCGTGCCGACGGCCATGACGCCGCCCATGTAGCCGGAGTACTTGCCGCGGTCGCGCGGCGGGATCATCGAGCCGATGATGGCCTGCGCCAGGGCGGTGAGGCCGCCCATCGCGATGCCCTGGATGACGCGGGCGGTCAGCAGCAGCGGGATGGTCTCGGACAGGCCCGCCATGACGGAGCCGGCCACGAAGATCACGATGCTGAGCTGGACGAGGACCTTTTTGTTGAAGAGGTCCGCGAGCTTGCCCCAGATCGGGGTGGTGGCCGCGTTGGCCAGCAATGCGGCCGTGATGACCCAGGCGAAGTCCGTCTGGGTGCCCTTGAGTTCGGACATGATGGTCGGCAGCGCGTTCGCAACGATGGTGCTGCTCAGGATGGCAGTGAAGAACGCCGCCAGCAGGCCGGTCAGCGCTTCCATGATCTGCCGGTGGCTCATGGCCGCCTGCGGTTCGTGGTGCGGTTGCGGTGCGGGGGCCGCTTGCGCGGTGGTGGCCGGGGACGGCCCGGCGGCGGCAGCGTGGCTGGCCATAGATTTACTCCTCAACAAAGTTGGTCGTGTCGGCGGATCCGGCCGTCTTTGCCCGGGCTGAACTCCTGAGGGATTCAGCTAGTTTCTTCAAGGTGCGCGAGGTCTCTTCGACGTCGTCCTCGCTCCAGTCCTGCAGGAAGCCCTGCAGCGTGGCGGCGCGCTGCGCCTCGATGGAGCGCAGTTTCTCGGTCCCGGCCGACGAGAGCGCGATGAGCTGCGCCCGGCCGTCCTCGGGATCCGGCCGCCGGACCACGTAGCCCTGCTCGAGCAGTTCGGCGAGGTGCCGGCTGAGCACGGGGGCGCTGACGCCCAGCCGCTCCGCGAGCTGCGTGGCTCGGGTTTCGCCCTCCCCCACAAAGCGCAGGACGCCCTGCAGCGCGACGCCGGTATCGTCGCCGCGAAGGTTCGCCGCGGCGACGCACCGGACGGCGCGCTGGAGATCGAAGATTTGGTGGACCAGCTTGGCTGCGGTGGTCGATGCAACTGACATGTTTGGAAGCCCCTTACTTACTTGCCTGAAGCAACAATACAATAAATTGATTGCTTTGGGAAACTAAGAAGCCTCGACGGGGAGCGCACCCATACACAAAAGGGCCCCGGATCCGTGAGGATTCGGGGCCCTGTTGTGTTCGTTCGTTGGGATGGGGGTTTAGACGTCCAGGTGCGTGGGGGCGAACATCTTGAGCAGGGTTTCGACGACGACGACGTTCGGCCCGTCCGCCGCGAAGCCCGCCTTCAGCGCGTCACCGACGTCCTCGGGGGCCACCCGGACCGCCGGGACGCCGAAGGCCTCAGCCAGTTTCACGAAGTCGGGGCGGGCCAGCTCGGTGGCAGTGGCTTTGCCGAACGCGCCCACCATGTACTCGCGCAGGATGCCGTAGCCGCCGTCGTCGACGATCAGCCAGGTGACCGGAACGTTGTGCTGCTTTGCGGTGGCCAGCTCGGAGATCGAGTACATCGCCGAGCCGTCGCCGGACACCGCGAGCACCCGGGCCGAACCGCCCGGTTTACCGGTGGTCTCCAGCCCCACGGCGCCGCCGATTGCCGCCGGGAAGCCAAAGCCGAGGCCTCCGGCGCCCTGGGCGGAGTGGAACTGGCCCTCGCGGGCGTCCCAGCAGCTCCAGGCCCAGTAGGCGGAGATCGTCATGTCCCAGAACGTCTGCATCTGCGAAGGAACGGCTTCGCGGATGTCGGCCATGAACTTCAGTTCCTTGGCGAGGTCCTGCGATTCCAGCCGGGCCTTGACCTTGACCAGGGTCTCTTTGACCATGCTCTCGGCCGAACTGCCGTGCCAGTCGGGGCGGGCGTCGGCCGGTGCGGCTGCCAGGGCCTCGTCGAGGGCTGCGAGCGCCTGGCCGGCGTCGGCACGGATGCCCAGGCCCGGACGGTTGGATTCGAGCACCCGCGGCTCGGCGTCGATCTGGATGATCCGGCCGCGGGGTTCGAAGGTGAAGTAATTGGAGGTGACCTCGCCGAGCGAGGAGCCGATGACGATCAGCACGTCGGCGTCCTCGAGCAGCTCCGTCATGTACTGGTCCTCGATCCAGGACTGGAGCGAGAGTTCATGGGTCCAGGGGAACGCGCCGTTGCCGCCGGGAGTGCAGATCACCGGCGCGTGCAGCTTCTCCGCGAGGGACAGCAGCGACTTCTCCGCGTGGCCGCGGCGGGTGCCGCCGCCGGCGATGATGGCCGGACGCCTCGCCTCCGCAAGCCATTTCGCGGCTTCACGAACCAGCTCCACGCGGGGCGGGTTGTCCGCGGCTTCGGCGAGTGCGTCCTCCACCGGGGGCACCATGATCGGGTCCAGCAGGACATTCTGCGGGATTTCGATCCACACCGGGCCCTGCGGTGAGGAGATGGCCTCGGTCCAGGCGTCCTGGATGGCCGAGGGGATGCCGGAGGCGTGCTGGATCAGCCGCTGGCTCTTGGTGACGTTGGCGGCCGAGGCTTTCTGGTCATCGAGCTGGTGCAGCATGCCCTTGCGCCGCGCCCCGAGGCCGTCGAGCGGAATCTGGCTCGCCACGACCACCATCGGCACCCCGGTGGCGTAGGCCTCCTGCAGGCCGGCCAGGGAGGTCAGCGCCCCGGGGCCGGTGGAGAGGAACAGGACACCGACCTCGCCGGTGGCCCGGGAGTAGCCGTCGGCGGCGAAGGCGGAGTTGTTCTCCACCCGTGAGGAGACGAAGTGCAAGTTTCCGCGGCCCATCGCGTCGAAGAGGCCGAGGGCGTGCTGGCCGGGGATGCCGAACACGGTCTTGGCACCGAGTGCCTCGAGGGTTTCGACGACGAGGTCGCCGCCGTTGCGCACGCCGGTCACTGGGAGACCCCGGTTTCGACCGGCTGGGCTGCCGGAGCGGCGAAGCCGGCCGGACGGCGGGACTCATGGCCGAGGGCCTGCGCGGCGTAGCCGTTGGGCGCGCCGGTCCGGTCGCCGTCGACGGCGCTGTCGGCCATCAGGGTGACGAGTTCGTAGGCGACATGGCTGGCGGCGACGCCGGTGATCTCGGCGTGGTCGTACGCCGGGGCGACCTCGACGACGTCGGCCCCCACCAGGTTCATGCCGCGGAAGCCGCGGATGATCTCCAGCAGTTCGCGGCTGGTGATGCCGCCGGCTTCCGGGGTTCCGGTACCGGGCGCGTGGGCGGGGTCGAGGACGTCGATGTCGACGGAGATGTAGAGCGGGCGGTTGCCGATCCGGTCGCGGACCTTGGCGACGGTTTCCAGCACGCCGTGGTAGTAGACATCGGCGGAGGTGACAATGCCGAAGCCGAAGCGGTGGTCGTCGTCGAGGTCCTTCTTGCCGTAGAGCGGGCCGCGGGTGCCGATGTGGCTGATTGCCTCGGTATCCAGGATGCCTTCCTCGACGGCGCGGCGGAAGGGGGTGCCGTGGGTGTATTCGGCGCCGAAGTAGGTGTCCCAGGTGTCCAGGTGCGCGTCGAAGTGAAGCATGGCGACGGGCTGTCCGGCGCGTTCGGCGGCGGCGCGAAGCAGGGGCAGCGCGATGGTGTGGTCTCCGCCCAGCGTCAGCAGCTTGCCGCCGGCAGCGGTCAGGTCCAGCGCGTTCTGCTGGATGGTTTCGATGGCCTCGTTGATGTTGAACGGGTTGACGGCCATGTCCCCGGCGTCGGCGACCTGGATGTTCTCGAAGGGGCTGACGTCCCAGGCCGGGTTGTACGGCCGCAGCAGCCGGCTGGCTTCACGGACGTGGTTGGCGCCGAAGCGCGCGCCGGGGCGGTAGGAGACACCGGAGTCAAAAGGAACGCCGACCACCGTGACGTCAGCCTTGGCCACCTGGTCCAGCCGGGGCAGGCGGGCAAAAGTGGCGGCGCCGGCGTAGCGCGGGATGCGGGAGGAATCGATGGGGCCAAGGTTGCCATTGGCCTCGATGCGCAGCTCTTCCAAGGGAGGAGTCTCCTTCGAGGGTTGTCCGACGGGTGTGACTGCCATCATACACTCGGAGTTGTCTGCTGCGCATCAGTTGTTTACCAACGACGACGACGACTGCGCTCGCGCTCGGACCGGCAGCGAGCGCTCCCGCCCAGTTCTTGGGTCGCGCAGCGTGCGCCGCCGCGGCCGGTCCTCGGCTTTCCGGGCTTTCCACGGCCACCGGGGCCGGCCGGGCCTGGAGAACTGGGCGGGAACGCGGCCGCCGACGGGTCCGGGCGGGCCAGGGCGCCCTCGGGGTTTGTCCAGATAGCCCGGTTGCCGGGTGTCGCCGGACCGGTCACGCCCCTGTACTGGCCTGATGGACCTCCTCGACTACCTCGGCCGGGTGGGCGGCGTCGCCCGGACCGGCCAACTCCTGGCTGCCGGCTTTTCCCGAACGGACGTTGCCCGGCTGCCTGACGACGGCGTGCGCCAGCTGCGGCGGGGCGTATTTGTCCTTCCCGGATGCGCTCCCGAGTTCGTAGCCGCACTCCGGCACAATGCCCGGGTCAGCTGCGCCAGCGCCGCCGGGCACTACGGCCTCTGGTTGCGTGAACCGCCGGACCGGCACCACCTCGCCTGCAACCACGGCCACGGATCCGGCTTCATCAGACACAGGACCGTCAGGTTCGAGGGTCATGCGACTCTACCGCTGGCGGCGGTCGAGGACGTGGTCCTGCACGCCATGAGCTGCCTCGCTCCCCCGGTGTCGACGGCGATGGCGACCTCGGCGCTACGGCTGCATGGTGTGCCTCTGGAGTTGCTGAAGGGCGAGCTCCCGGGCAAAAGATCCGGACCGGTGCGCACGGCACTGCATCTCTTGGACCTGCGGGCCGAATCCATTGTCGAGGTCGACACCCAGCACCTCTTCAAAACCAACGGAATCGGCTACGACGCCCAGGTCTACCTGCCCGGGATTGGCCGGGTGGACTTCCTGCTCGACGGATTCCTCATTGTGGAGGTGGACGGCTTCGCGTTCCATTCCAACCGCGACGCGCTCCGACGCGACCTGGGCCGGAACAACGCCTCGACCCTGCACGGGTTTGCCGTGCTCCGGTACATGCCCGAACACATCTGGTTCGAGCCGCAACGTGTCCTGGCCGAGATCCGGGCCGTGCTGGGCCGGGGCCCGCAGTCTGCCCGCTGACGTTCCAGTCTGCCCGCTGACGTTCCAGCCCAGTTCTTCGACGTCGGACTCCCGCGCTGCAGCGTCGACCCGCGGAACTCCGGGGCTCGCCTCGGCCAGGCACTAGCCGGGGAGCCAACAACCGGGCAGGAACGCAGCCGGCCCAGGCAGCGCGGCCGCCTGGCGGGTCCGGCCGGGCCCGGAGAACCTACCGGCTCGCGGCCGGAACCAGCACCCAGAGCACCTCAACGGGCTCGTCGCTGGGGTTGATCCAGGTGTGCGGCTCGCGGCCGGGGAAGGTCACGGTGTCTCCGGTTCCCAGCTCGAACTCCTCGTTGGTCAGGATGAGCCGGATGCTGCCCTTGACCACATGGAGCACATCGACGTCGCAGTCCACGGCGTACAACTCGGATTCGCCGCGCCCGCGGGGCTCGATCACGGCCTGGATGATCTGCACCCGGCGCTCGGAGCGGGCGGTGAGCAGGCGTTCCACGATCCCTTCGCCGCCGAGCGAGATCCGGGGGCCCTCGCCCTGCTTGGTGAGGTGGGTTTCCGGCGCGGCAAACAGCTCGCCGATCGAGATGGAGAGGACCTGGCACAGCGTCACCAGCGAACTCACGGAAGGCGAGGTGAGATCACGCTCGACCCTGCTGAGGAAGCCTTTGGTTAGGCCGGTGGCATCGGCGACCTGTTCGATGGTGAGCCGCTGGGACTGCCGGGCGGCACGGATCCTGGAACCGATGGCAACGGGAACGTTGCTCGGTTCTACGGGTAGAGCCTTCATAAGGGAACCTTTCACGGCCGGCCGCGCGGCCCCATCATTGGAGCCAATCCTAGCCGCAGACCGGCACCGGGATGCCCGGAAGGACACGCCGCGGAAAGACCTTGACTGTTACCCCCGTCACAACTTACTGTTTGGCAACAACTGTTGCCTATTGGGCAATGGAGGGAGTCTCACCGGCTGCCCTCCCGCAATCTACCGTCAAGCAGTAACGGACGCCGGCCGCAAGGTTGCGGCCCGGACGCCCTGCGCTGCTTCCGAACAGCTCCAAGGAGCCCCCTTATGGACGCAAGTTTCGTCAACATCGCCATCGTGGTGGTGTACCTCATCGCCATGCTGGCCTTCGGCTGGTGGGGCAAGTCCCGCACAAGGAACAACAGCGACTTTCTGGTGGCAGGTCGCCGGCTCGGGCCTTTCCTGTACACCGGCACCATGGCCGCCGTCGTCCTTGGCGGCGCCTCGACAGTCGGCGGCGTGGGCCTCGGCTACAAGTTCGGTATCTCCGGCATGTGGCTCGTGGTCGCGATCGGCGCCGGGGTGTTGCTGCTCAGCCTGCTCTTCGCCAGCACCATCCAGAAGCTCAAGATCTACACGGTCTCCCAGATGTTGACCCTGCGCTACGGCAGCCGGGCCACCCAGACCTCGGGGATCGTCATGCTCGCCTACACCCTTATGCTCTGCGCCACCTCCACGGGCGCGTACGCCACAATCTTCGTCGTCCTCTTCGGCTGGGACCGGGCGCTGGCCATCGCCATCGGCGGCGCCATCGTCCTGGTCTACTCGACCATCGGCGGCATGTGGTCCATTACCCTGGCCGACCAGGTGCAGTTCGTGATCAAGACGGTCGGCATTTTCCTGCTGATGCTGCCGTTCACCCTCAACGCCGCCGGCGGCCTCGACGGCATCCGCAGCCGCGTGGATGCCAGCTTCTTCCAGATTGACGGCATCGGCGTCCAGACGATCATCACCTACTTCGTCGTTTACACCCTCGGCCTGCTGATCGGCCAGGACATCTGGCAGCGCGTGTTCACCGCCAAGACCCCCACGGTCGCGCGCTGGGGCGGCGCGACGGCCGGCGTCTACTGCATCCTCTACGGTGCCGCCGGCGCCCTGATCGGCCTGGGTGCCCGGGTCGCCCTGCCCGACATCGACGTCAAAGCGCTCGGCAAGGACGTGGTCTACGCCGAGGTCGCGACCAACCTGCTGCCGATCGGCATCGGCGGCCTGGTGCTCGCCGCGGCCGTTGCCGCCATGATGTCCACCGCCTCCGGCGCCCTGATCGCCGCCGCAACCGTGGCCCGCGCCGACGTCCTGCCCTTCGTCGCCGGCTGGTTCGGCAAGACCATCAATACCGACGACACGGACAACCCGGAGCACGACGTCAGGGCCAACCGCTTGTGGGTGCTGGGCCTGGGCGTCGTCGCGATCGTGATCGCCATCATCACCAAGGACGTCGTCGCGGCGCTCACCATCGCCTACGACATCCTCGTGGGCGGCCTGCTGGTCGCGATCCTTGGCGGCCTGGTGTGGAAGCGCGGCACCGGGGTGGCTGCGGCTGCCTCGATGGCCGTCGGGTCGGTCCTGACCCTCGGCACCATGATCGTGCTGGAGATCAATGCCGAGGTCCCGCTGGACGGCATCTACGCCAACGAACCCATCTACTACGGCCTGCTGGCCTCCGCGGTGGTCTACGTCGCGGTCTCACTGCTGACCAGGCCGACGGATCCCGCGGTGATGAAGAACTGGCACGACCGTGTTGCCGGCGACGTCACGGAGGAACAGGAAAAGGTCCCGGCGCTGAGCCACTAGTCCACGCCTGAACACATGCCCGGCCCGGGAAAGCGGGCCAGGCAGCACCGGCTCCCACAACAACGACGGCGGTGCCTCCCACGCGGAGAGGCACCGCCGTCGTACTGTCCGGATTGTTGCTGAAACAGCCGGTCTGACGCGGGCCGTCTAATCTTCTTCCTCGGCTTCACGGAACTCGTCCGTATCGGCAGGCACTATCGGCTGGTCGTCTCCGAGGAAATCCTCCGCATCGAGCGGGACGTTCCGGTCCGCTTCTTCGAGCAGCTCCTCGTCCACGGTCTCCGCATCGCCGACCGGGGCATCCTCGGCAAAGTCGTAGGCAGGATCAGACTCGACGGAGTCCCTGGCCGGCTGGGCGGCCTGTGGTCCGGTGTTGTCCATGGTGCGACCTCCGTGCGCTCGGGCTGCGGCAGTGGTCTTCAAGCCGCCCGGGCCCTCAGGCTCACGCCTGGAAACGGCCGGACGGGCCTGCCGAAGAACCCGCCCTGACCTTTATTCGAACACCGCCGGCGGTGGGGGTCAAGGGCCGTCCTGCCCGGACGCCGCCGGGCAGTAAGGGTGCTTACTTTACGGCGTACCGAAACTTTCCACTGAGGATTGCCAGCCGAAAATCCGCGGAATTACGGGGTACGCTGGAGTCGCAATGGGGCCGAACCATGCCCCATCAAGCCCAGGAGTTTACGTGTCTCAGCACGCCCCATCTGACCCAAACCATTCTGCCCACAGCCCCGCCGCGGGATCCCCGCCGCGCCCGGCGGCAAGCCTCACGGCAAGTCCCGCCGCCACCTCGGCGGACATCAAGCGCTGGCGGCAGTACCTCGCCGACGAACGCGCCGAGGCATCCGTCTACCGCGACCTCGCACAGAACCGCAGCGGCGAGGAACGCGACATCCTGCTCGCCCTGGCCGAAGCCGAGGGACGCCACGAGGCGCACTGGCTGCAGCTCCTCGGCGAACATGCCGGCCGGCCGCGCCCCGCCTCGCTCCGCAGCCAGTTCCTCGGTTTCCTGGCCCGGCATTTCGGCTCTGTGTTTGTCCTGGCCCTGGCGCAGCGCGCCGAGAGCCGCTCCCCGTATGCGAACGACCCCAACGCCACGCCGGCCATGGTCGCCGACGAGCAGATTCACGAGGAAGTAGTCCGCGGGCTGGCCACGCGCGGCCGCAACCGCCTCGCCGGGAGCTTCCGCGCCGCGGTGTTCGGCGCCAACGACGGGCTGGTCAGCAACCTCTCCCTCGTCATGGGCATGGCCGCCTCCGGCGTGGGCAGCTCCGTGGTCCTGCTCAGCGGTGTGGCCGGCCTGCTGGCCGGGGCCCTGTCGATGGGAGCCGGCGAGTTCATCTCCGTGCGTTCCCAGCGTGAGTTGCTGGCCGCCACCCGCCCCACCCAGGTCACGCTCGCGGCGGCGCCGTCGCTGGACATCGAACACAACGAACTCCTGCTCGTCTACCTGGCCCGCGGCATGTCCCGGGAGGCGGCCGAGCACCGCGTCTCCGAGCGCATGGGGCTGCTGGACTGCGACTGCGATCCGAGCCTTTCATTGCGGCCGGAGCTTCCCGAAACGGAGGACCAGCACGAGGCCGTGGGCACAGCCTGGAGTGCCGCGGCGTCGAGCTTCTGCTTCTTCGCCTCCGGCGCAATCGTGCCGATCATCCCGTTCCTGTTGGGCATGACCGGGATCGCCGCCCTCGTGGTCTCCGCCGTCCTGGTGGGGATCGCGCTCCTGCTGACCGGCGGCGTGGTCGGCCTGCTCTCCGGCACCTCCCCGGCCAGCCGCGCATTCCGCCAACTCGCCATCGGCATCGGTGCGGCCGCTGTTACTTATCTTCTGGGCATGGTGTTCGGCGCGGTGGTCGCCTAGTGGACGATCCCGGGTTCCGGGACCGCTCCCCGCGGCACAGCCGCGCCCGCAGTGCCGTCAGGGTGGTCCGGAACCTTGCGGCTGTCATCCTGATCGCCGGAGCGGCCTTCCTGTCGGCCGGGCTGGTGTACGGCGACCCGCGTTTTGTCGGGCTCTTCGAGTTCAACGGCGGAGCCGACGCCAAGCCGGCCAGCGCCCCGGCGAGCCACCCGACGGCCAGTCCGGCGGGCAGGAAAGCCGGAATCCCCGAAGACGGATCGCAAATGGCTGTTCCACCGCCCGGTTACGAGGAGCAGGACCAGCCCCTGGGACAGCCGCAGACGCCGCCGTCCGCCAGTAAGTCCTATAAGTTCCTGGCCACCAACGCCGACGGCGGCCCGGTGGGCTACTCCCCCTGCCGGCCCCTGCACTATGTGGTCAACTCCGCCCTGGCCCCCAGGGGCGCCGGGCCGCTGGTGGAAAACGCGATCAGGACCATCTCCGAGGCGACCGGAATCAAGTTCGTCAACGACGGCCCCACCACGGAGGCCCCGTCCCAGTCCCGCGCGCCGTACCAGAAGGCGAGATACGGCGAGCGCTGGGCTCCCCTGCTGATCGCCTGGACCACCCCGGAGCAGGCGCCGCAACTCAAGGGTGCCGTGATCGGCACCGGCGGCAGCACCCACTTCAGCTTCGGTGACGGCCCCAAGAGCTTCGTCACCGGCAGCCTGGAACTGGACGCGCCGCAGATCACGCAGGACCTGGACCGCGGGGACAGCTCGGCGTATGCCACGGCGGTGATCCTGCATGAGCTGGGCCACGTGATGGGCCTGGAACATGTGGACGACCCCACGCAGCTGATGTACCCCGAGATCGGCGCGCCGGACGGGCTGGCCGCCGGGGACCTGAACGGCCTCTACGAGCTGGGCCACGCCCCCTGCCGCAAGGACCTCTAGGCCCCTGGGCACGCCGGCCCCTTGAGCGCCGCGGGCTCCTAGCGTTCCAGCACCGCGAGGGCTTCGTCGACCGTGTCCACCAGGAAGATCCGGTTTTCCATCCGCCGGCCCGCGGCCAGGCTCTGCAGCAGGGGCCAGGCCGGGAACCTGCGCAGCCAGTGCTCCTCGCCCACCAGCACCATGGGCGTGATGGTCTCCGGGGCGCCGTAGTAGTTTTCGCAGGCGTCCTGGAAGATCTCCTGCACGGTGCCGCCGGATCCCGGCAGGAAGATGATCCCGCCGTTGCACAGCTCGAGCAGGACGGCCTCGCGGATCGCGTTGGCGAAGTACTTGGCGATGTGCGTGGCGAAGAAGTTGGGCGGCTCGTGGCCGTAGAACCAGGTGGGAATCCCCAGCGACGGCGTGCCGTCCGGATGGCGTTCGACGACGGCGGCCGCTGCCCGCGCCCATGCCGACACCGAGGGCCGGAAGCCGGGCACGACGGCGAGCTCAGTCAGCGCCTGCTGGAAATCCGTTTCGTCCGCCGCGCTGAGGTAGGCGCCCAGGTTAGCCGCTTCCATGGTGCCCGGGCCGCCGCCGGTGGCGACCACCCTTCCGTTCCGCGCCAGCAGGCGGCCCAGCAGCGCTGCCTCGGTGAAGCCGGCCGAGCCGCGGCTCGCGGCATGGCCACCCATGACGCCCACCATGGTTCGGCCAAGGCACAGCTCCGACCGGGTCAGCTCTTCGAGCGCATCACCGATCGAGTGGTCATGGAGGGCCGCCGCGAGCGTCGCGTCCAGGCGGTGCCGCTGGCCCGGGCGGATGCTCCACTGGTAGACCCTGGCGTCCAGGGTGTCCTCGTAGCGGGCCTCCGCTATGCCCGCGTAGAGCTCCTGCGGCGTGTAGAGCCGGCCGCGGTAGGGGTTGAACGGGACCTTTTCCAGCTTGGGAAAGATCAGGGCGCCGCGGCCGCGCAGTGAATCTTCCACGCCCTCATCGAAGGTGCAGCCCAGGAAGATGGCACCCTGCGCGTCGAGGGACTCCAGCGGCTCCCGGCGGCCACGCAGGTCCAGCGACTGGACGTGCCAGCCGTGCATGGACCGCGCGCCTGCCGCCACCAGCCGGTCGAAACTGCCGGCGCTTTCGACCTCAAGGGTGCGCGGACTCGGATGCAGGCTGCGGGCGGCGCTCATCGGGCGGCCCTAGTGAAGCTGGTCCGGGGCGGGTCCGGACCCGGCTGCGGCTTCCGAGGTCATGTAGGCGTCGAGCTTGGCGAGGGTCTGCTCGATGCTGGCCGGGTGGCGGCGGGGGTACCCGGCCAAGCGGAGGAGAATCCTGGCCCGCACTTCCCGCGCGTCCCACTGCTCGGTGACCAGGGTGCCCGGATTTCCGGCGGTGTCGGCGACCGGATTCAGCAGGTAGCGCCAGACGTGGCCGCCGAAGTGCCGCCACGCGATCCGCCGGCCCTCCTCGAACTCACAGACCGTGTTGAGGATCTTGTAGTCCATCTTGATATTCATTTCCATGCCGAACTTCGCGCCGAGCGCCAGCCGTTCGGGACCGCGCGGCTGGGCACCCTTCACTGTGCCCGAGCCGTCGATGACGCTGTGCAGTGCGGGTGTGGCAAGCACTTCGAAGATGGCTTCCGGAGCGGCCGCGATGAAGCGGCTGCGGGACACGAGATATCTGTTGGTCATCCGGCAATCCTAGCCCTGCGTTGCGATGTGGAACCGGTGGTGCAAAATGAGTCATGCAGATTCCAGCACGGCCCTCCGGCGGCCGCCCCCGCATCGGCCTTCCGGTCCGGCTCAGCAGCTCCCTGGACCCCGATCCCAGGGTGGGCGAGGCCAACGGACTATTTGACTACATTGTTGAGCTGGTGCGCGAGGGCGGCGGCGAGCCCGTGCCGCTGACCAGCGCCGGGGGACTTGGCGGGCTCGACGGCGTCGTGCTTCCGGGCGGCGGCGACCTGGACCCCCGGCTCTACGGGGAGGAGGACAGCGGAACCTGCTACGACGTCAACCAGGAGCAGGACGAGCTGGATCTCGCGGTGGCCCGGCAGTGCATCGACGCCGGACTGCCGGTGCTGGGCATCTGCCGCGGGCACCAACTCCTGAATGTGCTCTACGGCGGAACCCTCATCCAGGACATGGACCCGGGCACCGTGTCGCACCGCGAGCCGGATCCCGTCCATGGCTCGGGCCCGTGGGCCTGGCACGAGGTCGGGATCGCCGGAGGCTCGAAGGTGGCCGGGTTGTACGGCAACACCGGACCCGCCGCGGGGTCCGGCGCTGCAGCCGCAGTCACGGTCAAGATTGCCTCCGGCCACCACCAGGCCGTGGCCCGCGTGGCCGAGGGACTTGTGGTGACGGCGGTGGCCGACGACGGGACGGTGGAGGCCCTGGAAGATCCGGAGCGCTGGGTGGCCTCGGTGCAGTGGCATCCGGAGGCCCTTGAGCTTCCCGCCGAGGAGCGGCAGGCCCCGTTCCGCGCCTTCGTGGAGCTCTGCCGGAGCCGTGCGGCGGCCGCTGGTTAGAGCCGCTGCAGCGCGGCGTCTTCCCGCGCGTCCTTAGTGTCGCTGGCAGCCGGCCCGGCCACGGCCGCCGCGAGGCGTCCGGCGTCGTGCTTGGCGGAACCCTTGCCGTCGCCCTTCTTGGCAGCACCGGCGGCGAACGCCATCACGACCAGGCCCAGCAGGGTGATTCCGGCGCCCGCCCAGATCGGCGAGGTGTAGCCGAGGCCGGCCGTGATGGTCACGCCGCCCATCCACGCGCCCAGGGCATTGCCGACGTTGAACGCGCCGATGTTGGCGCCGGAGGCCAGGGTGGGCGCACTGTCGGCGTACTTCATGACGCGCATCTGCAGCCCGGGCACGGTGGCGAAGCCGAAGCCGCCCAGCAGCACCATGGAGGCGATGGTCATCGGCTGGTTGGCCGAGGTGAGGGCGAAGACGACGAGCACCAGGACGAGGGCGGCCAGCACCACGAGCAGGGTGCGGTCCACGTTCCGGTCCGCTGCCTTGCCGCCGACGGTGTTGCCGATGAAGAGGCCCACGCCGAAGATGATCAGCAGCCACGGCACGGTGGCCGCCGAGAAGCCGGTGACCTCGGTGAGGGTGAACGCAATGTAGGTGAAGGCGCCGAACATGCCGCCGTAGCCGAGAATGGTCACGAAGATGGACAGCCAGACCTGGCCGGACCGGAAGGCCCGGAGTTCGCCCCGCAGTCCGCCAGCGGCAGCTTCACCCGCCCCGGTCTTCGGCACCAGGGCAAGGATTCCCACGAGGGCTAGTACGCCGATCCCGGTGATGGCCCAGAACGTGGACCGCCAGCCGGCGGCCTGGCCGAGCATGGTGCCAAACGGCACGCCCAGGACGTTGGCCGCCGTCAGCCCGGTGAACATGATGGCGATGGCGCCGGCCTTCTTGTTCGGGGCGACCATGCTGGCGGCCACTACCGCGCCGATCCCGAAGAACGCGCCGTGGGCCAGTGCGGCAATGATCCGGCCGACCATCATCAGGGCGTAGTCCGGCGCGACCGCGGAGACGAGATTGCCCGCGATGAACAGCACCATGAGCACCGCAAGGACAGGTTTGCGTTCGAAGCGCGACACTGCGGCGGTCAGGAGCAGCGCTCCCACCACGACGGCGAGCGCGTAGCCGGAGATCAGCCATCCGGCGGTGGCCTCGGTGACGCGGAAGTCTGCGGCCACTTGAGGCAGCAGGCCCATGATGACGAACTCGGTGAGTCCGATTCCGAACCCGCCGAGGGCGAGTGCTATCAGGCCGATAGGCATGGCTGAGCTCCTTCAAAACTGTACGGGGGGATGTGCGAAGCGTAAGCTAGTAGTTGCAGACGCGTTATTTATTGTTGCACACGCAACTATAGCGCGCAAGCAACTACTTTTGTGGGCTGTCCGTACTTCGCCGTTCGGAGCGCGGCTGCCCGAGCTGAAAGGGAGCACAACAGATGGGCATCAAAGACGACGCCGTCGAGGTCCGGGCGCAAGGCTGGCGGACCCTCGCGGCGCTGCACGGGCTGATCGAAGCGGAGCTGGAGCGCTCGCTGCAGAGCGAGGCGCAGCTCTCGGTAGTGGAGTACACGGTGCTGGACGCGCTGAGCCGGCAGGACGGCTGGCACATGCGGATGCAGCAGCTTGCCCGGGCCACGGCCCTGAGCCCCAGCGCCACCACCCGGCTGGTCAACCGGCTCGAGGAGCGCGGCCTGCTCACCCGGATCCTGTGCGCGGACGACCGCCGCGGGATCTACACCGAACTCACGCCCAGCGGCGTCGAGCTACTGGAGCAGGCGCGGCCCGTCCACGACCACACGCTGGAGCGCGCCCTGGCCCAGGCGCAGGAGGTTCCGGAGCTCGCCCCGCTGGTGGACGCGCTCCCCCGGTTGCACGCGGCAGTCTGAACCTCTTGCCAGCCCGCAGGGTCAGGGCTAGCCTTAAACAACCAGTAGGTTGATCAACGTATGCATTGAATAATGGCAGTTGAATAACCGGCAGTTGAATAACGGAGCTTGACCACATGGCCGACGACGAACACCTCGACACCGCCTTCCTGGCGCTTGCCGATCCCGTCCGCCGCCGCATCATCGCCCGGCTCAGCCGGGGCCCGGCCACGGTCAACGAATTGGCGGAACCCTTCGCGATCACCAAGCAGGCGGTCTCGAAGCACATCCAGGTCCTCGAGCAGGCGGGGCTCGTCACGCGAACGCGGGACGCCCAGCGCCGGCCCGTCCACCTGAACCCCGCACGGCTGGAGGCGCTCACCGCCTGGATCGACCAGTACCGGCTGGTCCGCGAGGAGCAGTTCCGCAGCCTCGACGCCGTGCTCCGACCCCAGGCCGCCGCGCGCGGCACCCAGGCAAAGGACTCATCATGAGCAACGCCCTGAAACTCACGGTTCCGGAAGGACTGCCCTTCATCGACTTCGAGCGGGAGTTCGACTTTCCCGTGGCGGACGTCTTCCGGGCCCACAAGGAACCGGAACTCGTCGCCCAGTGGCTCGCCCCCCGGCGGATCACCATGGACGTGGACCACTACGACTTCCGCACCGGCGGCAGCTACCGTTACACGCACACGGGGCCCGACGGCGTCGCGCGGTTCAGCGGCGTCTTCCACACCGTCCGGGAGAACGACTTCGCGGTCCAGACCTTCGAATACGGCGGCTACCCGGACGTGGTGAGCATCGAGTTCCTCACCTTCCGGGACCTCGGCGGCGGCCGCACCCGGCTGAGTGCGCATGCCGTCTACCCCAGCATGGAAGCCCGTGACGGCATGGCGCAGTCCGGGATGGAAGGTGGCCTGACCGAGGGCTACGAGCGGCTCGAAGAGCTGCTGGCCGGCGCGAAGGTCTGAAGCGCTTCGTCCAGCACCCGGCCGAGGTTCGAGGCGTCGTGCGCAAAGCGCCCCAGGAATAACCCGTCGGCGGACGCCAGCTGCGGCAGCAGCCCGGGTCCGGCGCTGCCGCCGTAAATGATGGGACACGGCGCGCCGAGCCCTTGGCGGATCAGCTGCACCACCGCGTTGACGTACGTGGGCGCGGCGGGCTGGTCCGCCCCGATCGCCCAGACCGGTTCGTAGGCCAGGACCAGACGGGGCGTCAGCGACTCGTCGCCCCCGGTCGCGGCCCGGACCTGGCGCAAACAGAAGGCCGCGGCCTCCTCGGGGCCCAACGTGCCGGGCTCGCCGATGCAGAGCAGCGGCGTGAGCCCGGCGTCGACGGCTGCCCGGACCTTGCGGGCCACGACGTCGTCGTTCTCGCCGAACAGTGCCCGGCGCTCCGCATGGCCGAGCTCCACCAGCGAGACGCCGAGTTCGGCCAGCATGCCCGGGCTGACCTCCCCGGTCAGCGCCCCGTCCCCCCAGGCGCAGTTCTGTGCGCCAAGGAGCGCCGGCGAGCCGGCCAGGATTTTCCCGGCCTCGGCCAGGACCGGGAAGGACGGGATGACGAACACCCGGACGTCCCGGCCCGCGGCCAGGGCGGGCCGGGCGTCCACCACGGCGCGCACCTCCGAGAGCCAGCGCAGGCTTTCCTGATAACCCAGGTACATCTTGGTGCTGACACCGATGTACAGGGGGTCGACGGCGGCGCTGGTGCCGGAGGTGCGGCTCATGGGTCTCCTTTAGCTGGGGCTGGGCGGCCGGACCGGATCTAGTCCAGCAGCTCGTCCGCCTTGTTGCTGAACCGCCGGGTGGCGAACATCATCGCCGCCGCCACGAAGGGCAGCACACCCAGGGCGTAGACGCCCATCGAACCCGTGGGCGAATGCGTGGCCTCGTTCACCGCCGTCCGCAGGATCGGGGCGACGAAGCCGCCCAGGTTGCCCAGCGAGTTGATCAGGCCGATGCCCGCCGCCGCGGCGGAGCCGGCGAGGAACGCCGTCGGGTAGGACCACACCACCGGGCCGACCGCGAGGAAGCTGCAGACCGCCAGGGTAATGAATATCATGCCCAGCACCGGCTGGTGGTTGGTGCCGGCCCAGGCCGAGCCGAAGATGCACAGGCCGGTCGAGATGAACAGCGCGGTGCCGAACTTGCGCCGTTTGGCCACCGTGTTGGCGGCCTTGCCGATGAAGTAGCAGGAGAAGATGCCGAAGAACCAGGGCACGGCGATCAGCAGGCCGACGGCGAGGCCCACCTTCTGCCCGGTCAGGGACGAGACCTGCTGCGGCAGGAAGAACGTCACGCCGTAGACCGCGATCTGCAGGCAGAAGTAGATCGCGGTGAAGTACCAGACCCGGCCGTTGCGCATGGCGGCGAGGATGCCGCGGGGGCCGTGCTCGTCCTTGATGTTGTCCTCCAGCGCCATGACTTCCTTGAGCGCGAATTTCTCCTCGCTGCTGAGGAACTTAGCCTTGGCCGGACCGTTGATCAGGAAGAAGAAGGCCGCGATGCCGGCCAGGACGGCGAGCAGGCCCTCGACAAAGAACATGACCTGCCAGCCGCGCAGTCCCGGAACCTGGTCACCGATGTTGATCAGCCAGCCGGAGAGCGGGTTGCCGATCATCTGGGAGAACGGCTGGGCCAGGTAGAAGATGGCGAACATCTGCACGCGCACCTTGTTAGGGAACCATTCGGCGAGGTACATGATCACGCCCGGGAAGAGCCCGGCCTCGGTCACACCGAGCAGGAAGCGCAGGACCACAAACGAGGTCTCGCCCTGCACGAAGGCGAAGCAGGCCGAGACAATGCCCCAGGTGATCGCGATCCGGGCCAGCCAGATCTTGGCGCCCACCTTCTTGAGCAGCAGGTTGCTGGGAATCTCGAAGATCGCGTAGCCGATGAAGAAGATGCCGGCACCAAGGGCGAAGGCCGCAGCGGACACGCCCTTGTCCGCACCCAGGGCGGCCTCGGCGAAGCCGACATTGGTCCGGTCCAGGAACGAAACGACGTACAGAATGACCAGCATCGGCATGAGCCGGCGGGCCGCCTTGGAGATCGCGGACTTCAGGACCGGACGGGCCAGAAGCTCCTTGGATGTAGCGGTGGTTACGGACACAGCACTCTCCTTCGAGTGATGAGGTGGGGTGGTTCCCCCGCGGGCCGGCGGCCCGCGGTTTCTGCTGGCTCCCGCGGTCGGGAGCCGTCAGTGCATGTACAGGCCGCCGTCGACGTTGAGCGTCTGCCCGGAGATGTAGCCTGCGTCCTCGCCGATCAGGAAGTGGATCGCGGCCGCAATGTCGCGGGTGCTGCCCACGCGGTTCACCACCAGGTCCTTGACGAGCTCATCCTTGCGTTCCTCGCTGAGCGTCCCGCCCATGATGTCGGTATCGATCGGACCGGGTGAGATGGCGTTGACGGTGATGTCGTACTCGCCCAGTTCGCGGGCGGTGGCACGGGTTAGACCGATGACGCCGGCCTTCGCCACGGAGTACGGGGTCTTGCTGAAGGTTCCGCCGCCGCGCTGGGCGGAGACGGAGGAGATGTTGACGATCCTGCCGAGCCGGTGCCTTACCATCGACTCGGCCGCCCGGCGGGTGGCGTAGTGCACGCCGTTCATGTTGATGTTGAGCACCCGGTCCCACTCGGCGGCGTCGAGTTCCAGGTAGGGCACCGGAGAGCTCACCCCGGCGACGTTGGCCAGCGCTACGAGCTGCGGCAGTTCGGCCTCGATCTCGTCGATCGCGGCGCGGACCGAGGCCTCGTCGCCGATATTGGCGCCGGCGCCGTGGGCTTGCACGCCGTGCTTTTCGGCCAGTTCCTTGGCCAGGGCCTTACTGGCGGCGTCGTCCAGGTCGATCACGCCGATGTTCCAGCCGCGTTCGGCGAGGTAGTCCGCCGTGGCCCGGCCGATGCCGCGCTCGGAGACGGCTCCGGTCACGATCACGGTGCGGTCTGTGGGGAATGAGGTCATGGAGGTTTCCTTGGGAGGTTAGGGTGAGGGGGTTGTCAGGCGAGGGGCGCGGGGCCCAGTTCCTCGATGAGCTTCTGCATGGCGACGTAGGCCTTGTTCCGGTAGGCCACCAGGGCGGCGGTCCGGTCGGCGGGGACGTTGAGGAAGCCGGAGCCGGTCTTGGTTCCGAGCTGGCCGGCGTCGACTTTTTCCTGGAGGATCTGCGGCGTGGCAAACCGCTCGGGGAAGCCGGTCTGCAGGGACTTGTAGCAGAAGGCGTACACGTCGAGCCCGGCCATGTCCGCGATCGCGAACGGCCCGAAGAACGGCAGCCGGAAGCCGAAGGTGGTGCGGACCATGGTGTCCACATCCTCGGCCGTGGCGATGCCTTCCTCCACAACCTGCGCGGCCTCGTGGAAGAGGGCGTACTGCAGCCGGTTGAGCACGAAGCCGGTGACATCCTTGACGGTCGCGGTTTCCTTGCCGGTCTCCGCCACGATCGCGCGTGCGGCTTCCACGGCGGCCTCGGAGGTACCCGCGTGCGGGATGACTTCCACGCCCGGGATGAACGGCGCCGGGTTGGAGAAGTGGACGCCCAGGAAGCGCTCCGGGTTCACCACGACTTCGGCGAGCTTCGCGATGGAGATGGTGGAGGTGTTGGAGCCGATGATGGCGTCCGGCCGGGCGGCGGCACTGATCCGGCCCAGGTTGCCGTGCTTGATCTCCAGGACCTCGGGTACGGCTTCTTCGATGTATTCGGCGTCCGCGACGGCCTCTTCGATGTCCTTCGCGGCCCAGAGGTTTTCCTTCAGCCGTTCGGTGGAGCCGGCCGGGAACAGGCCGGCCGCGACGAACTCGTCGGATTCCTTGAGCAGCCGCTCGTAGTTCCTCTGGGCGATCTCGGCGGAGACGTCGGCGAGGGCGACGCGGGCTCCCGCGAGGGCCAGCACCTGCGCGATTCCGCCGCCCATGTAGCCGGAACCGACGACGGCGATGTTACGAGGGGTCATGTGGTTTCAATTCCTTCCGGGGCTCCTTCATAGGAGTGGATTGCGTCCACCTTGGCCGCGGATGCGGAGGTGTCGTCGAAGCGGTGGCCCAGCCATTCGCCGACGAGTTTCTTCGCCAGTTCCAGGCCGATGACGCGCTGGCCCATGGTCAGCACCTGGGCGTTGTTGGACAGCACGGAGCGTTCCACGGAGTAGCTGTCGTGCGCGGTGACGGCACGGATGCCGGGGACTTTGTTGGCCGAGATGGCCACGCCCAGTCCGGTGCCGCAGATCAGCAGGGCCCGGTCGGCCTCGCCAGCGGCGACCTTGCGGGCCGCGGCGACGGCCAGGTGCGGGTAGGCGGTGCTGTCGTCCGGTCCGACGCCGACGTCCTCCACGGACGCGACCCGGGGGTCCGCCTCGAGCAGTTCGCGCAGGGCGTTCTTGTATTCGACGCCGGCCTCGTCGTTGCCGACGACAATCCGCCAGCCGGGCTGGGGGTCGGTGGTGCTGTGACTCTGTGTCTCGTGTGACAAGGGATTTCTCCTTCAGCTGCGTTCGATGGAGGCTGCGTAGTCGGCCACCCGGCCGGCGATCAGGCCAAATGACACGGCCCCGGGGTCGGGGTGGCCCAGGCTCTTCTCGGCCAACGGCCTGGCCCGGCCCTTCTTGGGGCTGAGCGACGCCGTGGCTTCGGCGGCCTGGGCGGCCGCGTCGGCCGCGGTCCGCAGGCTGCGGGCCACGCCGCCGCCGTCGTCGATCGCCCGGTTGAAAACGTCAGCGAAGGGAAGCAGCGCGTCCACCATCGTCTTGTCTCCCGCTTCGGCTTTGCCGAGGGTGATGATGGCGTCCCGGAGGGCGTCGACGGCGGCGGCCGCGTCCGCCGGAGTGTAGGCGTCCTTGCTGCCGAGGGCCCGGCCGACGGCGGTGACCGCGGCGCCCCAGAGCGCTCCGGAGGTGCCCCCGGCGCGTTCGGCCCACTGTTCGCCGGCCGCCGTGAGGAGTTCCTCCAGTCCGGCGCCGGCCGCGTGCGACTGTTCGGCCGCGGCGACGGCGGCGTCCACGCCGCGGCGCATGCCGATGCCGTGGTCGCCGTCGCCGGCGATCGCGTCGAGTTTGCCGAGGGCTTCCTCGTGTTCGACGACGACCGACTGGGCCACCTTGAGCACGCCGACGGCGGTGGCGGCCAGCGAGGTCGACGCCGCCGTGGCAGCCAGCGCGGGCGCTGCTGCGGCGTCGGCCTGCGCGGAGAGGGTCCGGGCCCGGCGCGGAGCCAGGTTGCCCTTGCGGAAGGCGGGGGT
Organism: Arthrobacter sp. 10T44; assembly: GCF_056393885.1. Classification (NCBI taxonomy): domain Bacteria; kingdom Bacillati; phylum Actinomycetota; class Actinomycetes; order Micrococcales; family Micrococcaceae; genus Arthrobacter; species Arthrobacter sp. 10T44. The sequence goes on along the minus strand of NZ_JBFTGT010000003.1, from coordinate 148,929 downwards.
GTCGGCCGGTGCGGACCAGAACTTTTCCAGCTCCGCGTCCAGCCAGAACAGCGTCAACGAAAGTCCGGACATGTCCAGGCTGGTGACGAGCTCGCCGCATTCCGGTTCAACGATCTCAAGTCCCGCGGCGGTCAACAGGGCCTCGATCTTCCCGAACAGGAGGAACAGCTCGTCGTATTTGACCGTGCCGAGGCCGTTGAGGATCGGCACCACGCGGCGGCCCGCGGTTTCCGGCTTGTCCTTGAGCAATCCGTCCACCAGCAGTGCTGCCAGTTCGCTGGCCGTCGGCAACGGCTGTTCGGAGATCCCGGGTTCGCCGTGGATGCCGAGGCCCACGGACATCATGCCCTCTGGCACCGTGAACAGCGGTTCCGCGGCGCCCGGAAGGGTGCAGCCGGCGAAGGCGACGCCCAGCGAGCGAGTCTGGTGGTTGGCCTTGACTGCCAGCCGTTCCACCTCGTCCAGGTCCAGCCCGGCCTCGGCGGCGGCCCCGGCAACCTTGAAGACCGTCAGGTCCCCGGCAATACCGCGGCGCTTGGCGATCTCCTCGAGCGGGGCGCTTGCAATGTCGTCGGTCACCAGCACGGTGCGGGTCTCAATGCCCTCGGCGTTCAGCTTGTCCTGCGCCTGGCCGAAGTGCAGCACGTCCCCGGCGTAGTTGCCGTAGCTCAGGAGCACACCGCCTCCGGACTCCGCGGCCTTGACCACGCGGTAGACCTGGCCCGCGGATGGCGAGGCGAACATGTTTCCGCAGGCGCTGCCCGCGGCCAGTCCGGCGCCGACGAGGCCGGCGAAGGCCGGGTAGTGCCCGGATCCCCCGCCGATCACGAGCGCGACCTGGCCTGCCGGCGTCTCGGTGGAGCGGACAACGCCGCCATCCACCCGTGCCACGTACCGGCGGTGGGCGGCGGCGAAGCCGTCCAGGGCGTCGTCCGCGAAGCTTGCGGGATCGTCAAATATCTTGGTCATGATTCCTCGTTGAACCGGTTGGAGCGGCTGGAACAGACGGCAGGACCCGTGGGGCCCCGCCGGTTTAGAGTGCGGGGACGGCCGCCGGGAGCTGCCGGCCCTGGGCCACCAGGGAAGTGCCGAGCGCGTACCCGTCGCGTTTGGGCAGGACCTGGCGGCGCAGGTAGTCCTGGTTGGCGGCGGTGACGCTGAGGCCGTCCCCGCCGTAGTGCTCGGTGCAGATGATGCCCTGGAAGCCGACGGAGATGGCGAAGTGGAAGGCCTCGCGGTAGCTGATCAGACCGGATTCCATCGGTGCGGGCATGGCGACGTACTGGTCTTTCGCCCGGTTTTCGTCGCGGACGTAGTTCTTGACGTGCCAGTAGTTGGCGTACGGCAGCGTCTTGTGGACCATTTCCCGCCAGTCCTCGATCGGCCGGTGCAGGCGGATCAGGTTGCCGATGTCCGGGTTGAGCCCGACATTGGACAGGCCGATGTCCTGGACCAGTTGCACCGACGAGTCGGCGGTTCCGAGGTAGGTGTCCTCATACATCTCCAGGGAGACCAGGAGCCCGAGCTCGGCCGCGTGCCGGCCGACTTCGCGGATCCGGGTGACAGCCTTCTGCCAGGTTTCCTTGTCCCCCACCGGGTCCTGGTGGCCCTGGACGGTCCAGAACCAGAGCTGTTCGCGCTGGGCGGGAGTCAGGGCCTGGTGCAGGCCGATCGACACGACCTCGCAGCCGAGCTGCGCGGCGGCGTCGAGGGTGCGGTGGGTGTAGGCCAGGTTGTCTTCCCAGTCGGCCTCGTCGATCACGCTGCGGCGGATGGCCGAGATGGCCGGGAGGCCGATTCCGGCGTGGCGGGCTGCGGCCGTGAGTTCATCCAGCCGGGCCGGGCTCAGGTCCCCCGGACGCACCCAGCTGTCGGTCAGGTCGGCGTTGGCGAAGCCCGCGTCCGCGACTTCCTCGAACACGCGCTGCCACTCGGCGGCGGGGGCATCCTGGACGGAGGTTCCGTCGGGCCGGACGCCCGGGAACTGCAGCAGGGCCGCGGTGATGGGCCAGTTTTCGGCGGTGTACGACATTGTCACTCCAAATCTTGAATCACATTTCCTATAGGATTCACCCGATAGGAAAGCTTGTCAAGGGTTTTTGTGGATCGGGACGCGGGCCGAACCGGAGGCCGGGGCCGGGCAGCGGGCAGCGGGCAGCGGGCAGCGGGCAGCGGAGGGTGCCGTCGCCCGGCGTAGCCGGCGGGTTTGGCCTAGCTGCGCACTTCGCTGTCGTGTACTTCGCTGTCGTGCTGGGAACGCTGCTTGACGCCTTCGATGTGCGCGATCATCTTCTTCCGCGCCAGGTCGGCGTCGCCGGCCTCAAAGGCCCGCAGGATCTCGGTGTGCTCCGCGATCGCGAAGTCGGCGTCGGTGACGCCGAGCCCGCCGAAGAAGCGGAAGCGCTGCACCTGTCCGCCGAGCGCGTTGTACGCGGAGAGAAGGAACTGGTTGTCCGCGTGCTCCGCGATGAGCCGGTGGAACCGTTCGTCGGCCTCCCAGTAGGCGCGGAACTCGGAAAAGGACGGCCCCCGGGGCGCGGCTTTGAGGTCGTCGATGGCCTGCGCTAGCTGGGCGGTGAGGTCGGCGTCGGCGTGGCTGCAGGCCATGAAGGCGTTGGCCGGTTCGATCACCAGGCGCGCGTCCATCAGGTCCGCCAGTTCGTCCGCGGTGAAGAGCGGCGCCACCCGGTAGCCGCGCAGGGCGGTCCGGCGCACCATGCCGGTGGCTTCCAGCCGGGCCAGCGCCTCGCGCACGGGCGTCGGCGAGACGTCCAGTTCCCGGGCCATCCCGTCGATGCTGACCGGGGTGCCGGCTTCGAGCCGGCCGTCCATCAAGGCGATGAGAAGCGCTTCGTAGACGTGGTCGGCGAGGACCTGCCTGCTGACGCCGCGTGCGGCCGGATCCTTGATTGCCATACTGGAATCCTATAGCCGCCCCGCCCCGCGGGACGCCGGCCGTAAGCCTTTCCGGGATCGCTCCCCCGGCTATACCGTCGCCGGGACCGGCGACGGCGCAACTTAGAAAGCATGCTTATATTGTCATGATCGAGGTGCGGCAGCGCTCAGTGGTGACTGGGTCGCCTTGCGGCGCGCCGGGTCGCTGCGCCGTGCAGGCCATGGCGTCATCGTGATGGAAAGAATGGAAGGTGGAACAAGATGCCCACATGGGTGCAGGCCCTGCTATGGGGAACTGTGGCGGGCGCAGCGCTGGTTCTGGGTTCGGCCATTGCCTGGAAGTGGACGATCGCCCCCAAAGTCGTCTCCTCCATCATGTCTTTTGGGGCCGGAGTCCTCATCTCCGCCCTGTCGTTTGACCTCGTCGATGAAGCCGAAAAGGGCGGCGGTCTCTGGCCGACCGTGGCGGGATTCCTTGCCGGAGCACTGGTCTACGTTGGGGCGAACGCGCTGCTGGCCCGGCGAGGAGCCAAACACAGGAAACGCTCCGGCGGAAAGCAACCCTCTGAAAAGGACAAGCCGGGCAGCGGCACCGCGATCGCCATCGGAGCCTTACTGGACGGGATTCCCGAATCCGTCGTCCTGGGGCTCGGTCTCGTCTCAGGAGGATCGGTCAGCACGGCCGTGCTCGCAGCTGTGTTCATCTCCAACGTCCCCGAAGGGCTATCCAGCACAGCGGGGATGAAAAAATCCGGCCGCAGCGCCGGGTACGTCTTTGGCGTGTGGGGAGGCATTGCCCTCATCTCCGGACTGGCGTCGCTGATCGGCTATGCCAGCCTGCAAAACGCTCCGGCGGAGATGGTCGCCTTCATCACCGCAATCGCCGCCGGCGCGATTCTGGCCATGCTTGCCGACACCATGATCCCGGAGGCTTTCGAGGAACACCATGTCCTGACGGGCCTCATTGCAGCTGTGGGCTTCCTGGCGGCCTTCACCATCAGCCAGGCCGGGGGCTGAACACTCCCCCGGCCCGCCGGCAGTCAACGTTAGTGCCCGCGCAGCACCTCGATCACTGAAGAGTCGTCCCGCCGGCCGAGCCCCTTACGCCGGCCGCTGAGGTAGAGCTGCTCGGCCGCGGCGGCGAGCGGAGCCGGGTAGGTGCTTTCCCGCGCCGCCTCGACCACAAGCCCCATGTCCTTGACGAAGATGTCCAGGGCGCTGCGGACCTCGGTGTTGTCCGGGTCCACCATCCGGGAGCCCCGATCATCGAACATGAACGATGCCGCGGCGCCCGAACGCAGCACCTCCCAGGTCTGCTTCGGGTCCAGGCCCAGGGCCTCGGCGAAGGCCAGGGCCTCCCCGGCCACGGCGATGTGGACGCCGCACAGCAGCTGGTTGACGAGCTTCACCTTCTGACCGTCGCCAACGTTCGCACCCACCACGGGGGCAGAGCTTGCCATCGCGTCCAGCAGCGGCCGCACCACCGCCAGGGCCCGTTCGGAGCCGCTGACCATCATCAGCAGCTCGCCGGTGGCGGCGCGCTTGGTACCGCCGGAAACCGGGGCGTCCACCAGTTCGACGTCGAACGCCGCCAGCCGCTCAGCCAGCGACACCACCGCGGCTGGACCGACGGTGGCCATCAGGAGGACCACGGTGCCCGGGCGCAGGGCCGCAGCGAGGTCGTCCACGCCGAAGAGCACCGCGTCGGCCTGGGCCGGCGTCGCGACCATCAGGGCGACGACGTCGGCCTCGGCCACCGCCTCCTTGGCCGTGGCCGCCGGTGTCAGGCCGGGAACTGCCAGCGACTGCGCCCGGCCTTCGGCAACGTCAAAGGCGGCGACCTCGTGTCCGGCTTCGGCAAGGACGACCGCCATCGGTCCGCCCATCGCGCCCAGCCCGATCCATCCGACCTTGGTCATGGGGTTACTTCCTTTCCTGGTGCCGCGGACGTGGCGCCGCGGAAGAGTTCAATGGTGTCGGCGAGCGCGTTCTCGTCGCCGACGTTGCCCGCAAAAACGACGTACGGCATTCCCTGCACGCCCGGGGCGGCGTCGTCGGGCCGGAGCACCGAGACCATGCCGGGGAACAGCTGGCCGAGCACGGTGGCCCGCCTGATTCCGAGGCCCCGCACGGCGACGTCGTGCGAGGTGATGCCGCCCTTGGCGATCACCCAGACGGGCTGGGCGGGAAGGGCGGCCTGGACTACCTCGATCAGGGCCGCGGATACGCTGCGGGCGATCTCCAGGCTGGCGGCAGCGTCGGCGCCCTTGAGCAGCGACCGCGAGGTGTAGAGCAGGACGTCGGAGTCGGCGACGGCGCTGACCACCCGGGCCGCGGTGTCTGCAATGTGCGCACCGCGCGCCGCCGGATTGACGAGCTCGGCGACGGACAGTTCGACCTCGGTCACGCCGCCCCGGGCCTGCGCCGCAGCGACCTGGCGTGCCGTCTGGCCCACATGGGAACCGACGACGGCGAGCCCGTGGCCGGCCGGGCGGCCGTCGGGCCAGATGTCCTGCGCCTGCAGGGTCGGCTTGGGATCGAGCCCTGCGAGCGCACGGACAAAGGACGGCCCGGTGCGGTGCAGGAACACTTTGCCTTCGCGCTGGACCTGCTGCAGGCCGAGGACGACGATTTCCAGGTCCGCGAACTCGGTGGCGTTGACGATGATGAGCTGCAGATCGCTGGCCGAGCGCAGGATCTCCGCGACCCGGTCCTCTCCCCCGTGGCGGATGTCCTCGAGGCTGATGCTGAGCACCTGCTCCGGCGTGACGGTGCCGCCGCTTTTCTCCGCGACGAAATCCTTCAGGTCGGAGGACCGGTATCCGAAGGTCGCGTCCTTGGCGAACTCGGTTTCCCCGGCCGGGACGGGTTCCCCGCCCACCATGGCCCAGTGCACATCCCCGGCGGTGAAGCGTCCGGCTTCGAAGTAGGACGGGGCCAGCAGGACGCCGTCGAACCCGCGCCCGGTCACCTCGCGCCGGACGGCGTCAAGGGTGCGGATTTCGGCCATGACATGGCCGCGGAGGGTTGAGTCGCTCCGACTGACCAGGTCCAGAGGCGCACCGAGCCGCTCCTCGAGCTCGAACAGGGCCCGGCCGGCCGCCTGGTTCAGGGCGACCGCGTCGGCCTCGTCGAGGCTGCGGGTGTTGGTCAGGATGAAGCAGGTCGACTCCGGCCGTGCAAGGGCCGCGGCGTACTCGTCTGCCTCGAGCACGGTGACGACGGAGACGCCGTGCACGGACTGCGAACCGGTCGGGTCGTCGTCGAGCACTGCGGTCCGCCGTCCGGTTGCGGCGCGGTAGTCGCGGATCCGCTGCCGGCCATCGGCCAGGCGCAAGGGTTCAGGGGCGGGTGCGGGCCCGGCCGGGGCGCTTGGGTGTGCAGTGGGATGGCCGGCGGGGTAGGTTTCGTGGGTCATGCTGTGATCCTTCCGGGTGCCGTGCGGCCGGAACCGCACGGCACTTCCAGAGGCGCCGGGAGGTCAGGAGACCTGCAGGCCGCCATTGATGTCGTAGGTGGCGGCCGTGATGTAGCCGGCGTCCTCGCTCAGGAGGAAGGCCATGAGCGCCGCGACTTCGTCGCGGGTGCCGACCCGGCCCATCATGATGCCCTCGGACATGGCGGCTTTGCGCTCCTCGCTCAGCGTGCCGCCCATGATGTCGGTGTCGATCGGGCCCGGGGCCACCGCGTTGACGGTGATGCCGAACTCTCCGACTTCGCGGGCCAGTGCCCGGGTGAAGCCGAGGATTCCGGCCTTCGAGGCGCTGTAGGCCACTTTGGAGAACGTTCCGCCGCCGCGTTGCGCGGAGATCGAGGAAACGCTGACGATCCGGCCGAGCCGGCGTTCGATCATGCCCTTGAGGACCCGCTGCGAAACGATGAAGGTGCCGCGCATGTTGATCGCGAAGACCTTGTCCCATTCGGCGACGGAAGTCTCCATGAACGGCGTCGGCGAGCTGATGCCGGCGAGGTTGGCCAGGCCGACGATGGGCGGAAGCGACTCCTCGACCTCGGTGATGGCCCGGTCCACCGAGGCCTCGTCCGAGACGTCGGCGCCGACGCCGATCGCCTTGACGGCCCGGTTGGAGCCGATCTCGGCTGCGGCGGCTTTGGCGTCCTCGGCGTTGATGTCCAGGATCGCGATCGACCAGCCGTCGCGGGCCAGCCGGTCGGCCGTGGCGCGGCCGATGCCGCGGGCGGAGGCGGCGCCGGTCAGGACGACGGTGCGTTCGGCGGGGAAAGTGCTCTGTGTCATGAGTGGTTCCTAATGGCTGTCTGCGGCGGGGGCGGTCGCCCGGGGGGCGGAGACACCTTCCGGACGCTTGCGGGCGTAGAGATAAGTGGCGACGGCGGTGATCGCGAGGCAGGCTGCCAGGAAGGTCAGGCCGCTCTGGCTGTTGCCCGTGGCGTCCTTGAGGATGCCGACGATGTACGGGGCGACGAAGCCGCCCAGGTTGCCGAGCGAGTTCACCATGGCGAGGCCGGCCGCTGCTGCGGCACCGGTCAGCGCCGCGGACGGCATAGCCAGGAAGGGGGCGATCGCCGAGTAGATGCCCATCGCTGCGAGGGTCAGGAAGACCATGGCGAGGACCGCGTTGACCGGGAGCAGGTAGCCGGCGCCGAGCAGGCCGACGGCGGCAATCACCATGCTGACGCTGGCGTGCCAGACCCGGTTGCCGGTGCGGTCCGAGCGCTTGCTCCAGAAGTAGACGAACACCGCGGCGATGGCGTACGGGATGAAGACGATGAAGCCCACCTGGACGGTGTCGAACTTGCCCAGCGCCTTCACGATGGTCGGCATCCAGAGGCCCAGGCCGTAGATGCCACAGACCAGGCCGAAGTACAGGGCCGAGTAGGCCAGGGTGCGGGGGTCCTTGAGGCCGGCGAGGAAGTTGTGGTTGCCGGACTTCTGCTTGTCGGCCAGTTCCTTGCTCATGGTGGTGGCGAGCCAGTCGCACTCTTCGGGCTTGAGCCACTTGGCGTGCTCCGGGCGGTCGGTCATGACGAAGGGCGTGATGAGGCCCAGCACGATCGCCGGGATGCCTTCAATGATGTACAGCCACTGCCAGCCGTGCAGCCCGGCAACGCCTTCCAGGCCCAGAAGCATGCCGGACACCGGCGCGCCGAGGGCGTTGGAGATCGGCTGGGCCAGGATGAAGATGCCCAGGACGGTCACGCGCTGCGCGGCGGGGAACCAGAGGGTCAGGTAGAACAGGATGGCCGGGAAGAATCCGGCTTCGGCCGCACCCAGCAGGAAGCGGATGATGTAGAAGGTGGTCTCGCCGTTGACCAGGAACATGGCGGTGGCGAAGATGCCCCAGCTGATCAGGATGCGGGCGATCCACTTGCGGGCGCCGTAGCGGTACATGCCGCCGTTGCTGGGGATTTCCAGCAGGGCGTAGCCGAGGAAGAAGATGCCGGCGCCGAGGCCGTAGGCGGCTTCGGTGAGGCCGATGTCGCCCTGCATGCCAAGTTTGGCGAAGCCGACGTTGTTGCGGTCCAGATAGGCAACGAAGTACAGCAGGACAATCAGCGGCATGAGCCGCCGGCGGACCTTGCGGAGGGTGGTCTGGCCCAGTTCACTCAGGGCCGGAGCTGCAGTCAGGGAGGTCATCGCGGGCCTCCACCGGTGATCAGGGTGCCCTGGGAAGGGACGTGCGCGCGCATGAAGACTCCTTTGGCTGGCGGCGATCGTTTGTCGAAAGTAGATATCAGATGTCTGATATCTGTATGAGATTCTAATCACACGAAAGGACAGCGTCAACAGGATTGGTAAAACAGCCGGGCGGGATCGAAACCGGCGCAGCGCCCGCGCGGGTCAGCTCGCGGCGCGGGGCAGCGCCCGCGCGGGTCAGCTGGCGGCGGCGCCGCGGCTGGAGACCGCGAGGTAGCGTTCGTAGTCCTCGAAGGTCTGGGTGATGTGGGCGTCCATCGCGGAGCGCGCGGCGCCGGGCTCGCCGGCGGCAATGGCGGCCAGTACCAGTTTGTGGTGGTGGATCGCGTGCCGCTGCACATCCGGGAACGCGGAAGTCTCCCGCCGCATGGCGTAGAGCAGCGTCGAAAGCTGGCCGAGCAGGGCGGGCACGAACGGGTTGCCGGAGGCCCGCAGCACGGTGTCGTGGAAGGAGATATCCGCCAGGGTCAGCGCGTCGACGTCGCCCGAGTGGTGCGCGGCCTCCATCAGTTCGACGCTTTCCGTCATGGCGGCGAGGTCGGCCTGGCTGTGGCGTGAGGCCGCGAGTTCGGCGGCGCCGGTCTCGACCATCCGGCGGACCTCAAGCAGGCGCAGTGCCACCTGGTCCGAAGCCACCCCCCTTGACGCTGCCCGCATGATCGCGTCCAGGCCGGTCCAGCGTTCGGGCGGATTCACGAAGGTGCCCAGGCCCCGCTTCACGTAGACAACGTCCTGCGCCTTGAGGACCTTCATCGCTTCGCGGGCGGTCAGGCGGCTGACCCCTGACTCCTTGGCGATGTCGGCTTCCGGCGGGAGGGCGTCGTCGGCCTTGATCTGGCCGCTGAGGATGTACTCGAGGACTTTGTCCACGACGACGTCGACCAGCGTCCGTCGCGTTTCTGCCATCGTGATCCCCTGCCTGCGCGCACCCAAGCGCGCACTTTGCCTTTCCTAAACACTACTAGACGGACGGCGGCGGTCCTCGCCGCCGTCGTGCCTCAACGAAGAAACGCGGGGTCACTTCGCGCCCATCCCACCGAGTGGAATGGGCCGCAAGTGACCCCGCGTTGCCTTGGTGCTGGTGCCTAGAGTGCCGCGTAAACTTCGCGCAGCAGCTTGGCGGTCTCGGACGGCGTCTTGCCGACCTTGACGCCGGCAGCCTCGAGGGCTTCCTTCTTGGCCTGGGCGGTGCCCGCGGAGCCGGAGACGATGGCGCCGGCGTGGCCCATGGTCTTGCCTTCCGGGGCGGTGAAGCCGGCCACGTAGCCGACGACCGGCTTGGTGACGTGGGCCTTGATGTAGTCGGCTGCACGCTCTTCGGCGTCGCCGCCGATTTCGCCGATCATGACGATCGCCTTGGTCTCCGGGTCAGCTTCGAAAGCTTCGAGGGCGTCGATGTGGGTGGTGCCGATGACCGGGTCGCCGCCGATGCCGATGGCGGTGGAGAAGCCCAGGTCACGCAGTTCGTACATCATCTGGTAGGTCAGGGTGCCCGACTTGGAGACCAGGCCGATGGGGCCCTTGCCCGTGATGTTGGCCGGGGTGATGCCGACCAGGGCCTCGCCCGGGGTGATGATGCCGGGGCAGTTCGGTCCGATGATTCGGGTGACCTGCTTGCCGTCGGCGTCGACCTTGGACTGGGCCAGCGCCCAGAATTCGGCGGAGTCCTGGACCGGCACGCCTTCGGTGATGACGACGACCAGGCCGATGCCGGCCTCGATGGCTTCGACGACAGCGTCCTTGGTGAACGCCGGCGGCACGAAGACGATGGAGACGTCGGCGCCGGTCTCGGCCATGGCTTCCTTGACGGTGCCGAAGACGGTGATCTCGTTATCGCCGTGCAGGACCGTGGTGCCGGCCTTGCGGGCGTTGACGCCGCCGACAATCTTGGTGCCGGCCTTGAGCATCAGGGCGGTGTGCTTGGTGCCTTCGCCGCCGGTGATGCCCTGGACGATGACCTTGGAGTCCTTGTTCAGATAAATAGACATAGTCGTGTCCCTTTACTTAGCTGCGTTGGCGAGCTCGGCAGCCTTGTCGGCGCCCTCGTCCATGGTGGCGGCCAGGGTAACCAGCGGGTGGTTGGCCTCGGCCAGGATGCGGCGGCCTTCCTCGACGTTGTTGCCGTCGAGGCGGACGACCAGCGGCTTGTTCGCGGAGTGGCCCAGCTCGGCCAGTGCGCCGACGATGCCCTTGGCGACAGCGTCACAGGCGGTGATGCCGCCGAAGACGTTGACGAAGACGGACTTGACCTGCTCGTCACCCAGGATGACGTCGAGGCCCGCAGCCATGACCTCGGCGGAAGCTCCACCGCCAATGTCCAGGAAGTTGGCGGGCTTGACATTGCCGTGGTTCTCGCCGGCGTAGGCGACAACGTCGAGCGTGGACATGACCAGGCCGGCACCGTTACCGATGATGCCCACCTCGCCGTCGAGCTTGACGTAGTTGAGGTCCTGCGCCTTGGCCTTGGCCTCGAGCGGGTCCGCAGCGTCCTTGTCTTCAAGGGCGGAGTGCTTCGGGTGGCGGAAGTCGGCGTTCTCGTCGAGGGTGACCTTGCCGTCCAGGGCAACGATGTCGCCGGCGCCGGTCTTGACCAGCGGGTTGACCTCTACGAGGGTGGCGTCTTCCTTCTTGAACACGTCCCAGAGCTTGAGGATCACGGCGGCGACCTTGCCGCGCAGTTCCTCGGCGAAGCCCGCGGCGGCGACGATCTCGTCGGCCTTGGCCTGGTCGATGCCGACGGCCGGGTCGATCGCGATCTTGGCCAGGGCTTCCGGGCGCTCGACGGCGAGCTGCTCGATTTCCATGCCGCCTTCAACCGAGCACATGGCCAGGTAGTTGCGGTTGGCCCGGTCCAGCAGGACGGAGAAGTAGTATTCCTCGGCGATGTCGGCACCCTGGGCAATCATCACCTTGTTGACGGTGTGGCCCTTGATGTCCATCCCGAGGATGTTGGTGGCGTGCTCGAGTGCCTCATCGGCAGTCTTGGCGACCTTAACGCCGCCGGCCTTGCCGCGGCCACCGACCTTAACCTGTGCCTTGACGACAGTTACGCCGCCGATCTTCTCGGCAGCTGCCTTTGCTTCTTCAGGGGTGTGCGCCACGATGCCAGCAAGCACGGGTACACCGTGCGCCTCGAACATATCGCGCGCCTGATATTCAAACAGGTCCACGGTTTAGTGTCCTTCTACGTCGAAGTAGTTTCTGTACAGCCGGACCCCACGTACTCGCGGTTACCGGGCTGCGGAATAAACGCACCCTGCGACAAGCTTGGAAACGAGCCACACGGCGCAATGCTCCTCTTTCGAACTCTAGTCCTTCGTTTGGACCAGCCCGACCCAGACTACCTGTTATGTGAGTAAGGACACTATTCTATTGAGCGTAGAAAAACCGCTAGATTACGGGGTTTTTGGGGCCTCCGACGGCGCCGCGGAGGCCGCCTTGGGGGCCGGCAAGATCAGCTCGTAACGGTCGCGCGCAACGAAGAAGGCGACGCCGGCGGAGACGTTTCCGCAGGCTACACCGCCGTTGTAGGCGGAGCAGCGGAGGCCGTTGCGCTCGACGTTCTTCCCATCCTCGAGGACGGGAAGCTGCGAGATCGGACCGTTGCGGGTGCCTTTGGGGCCGAATTCGGTTTCCTGCTGTGTGACGCCGGAGCGGCACTCCCCGTAAACCGCCTCGGCCGGGGTCAGCAGGGCCGTGCCGCCCAGGTAGCCGAGTCCGGTGCCGGCGCAGTCGTCGCGGATGTCCTTGGCGGACGGCTTCGGGTAGGCGCCGAGCTCACAGTGGGCCACCGGCACGGTCGCGAACTTGCCGTTCCCGCTGCCGCCGAAGCCGTTCTGTTCATAGGGCAGGTTGACGTGCTCGCCCCGGGCCGAGGTCAGTGAACAAACGATGTTGCGGTCCGCGGTGACGAAGCTCAGGGAGTCCTGGCCGGCTCCCAATGTCGCCGGGTCCGTCAGGGGTGCCTGCTTGAGCTGCTCCAGGGCGGGCAGCGGGGCCGGCGGGACGTAGTCCGGGTCCTTTTGCGTGACGGTGCACGCCGTGGCCGCCAGTGCCAGGAAGGCGGCCAGGATCCCCAAAGATGTCCGTCGCATGCGCTCCATTATGCCTGTCGGCGCGCGGTTACCGGTGGATCCGCGGGGCGGCTGAGAGCCCCCGTCACGCGTCGATCTTGGTGAGCGGGGCGTACCGCAGCAGGAGCCGCTTCTCGCCGACGCCGAACTTCACCTTCGCGACGGTCTTGTCCCCCGCGCCCTCGACGGCCAGTACGGTGCCGTTGCCGAAGCTGGTGTGGTTGACCTTGTCCCCCACGCTGACGGCGACGATCTCTTTCTGCGGCTGCACCCGGTTCTTGGCGATGGCCGCGGGGACGTCCGCGTTGAAGCCTGCCGCGGAGTCCGCGCCGGCGCCCCGGGCGGTGCCGGCGCCCCAGAAGGACCCGCCGTAGCGGCTGGAACCGATCGATCCGCCGCTCCCCCAGCTGCTGGCCTGGCGGGTGGAGCCTTCCCGCTTCCACTCGACCAGCTCGGCCGGGATTTCCTCGATGAACTGGCTGGCGGGGTTGTACTGGCTCTGTCCCCACATGCTGCGGACCTCGGAGCGGGTCAGGTAGAGCCGTTTCCGGGCCCGGGTCAGTCCCACGTAGGCGAGCCGGCGTTCCTCGGCCAGTTCCTTGGGGTCGGTGGCGGAGCGCTGGTGCGGGAACAGTCCGTGTTCCATGCCGGTCAGGAACACCACCGGGAACTCAAGGCCCTTGGCGGTGTGCAAGGTCATCAGGGTGACGACGCCGAGCCGCTTGGCTTCGGCGACCGCAGCGTCAATATCCGCCCCGGGGGCGTCCGGGATCTGGTCGGCGTCGGCCACGAGGGAGACCTGCTCCAGGAAGGCGCCGAGGGACCCTTCCGGGTTGTCGCGCTCGTATTCGCGGACGACGGCGACGAGCTCGGCGAGGTTCTCCACCCGGGATTCGTCCTGCGGGTCGGTGCTGGAGCGAAGGGTGGCGAGGTAGCCGGTCTGCTCAAGGACGGCTTCCAGGGCAGCGGCGGCACCGGAGCCGGAGGCCACCTCGGCCAGGTCGTCGAGGAGCTTGACGAAGCCCAGCACGGCGTTCACGGAGCGGGTGGCCATGCCGGGTGCTTCCTCGGCGCGGCGGGCGGCGGCCATGAAGGAGGTCCGGTCGCGCTGCGCCAGCGATGCCACGGCGCCCTCGGCCCGGTCGCCGATGCCGCGCTTGGGCTCGTTGAGGATGCGGCGCAGGTTGACGTCGTCGTCGGGGTTTACCAGAACGCGCAAGTAGGCGAGGGCGTCCTTGATCTCCTTGCGCTCGTAGAAGCGGGTGCCGCCGACCACCTTGTAGGGCAGCCCAACGCGCACCAGGACGTCTTCGATGGACCGGGACTGGGCGTTGGTGCGGTAGAAGATCGCGACGTCGCCGGGGCGTAGGTTGCCCTCGTCCTGCAGCCGGTCGATTTCCTTGGCGATGAACTGGGCCTCGTCGTGCTCGTTCTCGCCCACGTAGCCGACAATCTTCTCGCCGTCGCCCTCGGCCGTCCAGAGCCGTTTCTCCGGCCGGTTGGGGTTCCGGGAGATCACCGAGTTGGCGGCGCTGAGGATGGTCTGGGTGGAGCGGTAGTTCTGTTCGAGCTTGATAGTCCGGGCGTCCGGGTAGTCCTTCTCGAACTCCACGATGTTGCGGATGTCCGCGCCGCGGAAGGCGTAGATGGACTGGTCCGAGTCGCCGACGACCGTGAGTTCGGCCGCGCCGGGGCCCTCGCCGACGATCTCGCGCACCAGGGCGTACTGGGCGTGGTTGGTGTCCTGGTACTCGTCCACGAGCACGTGCCGGAAGCGGCGCCGGTACGAGTCGGCGAGCGCCGGGAAGGCCCGGAACATGTAGACGGTTTCGGCGATCAGGTCATCGAAGTCCATCGCGTTGGCCTGGCGCAGGCGCTGCGTGTAGCCCTTGAAGACTTCGGCGACGGCCTGTTCGAAGGGGTCGCTGTAGTTCGCGCTGGAGGCGTAGCTGTCCGCGTCGATCAGCTCGTTCTTGAGCGCGGAGATCTTGTGCTGGATGGCCTTGGGCGCGAAGCGCTTGGGGTCCAGGTCCAGGTTCTTGGCCACGAGCGTAATCAGGCGGAGCGAATCTGCGGAGTCGTAGATGGAGAAGTTGGAGTTCAGGCCGACGTTGGCCGCTTCGCGCCGCAGGATCCGGACGCAGGAGGAGTGGAAGGTGGAGATCCACATGGTCTTGGCCCGGCCGCCGACCAGGAGCTCGATCCGCTCGCGCATCTCCGCGGCTGCCTTGTTGGTGAAGGTGATGGCCAGGATCTCGCCGTGGTGCGCCCGCCGGGTGGCGATCAGGTAGGCGATGCGGTTGCTGAGCACACGGGTCTTGCCGGAACCTGCGCCGGCGACGATCAGCAGCGCGCTCCCCGCGTGTTTGACTGCTTCCTCCTGCTGCGGGTTCAGTCCCTGCAGCAGCTCTTCCGCGTTCGGCAGCTGGGGGCGGTCCGAGTCCTCACCGTTACCAGCGCCGCTTCCGCCGTGGGCCCCGAAAGCGGGTGACCTCAGGTCCGGCATTCCGGTTCCGGTCCCCGGGTTTCCGGACGCTTTGGCCGGCGCGGCCGGATGCGAGGCAGCTTGGAAGGGTCCGTCGGCGTAGGGGTCAAACAACATATCCATGGTGTTAACAAGTCTAGGCGGTGCCACTGACGGCACCGTCCGCGGCTCCTCCTGCGCCGGACATGCCCCTTGCCTGCGCCCAGTAATGGACATATGCCCAATGTGTCCCTGCCTGAAGCTGAGGAATGAGCATGTCCCTCCGCCGTCGCCGTCAGGAATGAGCATGCCCCTCCGCCGCCGCCGTCAGGAATGAGCATGCCCCTCCGCCGCCGTCCGGAATGAGCGTGTCCCTCTCCTACCGACGTCACGGTCCACGTCGCCTGGTCCGCCACGGGACATGCCCCTCGCCTGCGCCCAGCAGTGGACATATGCCCATTGTGTCCATGCCTGAACGCGAGGAATGAGCATGTCCATTCCTCACCGACGTCCCGATTGAGCATGTCCATCGTGTGTTATCGGGAGTGGGCACGTCCCTTCCGGCCGAGCGTGCGCCGGTGCGCCCTACCCGACGGAGCCTGACTCGAGCGCCGCCCGCAGCTGCCGCACCGCCGTCGTGCCTCCGGCCACGAACCACTCAAGTCCGTTGACGCGCACGACGTCGGTGGCGCCGCCGGCGGCCAGCACGATCGCCTGGCCCGGCAGCCAGTCCCACTCCGGGGAGCTGTGCTGGAACCAGCAGTCCAGTTCGCCGTCGGCCACCCGGCCGAGGTCGCACGAACCCGAACCGAACATCCGCAGCGCCGCCGCCGAGGTTGCCGCGGCGTGCCACGGCATGGCGCACATCGGGTCGGCCAGCCAGGTGGGATGGATGTAGGTGGCGGCGCCAAGCTCGGCGAGCGGCGTCTCCGCGCGGCCCATGCCACCTGCGTCGCGGGGCCGAAAACTCGTCAGCGCCTCACCGTTGAGGGTTGCCTTCCGGGCGGTGCCGCCGAGCCAGAGCTTGTCTTCCTCCGGCTGGAAGATGGCGCCGAGCAGTGGGCCGGAGGAATCCTTGAGCGCGATCGCGGAGCACCAGTAGCTTGAGCCGTGCAGGAAGTTGTAGGTTCCGTCGACCGGGTCGACCACCCAGGTCCGGCCGCTGCTGCCCCGCTCGGAGGCACCTTCTTCGCCGAGGACGCCGTCGTCGGGCCGGCAGCGCTGCAGCTGTTCGAGCACGTAGGCTTCCGCGGCGTGGTCCGCGGCGGTCACGACGTCGGAGACGGACGTTTTCCGCTGCCCCTCCAGTCCTGCCTGCCGCATCAGCAGCGCCAGATTGCCGGCCTCCCGCACCAAGGCCTCGGCGAGCTGGTAGTCGTCCAGTTCGGGGCTGAGTTCCGCGGTGCTGTGCCGGCCGAGCCGGTGCCTGACAAGTTCGTTGCTGCCTGATTCGCTCACGCGTTCAGCCTATCGGGCGCCCGGAGGTGCTGAACAGGCAGACCGGGTTGACGGTAGCCCTGCCTGCGACCGGCCGGTGTGGCGCCGGCGAGGGGCGATAATGGAGCCATGGCCAAGACACCCGCCCAGCGGATCAAGAAGCACGGCGCGAGCGCGGCCGTCCCCCAGCACCATCTGCCCGCGGTGATCAATCCCAGCACCACCCGGACCCCACAGAAGGCCCAGAGCAATAGCAGCCTGATCCTGATTGCGGGCGTCGTGGCGAGCCTGTTCCTGTTCTGGTACGTCCACCTGCTGACCCTGAACCAGCTCACCCAGCTCAGCGGCGGCCTACCGATGCCCGACTCGCTGCTCGGCGGCTTTGACCGGGGCTTTGTGGAGCAGCTGCGCTCGGCCATGGACGGGGACGCCCGCGGACAGCTCAACTATGTGCACAAGACGGCAGGGACACTGTTTCCGCTGATCTTCGGATTCACCTGGTTGCTGCTGATCGGCACGAACGTGGCTCGGAAACCGCTCCGTTGGGCGCTGTGGGCAGTGCCGCTGCTGTTCGCGGGTGTGCGGCTGTGGGGAAACGCGGCAATTGACGCCATGATGGCCGCTGACACGCTCGACGGCGGCCAGGTTGCTTTGGCGTCGGGACTCACCGTTGCTGGCTGGGTACTTCTTGTGCTGAGCCTTGTGGTCGGCGCCGCGGCAGTGTTCCTGGGCCGGAAGAACTCCTTCGCGCGGGCTCGTGCTTCGGGTTCCGCTCAGGCCTAGCCTTTCTGGATCCTTGGCCGGGTATCCACGGCCTTCCCGCTCCGCGGCCCCCGATGGACATGCCCACTCTCGGCCGCGACCGACGAGTATATTCCCTATATGCCCACTGCACGACGCCGGCGAGGGGCATGCTTACCCTGCCCGCCGGACCAAGAGCGTTGGGACCTCGGGACATGCCCACTCTTCGCCGCGACCGACGAGCATATTCCCTATATGTCCACTGCACGACGCCAGGGAGGGGCATATCCAGAAGCGGGCTTAGCTGCGGTCGAAACCCGTGACTCGGAGCAGCCATGACCACAACGAGGCCCGGCCCAGCTCGGCTTTGAGGAAGTCACGGGTCTGCTGGGCACGGTCAGGAGCCCCGGCACTTGCGAAGTGGGCGGCCGCCTCTGCGAGCGCGCGCCGCGCTGCCATCCTGTCGCCCGTCGCGAGGTATGCCCGCCCAAGAAGAAGGCAGGCATCTCCCGTATTTTGCGGTGTGGTTGACCCGGTTTCGCAGATTTCTTCGAGAATGTCGACTGCGGACTTTGCATCACCAGCCAGGTAACTCCAATGAGCGCGGTTGCGGCGCAACAGCAGCAAATCGTTATCGCTACCGCCGATGACGTCAGTGGCTAACTCGGCCCGCTCGATGCACCGCAGAGTATCGGGGTCGGCGACATTTGCAGCGAGGCGCATCGCAGCGGACGCCTTGTTGAATTTCGCCCAGACATCCAGGTCCCGGGACGGCGAAAAAGTTGCGGCGGCAAGCTCGTGGTAGCGCAAGCCCTCCTCTACGTTGTCGCAAAGAAACGCCACGTTGCCAATCACCCAGTAGGCCTTGCCCGCGAGTTGTTCATCCACTTCATCGGAGATGACAGCGGCGAGACCCTTACTTTCGGACCACGCCTCTTCCAGCTTGCCGGAGTCTGCGAGGGCAGCTATTAGGGCCTGCCGTGCCTTGACGTTGAAATCGATGTCAGCTTCGTCGATCGTTAGTTCAACAGCCGCCCGTGCTTCGGCGGCCGCTGACTCCAGCAGGCCAGAACCCTGGTGCGCTTTGGCGACAAGAACGTGGACCTGCGCCCGCAGCTGCGAGGAGATCGTATGGGACTCCATCACGATTGTCGAGGCAGCCTCAGCGCATGCTTCGAAGTTGGCGTCCGACAGGTAGCTCTCTGCCCTGAAATAGGTCATCGCCCGCCATGATTCAATATCGCCTTCACTCAACGCGATGTCGGCGGCGACACCCGCGCTCTTTGCTGCCTCGGAGAAATCATGGTTGCCCCGATGCTCCCGCGCTCGGAGCTCGGCCGCGGCGTACGCCGGCGAGACTGATTGTTGTCGCATGGGTCAATTATCGGTTCCGGGAGAGCCGAAGCCGGACAGCACACGCGAGCCACCGCCGTTGTAAAAGCGCAAGAGTTACGCGCGAATATCACAAGGTTTCACTAAATCGGAGAAATCGTTATCCCTTGGCGTGTTCTTACCGCATATACTGAAGCTGTACCACATGAGTCACATCAGCCTCTCACGTAACAGGAGTCCTACATGAAGAAAACCCTTGCTACACTCCTCGTCGCTGGCGCTTTGGCGGCTGCAGGCCTGTCCGCCACTGCCGCTGTCTCAGCCAGCGGCAGCAACTCGGGACAGGGCTCCGTAGTGGCAGTTGGCTACTGGCCGGACACCATCCGCAAGTAGACAAGTCAGCAAACCGCAAAGGGCGGGAGTCGGATTCACCTCCAACTTCCGCCCTTTGTCATGCCAGTCAACAAGCCAGCCGTCCAGCCGCCGTCGTTCGCCACTTCGGCAAGCCCGCGCCACTCCGGCACGCCCGCGCCGCTGCGTGGCTACTGCGAAACCGAGCTGTCCTGGCTGATGAGCGCCTCAACGGCCTCGGCGGGCGCCGGGCGCCCGAAGTAGTAGCCCTGGCCGCTGGCGCAACCCAGCCGCACCAACTCCTCGGCCTGCTCGGCCGTCTCAATCCCCTCCGCCACGGCCTTGAGCCCGCACGCATGGATCAGATGCAGCACAGCTTCGACAAAGCCGCCCTGTTCCGCATCCGTCCCGAGCCCGTCGATCAGGCTCTTGTCGATCTTGACCACATTCACGGGCAGCTTGCGCAGGTAGCTGATGGAGGAGTAGCCGGTGCCGAAGTCGTCGATTTCGAGCTGTACCCCCAGCTGCCGCAACCCGCTCAGGGAGTACTTGTCCACGTCGCCGCCGGTCACGGCCATGGACTCGGTCAGTTCGATGATGAGGTTCGCGGCATCCACACCCGTCTCGCGGAGGATGTCCTGGACGTGTTCGATGAGCTCGAGGTTCTGCAGCTCGGTGGTGGAGATGTTGACCCGGACGGAGAACTCGCTGTCCAGCGCCAGCCGGTCCTGCCAGTCCCGGAGCTGCCGGACCGCGTTGCGCAGCACCCAGTGCCCCAGCTCCACGATCATCCCAGTCTCCTCCGCCAGCGGAATGAACTGGTCCGGCATCAGGAGCCCGCGCTCCGGGTGGTTCCAGCGGACCAGCGCCTCGACGCCCTCGATCCGCCCGGTGGCGAGCTCCACCACCGGCTGGTAATGCAGCGTCAGCTGATCCTCAAGGATCGCCTCGCGCATCTCCGTGACCATCAGGCTCTGCAGCCTGCGGGCGTACAACAGCGCCGGTTCGAAGACCTTGATCCCGCTGTGCGGCTGCGCCTTCGCGGCGTACATGGCTGTGTCGGCTTCCATCACCAGGTCATCGGCGGACTGGCCCGGTTCGGCGACGCGGACGCCAATGCTGGTGCCGCAGGTGACCCGCAGGTCGCCGATCTCCAGGCTCTCACTGAGCGCTTTCAGGATCCGGTTGGCTACCCGCCGGGCCCGTACGAGGTTGGATTTAGGCAGCATGACGGCGAATTCGTCCCCGCCCAGCCTCGCCACGGTATCGGTGACCCGGACCGCGTCCTGGAGACGCCGGGCAATCACGCGCAGGACATCGTCCCCCGCGCTGTGTCCTAGCGTGTCATTGATGCCCTTGAAGGAATCAAGGTCAAGAATCAGCAGGGCAGGCGGCATCTCGCCGCGGGACGTCTCCGCCAGCGCGTGGCTGAGCACCGAGTTCAGCGCCGTCCGGTTGGCCAGCTGGGTCAACGGATCGGTCAGCGCCATCCGCTCGAGCTCAACCTGGGCCTGGCGCAACATGGCGGTCCGGCTCTCGACCCGCTCCTCGAGCTCCTGGTAAATGGTCTGCAGGTCATCGGCCATCAGGTTGATGCCCGCGATGACGGCGGCGACGTCGTCGCGCGCACCGGAATGAGGGATCCGGGTACTTAGGTCTCCGCTGGCAATCCGGACAATGCCCTCCACGAGCGCATGGAGCCGGGGGTCTGGAACATCACTTTTCACTCGTATAAGGCCTTAACCACTTGAGGGCTTCTATCCGCGAAAGGAAGAACTCCGCCGGGATCGTTTCGGTTCTTGAGCGCAGCAGGTAATGCGCAATGACACGGTCCACGGGGCTCTCGCCCACCAGTGCGAACGCCGACGCCGCGATGGAACCGGCGTAGACCTGGCGCGCTTCCACGCTGACGCCGACGACGCCGGAGATGACCAGCAGCACCGGAACCCTCTCGCCGCCGGCGAGCATCCGGACTGTTTCACCGGCCACCCGCGCTTCCGGACCCTCGATCTCTTGGTTCGGCGGGAGCGCGACTTCAATGATGCCGTCCTCGAGCAGCCGGACGCCGATGACGGGCTCCGCGGAGGCTTCCGTCGCGGGAATGACCGGCTCGGCCAGCCCCAAGTCCGCCAGGCCGAGCTCTGTCCGGGACCCGGACGAGGACGGCGTCCCGGCGTCGGGTGCGTCAATGACTGCCGGCGGTTCCTCGGGGATTTGCCCGTCCGGGGCAACGGGGGCTTCGACTGTCATCGGATGGCAATCCGACGGACAGAGGCCAGCCGCGAAGGGACACTGGTGGGGTCGCCGAAAGAAGTCGCTGCCAGGCGCGGCGCAACCAGCTGATCAGACATGTGCCCCCACAGACTACAAAGTCGGCAATTCGGCGTGCGCTGGACCCGTTCTCCCGCACGAGGCACCGGAACATTCCGGCGAATGCCCTCATGATAGTGCAAGTAGCCGTATATATGAGACATAAGACACCCCAGCGACACAGAATCGCCGAAAGCCCCACAGTTGCGCGGGCGCGGCAATTCCGTAATTACCGGGCGAAGTATTCGCGAATACTCGACAGCGAGCTTGAGCCGCTGTATCCGAGATCGGCGGGGCCGGCATGGACGGCGTCGTCGGGCGAAAAAATGCTAACCCCGAGGGTGCCGCCTTCCACGTCCTTGAGGCTGTCCAGCAGGGCCGGCATGGCCTGTTCCAACGTCTGGGTGAGCGCTGCCTTGTCCGCACTTTCACCGACCAGTTTCACCGTGATGAATTTGCCGGAGGTGTTGAGGTTGGCGTCGGCCTGGACGGCGGTCACGCCCGGGACGGACTTTCCGGCTTTCTGCAGGGCGGCCTCCAGCTGATCCGGCTCGGAGGGTCCGCCCAGGCCGCAGGCCGCCAGTGTTGCCGCGAGAATGCCCATGATCAGTGCTCCTGCAATGGGGTGGAATAGCTTCTTCATCGATAACTTCCGCTATGGTTCGGCGTCGGGCTGCTCACGCTCATTGCTTGCGCGAGATGCTCGAAACGGTGGAGCTGACCTGGCCGGGGTCCGTGGTCAGGAACTGCTGGGTCGACTCCCTTTGAGCGTAGTCGGCGATCGGTCCCTGGTGCTCAAGGCTGCCGGTGGACGTCACGTACTCGCCGCCGTCGTGGTAGCCGATCCCGGCAACGCCGGGCGCCACGGCGGGGTTGGGCAGTGTGACCTTGACCGCGCCGTTGTCCTGGCTGGCCGAAACACTTCCGTCCTGTCCCACCGTGAGGTCCCCGAGGTCGACTTTGGGGACTGGATCACCCGCGTGCTGCAATGCAAGAACGTCGATGCGGGCCGGTATCGGCGCAGAGTCCACCGGGGAGCCAAATGTCACGACGTTCGTCACATTGAACCGGTTGGTGAACGAATTGTCCGACGCCAGGGCGGCGGCAATCATGCCGCCCTGCGAATGGCCGGACAGCATCACGGGCGCCCCGTCCGGGATACCTGCGTTTTCCATGGCCAGGCGGACCGCCTGGGACGCCGTGGACAAGTTGCCGCCGGCCAGCTCCAGGTTGCCCGTCAGGTCGGTGGCGTTGGCAGCGCCGTCTGGGTACCAACGGGTGGTTCCGGGGATGCTCACGATGTAGGCGTCCGGTTCCCCGGGCTTGTGGATCGTGGTGATGCGGACCGCAGCGTCGGGTGTCGCAGGTTTGCCTTCGTCACCGTAGGCGGCATTGGTGGTCTGCAGGATCGCACTGATGGTCGAGGGCACCGGGGTGTTGAATCGGCCGTCCTTGTCCGTCCCGGCCGGTTCTCCGACCGGAACCGGGAGCGGCTCGCCAGCCACCGGCCGACCATCGTCGAGCAGATGCGGGTTGTAGGTACCCACGCTCAGCGCGGTGGCGGCCAGGGAGAGGACTCCGGCCCTGAGCAGGACGCCGTTCGATGCGAGTTCGGTGAGCGAAGGGGGCTCGCCGGTGCTCAGCCACCGCATTCCCATGTCTCCATAGTGGCCGACTTGGTCCAGCACGTTGGACTGGGCATCCATCAGGTTCCTGACCGGCAGGGGCGCGCCGTCCTGGAGCCAGTTCCAGCCGAAGTCGCTCGCGGCTCCCACCGTGCTGAGGACCTTGCCGCCCTGGTTCCAGAGATCCCCTGCCGTGTCGGCAACGCCGCCCGCCAGCCGGTCGAGTCCCAGTCGGTGGAAAAGGGAGCCGCCGCCGGCACCGCCCGCATCGCCGGACCCGCCGCCGGACCCGTCGCCGGAAAGGCCGCCGGAAAGGCCGCCGGCCCCGGCGCCGTGGTTGCTGGCTTCGAGCTGCTCTTCGACGTTGCGCCGCACTGCGCCCGACGCCGCCTTGAGCGCGTTTCCCGCCCCGGTCAGCCGCTGCCGGTGCCCGGCCCATTCATCCTTGAACCGCTGGCCGTCTTGGCCGGCCCAGGGGGCGGCGGCAATGGCGGGGGTCAGGCTGGCGCTCAGCGCCAGCAGCCGCTCGCCGGCCCGGTCCAGTTCTTCGCTGAGCCGGCGTCCGGACTCCACATCCATTCCGTGCAGGCTCATCGTTGCGCCGCCTGACCCGCGGAACCGGCGAGGAACTCGCGCGCTCCGAGCAGCCGCCAGAACAGTTCCCTGGCCACATCCCCCGGCGGAACATCCACCATCACGAGGGAACGGCCGCCGTCGTCGCCGCTGGTCCGCACCGAATAGAGCTTTTCCGACAGGTGCCAGAGATCCGCGGCGCGGAAGGCAGGCGCGGTCCCGGGCGGAGCCGCCACCACGTCCAGGTGCACGGTGCAGCGCGGGGCCAGGACGGCGTCCTTCACGTCCTGCTGCAGCTCGGCGCTGCCAACGGCCTGAAGCTGCTGCGGGCTGACCGGCGTGCGGGCGCCGTCCAGGCCGCGGGCGCCGTCCAGGCCGCGGTCGCTGCCTGGGCCGGCCTGGAGCTCCGTGAAGCCCGGAAGAATCCGTCGCACGGCGGACCAGGCGTGCTGCTCCTCGAACAGGGCCACCTCGACGACGTCCTGGATCCCGGTCGCTCCGCCGGCGATGAGCGCGGCCAGGGCGACCGCGCCGCAGGCAAGGATGAACCAGCCCAGCGGTGTCTGTTTGCGCCAGAGCCAGCCGACCAGCAGGAGGGCCAGACCTCCCGCGGCGAAGTACATGAGCGCTCCGGCCACCTGCCAGCCGGAGCCGGCGTCTTCCGGCACCAGTCCCACGATCACGGTTCCGGCGCCCGCGGTGATGCTGAGCGAGCGGGCGCCAAACGCCGCGGCCGACGGCGACCGCCGGCCCGGGGCTACGGCGAGCCTGGTTCCGGCCCGGGCGGCAACACCGATCACGGCCGAGCTGAGCAACAGCGCCCCGACCATCATGCCGATCCCCTGCACCACGAACGAGGCATTCATCAGCAGGTGCGCCGGCGAGCAGACGTCGCGGCCGGAGAATTCGCCGCAGCCAAGGGCGCCGAGATCGCTGATGTAGCCGGTGCGCCGGCTGTACGGCTCCCGGCCTGCCCAGGCGCCGATCACCGCCGCCTCGGCGACGAAATACTGCAGCACGCTCAATTTCGCGAGCGCGCCGAGATAGAACCGGGCGGAGGCCACGTCGGGGATGTAGATGAGCTCCCGGGAAACCGTCGGGGCAGAGGCTGTCATGCCAAGAGCGTAGTACGCGCCCCCACCTTGTATGCTTGTATCCGTGTCCCGACGGGCCGGCCGAAGGCCGCCCGCCTGTTCGCCCGCCCTCGTAGCTCAGTGGATAGAGCACGGCTCTCCTAAAGCCGGTGTCGTTGGTTCGATTCCAATCGAGGGCACTTGGACTCCCAGACGCCGGGCGCCGGCCCGGAACTTGACCAGCCCGCTGAGCCGCGCTTTGAACTGCGCGCCTACCTGCTGGGCAACTGGAGCGTGGACCGCACCATGCTGGACCGGGCCACCGGCAGCCGCGGCACCTTTAACGGCGTCGTCCGTTTCACTGAAACCGACGACGGCGGCCTCCGCTTCCGCGAAGAAGGCACCGTGCAGTGGAACCCGGCCGGCGGTGCACCCTTTACCGGCCCGGCAAGCCGCGAGTATCTGCTCAAGCCCTCGGCAACACCAGCGACGATGGACATGTTCTTCCCCGACGGCCGCCCTTTCCACCGCATCGGCTTCGGCGGCCAGGACAACCGGGACCAGCATTGGTGCGATCCCGACACGTACCGGGTCGGGTACACCAAGCTCGGTCCGGATGACTTCCGCTACCGCTGGGATGTCACGGGTCCGGCCAAGGATCTGCTGCTCGAATCCGTGCTGCACCGAGCGGCCGTGAATCCCCGCATCGTGGTGTCCGCCGTCTGCATCTTTGACGACGCCGGACGCCTCCTCACCGTCCGCAAGCGCGGCACTGACAAGTTCATGCATCCGGGCGGCAAACCCGAAGCCGGTGAATCCGCGGCACAGGCGGCGTCCCGGGAACTCGAGGAGGAAGTCGGCATCATTGTGGCGCCCGAGGACCTCGAACCCTTCGGACGTTGGCTGGCCGAGGCCGCCAACGAGGCCGCCACGCAGATCGAGGCCACGGTGTTCACCGCGCCCAGGTTAGTTAATGCAGCAGGCAGCTGGACCGCGCACCCGTCGGCGGAGATCGCCGAAATCCGCTGGCTGGACCTGGCCGCCGGGCTGCCGGACGACCTGGCTCCGCTGCTTACGGACCATGTTCTGCCGGCCCTCGCCGCGAAGGCGGCCCGGAAAAGCTAGAGTTCCGGCACCGCCTCAGCGGCCACCGCGGTGGCCTCGGCGAACTGGGTCCGGTAGAGCTCTGCGTAGCGCCCCTCGGCGGCGAGGAGTTCGTTGTGCGTCCCGCGTTCCACGATCGTGCCGTCCTCGACCACCAGGATGGCGTCGGCGGCGCGGATCGTGGAAAGCCGGTGCGCGATCACCACGGCGGTGCGGCCTTCGAGCGCCGCGCCAAGCGCTTCCTGCACCGCGGCCTCGTTCGTCGAGTCCAGCGCGGCCGTGGCCTCGTCCAGGATCACGACCCGCGGCTGGGCGATGAGCAGGCGGGCGATGGTGAGCCGCTGCCGTTCGCCTCCCGAGAGTCGGTAGCCGCGCTCCCCCACCACGGTGTCCAGCCCGTCCGGCAGCGAGCGGATCATGTCCTCAAGCCGGGCTTGGCGCAGCACGTCCCACATCAGCTCTTCGCTGGCGCCCGGGCGGGCCAGGCGCAGGTTGGAGGCGATGCTCTCGTGGAAGAGGTGCCCGTCCTGCGTGACCATGCCCAGGGTTTCGCGCATCGAATCGAAGGTGAGGTCGCGGACGTCCACGCCGGCGCCGGACCCCGCACCGCCGAAGCGGACGGCGCCCGAATCGACGTCGTAGAGCCGTGAGAGCAACTGCGCGATGGTGGACTTGCCGGCGCCCGAGGAACCCACCAGCGCCACGGTCTGGCCCGGTTCCACCCGGAAGCTGATCCCGTGCAGCACTTCCTCGCCGCCGCGGGTGTCCAGCGTGGAGACGTCCTCGAGCGAGGCCAGCGAGACCTTGTCCGCCGAGGGGTAGGAGAAGCGGACGTCGTCGAACTCCACCGAGAGCGGGCCGCGCGGCGATTCCACCGCGTCCGGCTTCTGCTGGATGAGCGGCTTGAGGTCCAGGATCTCGAAGACCCGCTCGAAGCTGACCAGGGCGCTCATGATTTCCACCCGGGCGTTGGACAGCGCGGTGAGCGGCGCGTACAGGCGGGTGAGCAGCAGTGCCAGCACGACGACGTCGCCCGCGGCGAGCCGCCCGCCAAGGGCCAGCCAGCCGCCCAGGCCGTAGACCAGCGCGAGGGCAAGGGCCGAAACCAGGGTCAGGGCCGTGACGAAGGTGAACTGGAGCATGGCGGTGCGGACGCCGATGTCCCGCACCCGGCCGGCGCGAAGCGCGAATTCGTGGGATTCCTCGTCGGGCCTGCCGAAGAGCTTCACCAGGGTGGCGCCGGGGGCGGAGAAGCGTTCCGTCATCTGCGTGCCCATGGCGGCGTTGTGCTCGGCCGCCTCGCGGCGCAGCTCGGCCAGCTTGGAGCCCATCCGGCGGGCCGGGATGAGGAAGATTGGCAGCAGGATCATGGCCAGCACGGTAACGAGCCAGGACTTGTTCAGCATCACCACGAGGGTGAGGGCCAGCGCCACCACGTTGCTGACAACACCGGAGAGCGTGCCGGCGAAGGCAGACTGCGCGCCGATCACGTCGTTGTTGAGCCGGCTGACCAGCGCCCCGGTGCGGGTCCGGGTGAAGAACGCGATCGGCATCTTCTGCACGTGGTCGAAGACCTTGGTGCGCAGGTCCACGATCACGCCTTCACCGATGGTCGAGGACAGCCAGCGCGTCACCAGCCCGATCCCGGCCTCGGCGACCGCCACGATCGCGATCAGCACGGCCAGCCAGATCACGGTGCCGGCGTCCGCCTTCGCGATGATCGCGTCCACCACCTGGCCGGCGAGCACCGGCGTGGCGACCGCGAGGACCGCCATCACGATGGACAGCAGCACGAAGGCGATCAGCCGGCCCCGATGCGGCCGGGCAAAGCCGAACACGCGCTTGAGCAGTTCCTTGGAGAACGGCTTGGAGCCGCTCGAGGCGCGGGTGATGTTGTAAAGGGAGCTCCAGGCAACCCGGTCCATGCTCATCGGTTGGTACCTTTCGGGGCGCTCGCGCCCAGCAGTTCGGTGACGACGCCGTCGACGACGTTCCAGCGCACGTCAAGGCGCACGTTTTCCAGCAGTCGGCGGTCGTGTGTGACGAGCAGCAGGGCACCGTCGTAGCTGTCGAGGGCTTCCTCCAGCTGCTCGATCGCGGGAAGATCCAGGTGGTTGGTCGGCTCGTCGAGGACCAGCAGGTTCACTCCGCGGGCCTGCAGGAGCGCCAGCGCGGCCCGGGTCCGTTCGCCCGGTGAGAGCGAGTCAACGGGCCGGGCAGTGTGGTCGGCCTTGAGCCCGAACTTGGCCAGCAGGGTGCGCACCTCCGCCGGGGTCTGGTCCGTCAGCACGGCTTCAACGGCGTCGGCAAGCTTGAGGTGCCCCGCCAGCAGCCCGCGGGCCTGGTCGATTTCCCCGACCGCCACCGAGGCGCCCATGGAGGCGTCGCCGGCGTCGGGCCGCTGCACGCCGAGCAGCAGGCGCAGCAGGGTGGACTTGCCCGCCCCGTTAGGCCCGGTGATGCCGATCCGCTCGCCGGCGTTGAGCTGCAGGTTCACCGGCCCCAGGGTGAAGTCCCCCTGGTGTATGACGGCGTCCCGCAGGGTCGCGACGACGGCGCTGGAGCGCGGCGCCGCCCCGATGCTGAACTGCAGCTGCCATTCCTTGCGCGGTTCCTCGACTTCCTCGAGCCGGGCGATCCGTGATTCCATCTGGCGGACCTTCTGCCCCTGCTTTTCCGAGGACTCGGTGTTCGCTGCCCGGCGGATCTTGTCATTGTCCGGGCTCTTCTTCATCGCGTTGCGGACGCCCTGGGAGCTCCATTCACGCTGCGTGCGGGCGCGGGAGACCAGGTCTGCCTTGGTGGAGGCGAACTCTTCATAGCGTTCCCGGGCGTGCCGGCGGGCCACGGCGCGCTCCTCCAGGTAGGCCTCGTAGCCGCCGTCGTAAACCGCGACGGAGTTCTGCGCCAGGTCCAATTCCACGATCGTGGTCACGCAGCGGGCCAGGAACTCCCGGTCGTGCGAGACCAGGACGACGCCGCCGCGCAGTCCCTGGACGAAGGCCTCCAGCTTGGCCAGGCCGCCCAGGTCGAGGTCGTTGGTGGGCTCATCGAGGAGCACGATGTCGAAGCGGCTCAACAGGAGGGCCGCGAGCGCCACCCGGGCGGCCTGCCCGCCGGAGAGCCCGGTCATCGCGGCGTCGGGTCCCACCTCGAGGCCCAGGTCCGCCAGTACCGGCGGAATCCGCTCTTCCAGGTCCGCGGCGCCGGACGCCATCCAGCGGTCGAACGCCACCGAGTACGCGTCCTCGGAACCCGGGGCGCCGGTTCCCAGCGCCTCCGCGGTGGACTCCATGTCCGCCGTCGCCTGGCCGCAACCGGTGCGCCGGGCGATGTAGCCGGCCACGGTTTCGCCGTCGATCCGTTCATGCTCCTGCGGCAGCCACCCGACGAACGCGTCGGCCGGGGCAAGGCTCACCGTTCCCTCCTGCGGCTGGTCGACGCCGGCGAGCAGCCGCAGCAGCGTGGACTTGCCGGCACCGTTGGCGCCCACGACGCCGACGACGTCGCCCGGCGCGACGGTGAGGGAGAGTTTGGAGAAGAGAGTCCGGTGGTCGTGACCACCGGAAAGGTCCTTGGCAACAAGGGTTGCAGTCATTAGTCCATTCTCTCACTGAGGCCCAAAACGGACGGCCGCAGGCAGCCGTCAGGGGCCGGAAATTCGTAGCAGATCCGCCGACATCCCGCCGGGCATAGAAGAACCCGCTGGTCCGGACTTGGGGGGTGTACGGACCAGCGGGTTCGAGCATCTAGCATAGTTGAATTGGGTCCCACGGCAAAATTGCCAGCGTCCCGGACCCTCGTGAGTGAAGACGCACAAACGGAAGCACGTGCGGACGCGCTGGAAAAGGAAACGCCCATGATCAGTGCCCTGCAATGGTTCGTCCTGGCTGTCTGTGCCCTGATCACCTTCCTCCGCCTGCCAGCGGCGCTGCGCGGAGAAAACCGCTCGCTCTTCGGCATTTTCCTGCTTGTCACGGTGGGCATGGTGCTGAGCATCCAGTGGAGCTACACGCTGATTGACGGTTTCCTGGGTTCCTACAACTACGCCAACCTGGCGCTGCGCTATGTGGTTTATGGAACCGTCCTGCTGGCCGGGTACAAGATTGTCAAGGGCTTTGAGAACACCCACAGCCTCCGCCTGCTCCTCGGCCCCGTGGGCCTGGCGGCGCTGGCAACCATCTGCCTCGCCACCGCAGTGCCGTTCCTGATGGCGAATACCGCCGGCACCTCAGTGGGACTGGCCACGCTGCCGGACCAGAGCGGCCCTAACCGCCAACTGATCGCCCTCTATACGACGGCCGGCCGGCTCTACCCGGCATACGTGGCGGCCTGCCTTCTGCCGGCGACCATCAAGGCCCTTCGATCCCGCCTGCCGGGGCTCGTTCGCGGCGGAGCGGCACTCCTGACGGCCGGATCCGCCGCCATGATCCTTCTGCCCATCAGCGACCTCCTGCCCCAGCGCCTGGCCTTCATCCAATACATCATCAGCTTGGTTGGGGTGCTCGGGCTGATGGTGGGCCTGTCCCTGATCTGGCTGGGAAGGGTGGCCGCGCGACGCGGCCCGCGAAACTGCCCGTCCTTGGCCGACGCGCACCGCGGGCAAGGTCAAGAAAAGATCGCGGCTGAAGAATTATGATGATGTGAGGGTTGCGGCACCGCGCTTCTCCGGCGGTGTAGCGGCCCAGCAGCTAAGTCCGCGCAAGACCCTGCAGAAAGTCATAGATGGCACTACCCGCCAAAGCGTTTCAACTCTGGCTCCATGGCGTTGCCCCGGCAATGAGCACCGCGGACATTTGCAGGATCTCCGGCGTCAAGCGCACCACTTTGGCACAACAACTGGTGCGCGGCAAGGTCGCCGAAACCACCGTGGTGAGCATCAGCCGGGCCCTCGGCCTGAACCCCGCTGAATCGCTCGCCGACTTCAGCACGTACGCGGACCTGACCCGGCTTGCCCAGCCGCCCACCCCGGCGGAGCTCGTCAGCCAGGTCGCCACCATGGACCTGCTGCGGGCCGTCATTACCCGTTCCGCTCAGGACCACGAGAACGGCACTGGGACACTCCGCGTGCTCAGCCCGGCTCCGCACGCCACCTCGGTGCGAAACTGGGTGGACGCCATCGACGACGGCGAACTCCGCCACCGCGTTTCCGCCGCTACCGGCGTCGCCCCGCAGAACTATTCAGCCCAGCTGACCGCGAACCGGCTCTCGCCGGAACTTGCGGTGGCAACCTCGCGCGCCGGGGGCGTGGGCTTGACGGGCGGCCTCGTCGCGACGGGGCTCATCACCGAGGCCGAAGCCGGCTGGCCCGCGGATGCCCGGCAGTCCGCGCTGGATGCACTGTCCGACGGCGAGCTGGTTGCCTTGGCCGGTGAGCGGCTCCAAGCCCTGGGCAAGACACTCCGCCGCCAGGAGCAGGAGCAGGCGCAAGCCGAAAAGATCTGGGAGAACCTCGGATGAACGTCGGCGCCCTGCAATGGAGCACCTTCGCAGTGTGCACCCTGGTGGCGCTTGCCCGGATCCCCAGTGCCCGGCGGGGTGAAAACCGGCCCGTCTTCTACGTCCTTGTCCTGATCATGTTGACCATCTTGCTAAGCATCGAGGGACCGTACCAGGCAATTGACCAGGTGCTGGGCGGTTTCAACATAGCGAATCTGGTGCTGCGTTTCATTGGGTTCGCCGCGGTGTTCTTCCTGGGCCTCCAGCTCGCGAAAGGCTTCAGTGCCGACGATGCCCGGCGCTTCCTGACGGGTCCTTTGGGGATCGGTATGGCGCTACTGTCGTGCGCCGCCGTCACCATCCTGTTCTTGATGATGGATACGGCCGGGTCCTCCGCGGGACTTGCCGGGGTGGCGGCCAGAAGCGGCCGCAATGCCGTGCTGGCCGAGTACTACGGCGCCGCCGGAAGGCTCTATCCGGCCTTCGTCCTGCTGGCCCTGCTGCCCGCGCTGGCCAGGACGGCCATCGGCAGGCTCCCGCTGATTATCCGCGGCAGCGCCGTTGCCCTGGGCATCGGGTCCGTGGCCATCGCATTGACACTGGCATTCCCGGTCATTCCGGCCGGGCTGTCCAGCTGGGAGTTTGTCATCAATTACACCGGCATTCTGTGCCTTGTGCTCGGGCTCGTTCTGATCTGGGTGGGGCGTCTGGCGGCCAAGCGTCCGCCGCGAAGCCGGACCCCCGGAGCAGATAGATGACCGCGGTCCTGCAGTGGTCGGCCTTGGCGATCTGCGGCGCCGTCGCCTTAGCCCGCGTCCCCGACGCCATCACGGGCCGCAACCGGTCAATTGTTGGCGCCTTCCTCCTCTCGGCCGGCGCGATCCTGCTGAGCATCGATGGCCCGTACCTGGCCGTCGACGCGTGGCTTGGGAGCGCCAACTACGCAAACCTCATCTTGAGGTTTCTCGTATACGGGGCGGTGGCCTTGGCCGGCTACCGCACCGCGAAGGGCTTCGGTGACGGGAACGGCCTCCGCCGCGTCTCAGGGCCGTTGGGGCTGGCCGTGCTCGGCGCCATCGCAGTTGCCACTGCGGTTCTGTTCCTGCTGGCGGACACCACCGGCTCCTCCACCGGCCTCAACGGGCTGCCCCTGCGGAGCGCGGAAAACGCCCAGCTAATCGGACTGTACGCGACAGCGGGGAGGGTCTACCCCGCCTTCGTGGCAGCCTGCCTGGTGCCTGCTACGCTGCGTGCCGTCAGGGGGCGTTTGCCGGCCGCGATCCGGATCGGTGCCGGGCTCTTGTCCTTCGGGTACGCAGCACTGATTGCTGCGGCCCTGTTTCCGCTCTTTGCGCCAGGCTCATCCGGGGTCCAGGCGAAGATCAACTTCACCGCCGCGCTTGGCCTCAGCATTGGTCTGACCGTCATCTGGCTGGCGCGGGTCGCGGCAACCCGGCAGCGGCCGGAGAATGCGGCGGGAAAAGCCCCGCGACTCCAGGGGTCATCAACGAAGACTCCGGGTGAGATTGGACGCGACTAGGTGAGAGAGTTCAAGGGCCCGCGGCGCCGGGAGCCCAAGCCGGAGTGAGTAGGAGGTGGACATGCTTGAATGGGGAACGCTGATTATTTGCGGCCTGGTTCTGTTACTGCGTCTGCCGGATGCCCTGCGCGGTCGCAACAGGGCTGTGTTCGGGATCCTGTTCCTCGCCACCCTCTGCAGTCTGCTCAGCATCCCCGAGCCCTACGCGGCGATCGATGGTGCGCTGGGGAGCTTGAACCTCACCAACCTGGTTCTGCGCTTCATTGTGTTCGGAATGGTCTTCCTGGTCGGGCTGCGCCTGGCCGCGGGGCTGGGCGCAGCCCGCGCGAAGGAGCTGATCACCGGCCGCGCGGGACGCTGGGCGCTGGCAGCCGCGTGCCTGGCCGTCGGAGTGACGTTCTTCCTGATGGACACCCGGGGTTCTTCAGCCGGTCTTCAAGACATGACAGGCAGCGGGCGGAACGCCGTTCTCGCCCCGCTCTACGCGGCAGCCGGCCGCAGCTACCCCGCGTTTGTTTCGCTGCTCCTGCTCCCTTCCCTGCGGGCAGCCATCAAGGCAGCCCTGCCACGGCTGGTGCGGACCGGCGCCGCCTTGACCATGGTGGGAGCCGTGGCGGCCGTCGCGAGCGTGCCCGTGTCCTTCGCCCCGGAGTCATGGGATTTGCCCCGGCTGTTCGTGAACTACCTGGCGGTGCTGGGATACGTCCTGGGACTCCTCGCCTTCTGGTTCTCCGGGCAAAGCGGCCGCCCGCCTCGTAACACTCCGGCAACGTTTCCTCAGTCGTGAGCCAGGGGATTCACAAAATCATTAGACCGTGAGATAATCATGAATGTGTGAAAACGCCGGCCAGCATCCGTGAATGGGGATTCAGTCTTACGGAACCTGGCGGGGCGTCCAAGCGCCATTGGGGGGATGAGTGGTAGCGGTCCGCAAGGACCGCTCCCACTCAGCCTGTTTAACGGGAATCAAGCTCCGGCTGGCCGCTTGACCCGGGCAAAGAAGGCTCAGCGCTGGAATCTCAGAGTCAGCAATTGGAACGGCCGCAGGACCAGCTCCGCGGAACCGTCCTGAATCGTTACGCCCGGTGCGTCCGCGGGACGTTCCAGGAGGTCCACGGTCCGCACCCCCGTGGCGGCGAATTGGGCCAAGACCGTGCCGGCGGAGCGCTCCCCCAGTGACTCGTAAAGGCGGACGATCACGTCGCCGGAGCCGTCCTCCGCCAGTTTGACCGCCTCGATCACGAGGGCGGGATTGGAGACCGTGAACAGCGGCTCCGCGCCGCGGGCTCCCCTGACCACGCGCGGGGCGAGGTTGGTGCGGTACCCCTCCTCGACGGCGTCGGCGATGCTGGCGCCGGGCCGCACGGTGACCGTCAGTTCGTGCCGGCCGCGGTCCGCGTCCGGATCCGGAAACTTGGGTGCCCGCAACAGCGAAACCCGGACGGTGGTGGTGGTCCCGCCGTCGTCCGCGCGGATCTTGCGGGTGACGTCGTGACCGTAGCTGGCGGCGTTCGAGACCGCGACGCCGTACCCGGGCTCGGCCACGTGGATCCACCGGTGTGCGCAGATCTCGAACTTGGCGGCCTCCCACGAGGTGTTGAGGTGGGTGGGCCGGAACACATGGCCGAACTGCGTCTCCGAGGCCGAGCGATCGGCCCGGACGTCGAGGGCGAAGCCGAGCTTAAGCAGCTTCTCACGTTCCTGCCAGTCCACCGCGGTGGAGATCGCCAGCGACGGCGCACCCGATTCCAGCCGGATCCGCTGGGTCACGGCGGAGGTTCCGGCCAGCCGCTCCACCACGACGACGGCGGCCCCGCCGTCGCGTTCCAGCGTCACGGAGCGGGCCTCGGTCAGCGGGGTGACGTTGCGGCGGTAGAACGCGTCGATATCCCAGGCGTCCCATTCGTTTGGGGTGTCCCGGTGCAGTTCGAGGAGATTGCCGAACTCCCCCGGCGCGATTGCTTCACGGCCGCTGGCGTGGTCCCGCAGCGAGACCAGGAGTCCGTCTGCGTTCACCACCGCGCGGATGATCCCGTTGTCCAGCACGTGGCCGCCGTCGGCATCCGTGGACTGCACGGGTGCGGCCGCGTTGACGGGCGTGGCGGCGGCGAGCGCCGGGACACCGCGGCGGGGGTGCGGGGCCGCGTTGAGCAGGAACTCCTGCTCGCCCTCTCCCAACACGGCCACGGCGGCGGCGGCGGTGATCGCCTCCAGCTCGCGGGCGACGGCGTCGTAGTTCCGCTCCGCGTCCTGGTGCACCCAGGCGATCGAGCTGCCGGGAAGGATGTCATGGAACTGCTGCAGCAGCACCAGCCGCCAGAGCCGCTTGAGCTCCGCCGCCGGGTACGCGGCGCTGGCTCGGACCGCGGCGGTGGCGCACCAGAGTTCCGCCTCCCGGAGGAGGTGCTCGCTGCGTCGGTTGCCCCGTTTAGTGTTGGCCTGGCTGGTATACGTGCCGCGGTGGAGTTCCAGGTACATCTCGCCCACCCAGACCGGGAGGCCCTGGTATTCCTCCTCGGCGCCGGCGAAGAACTCCGCGGCCGAGCCCAGCCGCACCTTCGGCGAACCTTCCAGGTCCGCGTTGCGCTGCGCCGCCGCCAGCATCTCCCGGGTGGGTCCGCCGCCGCCGTCGCCGTAGCCGAACGGGAGCAGGGACATGGTGCCGCGGCCGTGGTCCCGGTAGTTGCGTTCGGCGTGTGCCAGCTCCCGGGCGCTGATTTCGGAGCTGTAGGTGTCCACGGGCGGGAAGTGCGTGAAGAGCCGGGTGCCATCGATCCCTTCCCAGTGGAAGGTGTGGTGCGGCATCCGGTTGACCTGGTTCCAGGAAATCTTCTGGGTCAGGAACCAGCGGCTGCCGGCGGCCTTGACGATCTGCGGCAGCGCGGCGGAGTAGCCGAAGGTGTCCGGCAGCCACGCTTCCTGGCATTCGACGCCGAACTCGGCCAGGAAGAAGCTCTTGCCCTCCAGGAACTGGCGCGCCATGGCTTCGCCTCCCGGCATGTTGCTGTCCGATTCGACCCACATGCCCCCCACCGGGACGAACTGGCCGGTTTTGACCTTTTCCCGGATGCGCCCGAACAGCTCCGGGTAGTACTCCTTGATCCAGGCCAGCTGCTGCGCCGACGAGCAGGAAAAGACGAAGCTAGGGTCCTCGTCCATCAGCGCCACGACGTTGGAGAAGGTCCGCGCACACTTCCGGATGGTTTCCCGGACCGGCCACAGCCAGGCAGAGTCGATGTGAGCGTGGCCGGTGGCGACGAGTTGGTGGGCCGAGGCGTAGGCCGGCCGGGCGAGGACTTCGGCGAGCGCGGCACGGCCGTCGGCAGCGGTGCCGGGGACATCGTCCGGGTCCATGACGTCCAGCATCCGTTCCAGCGCACGGAGGATCTCGTGCCGTCGGGGCAGCTCCATGGGGAGTTCGTGCATCAGCCCGCTAAGCGTGGCAATGTCCTGGTGCAGTTCCCAGACGGCCTGGTTGAGCTCGGCGATGACGATCGGACCCAGCCGGTACTGCGGCTCGGTGCCGGCGGTCGCCTTATCGCCGTAAGGGGTAGCTGCGAAGGTCCAGCCCTGCGAGAGGTCGGGGTTCGCAGCGGCTTCGACGTAGAAGTCCACGGACATGCCGCTGCCCAGCAGCTTGAGGGGGATGTACTGGTTCCGCGGGGAGATCGCCTTGATTACCGATCCGTCGGCCCGCCAGGCCGTACCCTCGCACTGGAACCCGGGCAGGTCACCGCTGAAGCCGAGGTCCACCAGGATTTCGACGGCGGTGTCCGCGCGGCTGCCCCAGGAGTCGGGGACCTCGCCCTGGAGGCGCAGCCACTTGGTGCTCCATGGCTGTCCCCACGCCGCCCCTTGATCCTGCGGGACGAACGTCTGCCGCAGCGCATCCTGTACCGGGACCGGTTCCCCCGCAACGTCCCAGCTGCTTAGCGTGAGCGGGACCCGGCGCGGGTACACGGCGGGGATGATGCGTTCGCGCAGAAAGCGGTCCAGCCGGACTTCCGTGAGACGGCGGTCGTCGTGCAATGTGATCCTCTTCGCGCTGGTGCCGGTGTTGCCAAGTCGTGGTCGACCCCTGTGTCCAGTCGATGGATAAAATCTACGTCGGCCGCCTCGGTTAAGCCAACGTTGTTAAGCGGGGGCGCCGCTGGCCGATGACTGCCGCATGGACACGCGTTCGTGGCCGGCGTAGACGTTCAAGGTGGTGCCACGGCTGAACCCGGCCAAGGTCATCCCGCTGTCCTCGGCGAGTTCGACGGCCAGGCTGGAGGGCGCGCTGACGGCGGCCAGCACCGGGATCCCGGCCAGCGAGGCTTTCTGCACCAGTTCGAAGGATGCCCGGCCGGAAACCTGGAGCACGGTCCCGCTCAACGGCAGCAGGCCTTCGCGCAGCGCCCAGCCCACCACCTTGTCCACTGCGTTGTGCCGGCCCACATCCTCGCGCAGGCAGAGCAGCTCGGCCGAGCCGTCGTCGGCAATCCGGAAGAGTCCCGCCGCATGCACGCCGCCGGTGACGTCGAAAACGGCCTGGGCCTTCCTCAGCCGGTCCGGCAGCGAGGCGAGGGTCTCCACCGGCACGGTCAGCGGGTCCGCTGCCGGGCTGAAGTGCGAGGACTTGCGCACGGCGTCGATCGAGTCGGTGCCGCAGATCCCGCAGGAGCTGGAGGTGAAGAAGTTTCGCCCCGTGTCCGGCCGGACGACGTCGGGGCGCAGCTGCGCTTCGACGACGTTGAAGGTCTGAACGCCGTCCTCGTCCTCGCCGGCGCAGAAACGCAGCGAGACGAGTTGATCCGGCGTCCAGATGACGCCCTCCGAGACCAGGAACCCGGCAACAAGGTCGAAGTCGTTGCCCGGGGTCCGCATCGTGACGGAAAAGGACAGATTGCCCAGCCGGATCTCAAGCGGCTCCTCGACCGCCAACACGTCTTCCCGGTGCCGGACCGGGAACTCGAGCGCCTGCGGCGAGCCGTCCAGGACAAATTTGTGCACCTTGCGGCGCTGTGTCACGCGGCCCATCGGATACTCCTCATCAGCGTTAAGTATGGGTTCGGCCGCCAGCTGCGGCGGCTCGCCCCTGAATCCATCATGAACTCTGTCCGGGCGTCAGCCAAGCAGACCGCTCCAGTCAACCGGACCCTCCGGTGCCGGCTTCCTGGCGGTGCGCTTGGTGGCCGGTTTGGCGGCAGCCTTCGCGGGGGCGGGCTCCGGAAGCGCGGCTCCCCACGGGAGGGCAAACGCCGGGACCGGCTCCCCCAGCTGGACGCCGTGCGGCGGGACCACCAGGATGCCGTCGGCCGCCGCCAGTCCCCGCATCATGCCCGGGCCGGTGTGCTGCGCCGGCGATGCCATCCCGTACAGCATACGGAACGGCATCAGCCTGGTCCGGCCGGGGTCGGGCTCGATCATGGTCCCGCACGGCACCTCCGTCACCGGCGGCGGCGTCCCGTGGCCCAGCGCGGCCAGCAGCGGGGCGCCAATCGTGGACAGCGCCATCATGGCGGCGAGCGGGTTCCCGGGGAGCCCGATGACGAAGCGCCCGTCCGGCAGTTCGGCCAGCACCGCGGGATGGCCCGGGCGCATGGCGATGCCATCAATCAGCAGCCTGCCGCCCAATTCCGCAACCGTGCGCCTGAGATGGTCAGTGCCGGAGCGGCCGGTGCCGCCTGTGGTGATCACGACGTCGGCCGGGAGTGTCTCGCCGGCCGGCTCCGCGCCGCCCACCGGATCGTGAGCTGCGCCGGTGTCTTCGGTGTCTTCGAGCGCGGCGAGCCAATCGGCGTCGCTGTCCCCGATCTTGACCTCGCCCGCGCAGATTCCGCCGAGCATTTCCACGACGGCGCCGAGCTGCGGCCCGAACGTGTCCCGCACCTCCCCCGGCGCTGGGACGCCGGTGCTGACGACTTCGGCGCCGGTGAGCACCAGCCGCACCATCGCCTTGCCGAGGACCGGCAGGGCGTCGTGACCGGCGAGGGCGGCCAGGGCCAGGTGCGCGGGGTTGAGCACGGCGCCGGCCTTGATCAGCACCTCTCCGGCGGCGGCTTCCTCCGCGGCCTTGCGGATGTGTTCGCCGTTGCGGGGTTCCCCGGGCTTGGCGCCACCGCCCAGTTTCAGGACCGGCAGCCCGTCCTCGTCCGGGGCGATGACGCCGCTCTCGCTGCGGAGCACGGCTTTCGCACCCGGCGGGATCAGTCCTCCGGTGTTGATCGGGCTCGCCTGGTGCGGGGCCAGCCGCTGGCCCGGCTCGGCCAGGATCCACGGGCCGCTGCCGTTGACCGCCCAGCCGTCCATCGCGGAGGAGGCGTAGTGGGGCATGTCATGCAGTGCTGTCAGGTCCTCGGCCAGCGTCCGGCCCAAGGCGTGCCGGAGCGGAATGGGCGAGGACGGGATGGGCACGGCGCAGTCGAAGGCCAGTTGCCGGGCTTCCTGCCAGCTGTGGGCGACATGCCGGTGCGGCGCCTCCGCGACGGCGGCGGCGCCGTCGTCGGCGTCATCGTCGTCGTGGGCGTTATTGTCGACGGAGGCGTCGGCATCCGGTGGCGCGGCGGACGGTTCGGACACGGAATCGTCGTCCTCGACGCCGCTGCTGCCGTCAGGGGGCTCCGGGGTCATGCCCCGGAAGCCTCGGCGGCGGCGTACTCCTTGGCGAGCTTCCGGGCCACGCCCATGGCGGCCTGCATTGACACGCTGTCCGGCGCCTGGCCGGATCCGGACGCCAGGCCGGCGGCGAAGCCGGCGATGAAGGTGGTCAGCGGCGCGGCCGGCCGGACGACGGAGTGGGCGGCCACACCGGCCAGCCCCAGCACTTCGTTGATGTCGATCTCGACATCTTCGAGCTCAAGGGCCTGGAGCAGCGCACGGCACCAGTCTTCAAGCGTTTCATCCTGGCTCTTCACCGTTTGCCTCCAAAGTTGAGTTGGGCCCCAGCGCCCCGGACTGGCCCGGACCGGGCGTGGACACCCCCATGGCGGAGGCGTCGTCCCAAGTGTCCACATCATCGGTGGAACCCGACGGAACCGGAACCTGCCGCAGCTCAAGACTAGCAAGGAGGGAGAACACTGAGCCCCCCTCGAGGGCGTTCCGCCGCGCCGCGTCGGCGACGGCGCGTTCTAGCGCGGCCGTGCCATAAAGTCCCACGAGGGGTTGCAGGCGGCCGTCCGCCGAAACGGCCACGAACCCGTCGACGGGGCCGGCCGCGGCGTCACCCGGGGCATTGGCGAGGACATCAGCCAGTGCGTCGAGCAAGGCGCGGACGGCGTCGGCCACGCGGGGCATGTCGCAGGCCAGCACGAGGGTCAGCGAGGCCGCGCCGGCTGCGGCGGGCTCGCCGCGCCCAACGGCGGCCAGGGCGGAAAGGCCGGCGGCAATCGCGGCGGCGGGTCCGCCAAACGGCGGGTCCTCGCGACAGCCGAGCACATCTGGTGGGAGGTCGCCGGGGTCGGGGCCGACGACGACGGTCCGGCGGGCGCCCCGGGCAGCCTGCAGTGACCGACTTAGCAGGGTGCCGCCGTCGACCGTCAGCCGGGCCTTGGGTACGCCGCCAAGCCTGGCGGACCGGCCCCCGGCGAGTACAACAGCGTCAAATTCCACCAGCCCAGCCTAGCCGCATCGGCCTCACCGCGGCCGGGTCAGCCCGCGACGCCGGTGCGCCTGCTCAGTGCGCCTGCCCGGTGCGCCTGCCTAGTGCGCCTTTTCGGGGAGCAGGAACGGATCCCAGGCGGGCGTCGGCTTCTCCAGTTCCTTGATCTGCCAGATCGTGCCCTTCGGCGGCCCGGGAACGAAGCCCAGCTTCCAGCCCATTTCGGCGGGCGTGTGGTCTCCCTTGGCGTTGTTGCAGCGCAGGCAGGCCGCCACCAGGTTCTCCCAGGAATCCGCCCCGCCCCGCGACTTGGGGTGGACATGGTCGATGGTGTGGGCAGCCTTGCCGCAGTAGGCGCAACGGTGGTTGTCCCTGCGGAGCACTCCCCTGCGGCTCACGGCCGTCAGGGTGTTGTAGCGCGGCCTGATGTACCGGTTAAGCAGGATCACCGTCGGTCGGCCGAGGATATCCTGCGGACCCACCACGGGGTCATCCCCCTCGGCCACCACGCTGGCCTTCCCGGTCAGTACAAGCACCAGCGCCCGGCGGAAGGTGACTACCGCCAGCGGTTCATATCCAGCATTCAGAACGAGAGTGCGCATCCGCATACCTCTTCACGGCCGCACCCGCCAGGGGCACGAGGGCCGGCTGCCCTGTGCATGGTCGGGCTATGGATCGACACCACAAGAGTAAACACCGAAGGCCCGGATTGCCGAATTTTTCTTTGCCGGGCTTCCCGGCCGCGCGTCGGCGGGCGGGCGCGAGCGAGCCGCAAACTGCAAAGGACCCCTGCCGCGAGGGCAGGGGTCCTTCACAAAGCTTCAGGCGTTAGACGCGCCTAAGTCCTAGCCGCCGACGCGGATGAAGACCGGGCCGGAGCCCACGTTGACGCTGTACAGCGCGGTGGTGCCGCCGTTCCAGCCGCCATGGACGGCCATGCCGTTGCCGACGTAAACGGCGATGTGGGCCATGCCCATGCCGCCGTTCTGGTAGTAGGCGAGGTCGCCCGGCTGGGCCTCGGCGGCGCTCACGGTGCGGCCCAGGGACAGGTAACCCGCCGGCCAGCCGTGGTAGTGGACGCCCACTGCGGCCAACGCGTTGGTGGCCAGCATGGTGCAATCCTGGGAGACACCGATCTGTGCGTAGGCAGCAGCGGCGATCGAAGCGCCCATGCCGCTGACGGCGGCCGGAGCCTTGGTGGCCAGCGATGCGGTGACCGCGGTGCCGGTACCAGTTCCGGTACCGGTGACGGCGGTGTCCGCTTCCTGGACGTTGACGACGGGCTTGGCCGCCTCGACAACGGGAGCCGGCGCGGTGGTGACAGCAGGCTTCTCGTAGGAGATCGCGATGCTGGAGGCCGCGGAGATCGTGGCCGGTGCGTTGGACTGTACTTCCATGGCCGAAGCGGAAGTCGATTCACGCTGAACGTTGGTCTCGGCAGCGTTGGCTGCGATACCGCTGGTCAGGACCAGGCCGGAGGCTGCAGCGATAACCGCGGCCTGGCGACCCATACCACCGGCGTTGTCGCCGACGGCCTTAGCAATGACAGCCAGCGAGTTGGTCTTGGTGACCTCCGCGCGGTGGCGTGCAATGGTTGCACGAGTAGTCATTCAGTTCTCTCTTTCGTGATCCTTGGGTCCGCGCTGCTTGCAGGCGGGACTGAGGACGCTCCGGCATCTTGGGGGTACGCCGGATCGCCCCGAAACGGGTTTCTTAGCGAAGGGTGTACTGCGAAGACGCGCCAAAAGCGGGAACTGCGTTGTGTGATCCAGTCCGGGCGCCGGCAAGGGCGGCACGGAGCATGGAATTCAGCGGGCTCAACTGAGCCTCGCCAGCGCGAGAACGCGCAGCATTGTGGCGTGAAGACACGAAAGTAGCCTCTCCCAATGCCTACGAGGTGAGCTGTCGGATTCGGATGGGAGTCACCCGGCCGCGCTGCTTCCTGGGAAGCTTTGCGACTTAACCCCAAGGTCTTCTTGCGAAGACCAAAATTGGTTCCCCCGCCCCTGCCAGACGATGTCATGCGAACGGACCTTGAGCGGTGGCAGAGTTAGGCAATCCACTCAAGAGCGCCAACTTCGGAGAAGTTGGCGTGCTTCATACGGTACAGCAGTTGGGACTCAATGTCACATTCAGATCACGGCGTGTCACAGAAATGCGAGTGGTCCCTCGGCTTGGCTAAAGCCAGCCGAGCGGGTCAACAACTTCCCCGTTGACCATCACCTCGAAGTGGAGGTGGCAGCCGGTGGAGGCGCCGGTGGTCCCGCTCATCGCCACCACATCGCCACGTGAGACCTGCTGGCCCACGTGGACGTCGGAGGACGACAAGTGGTTGTACGTGGTCTCCAGGCCGTTGCCATGGTCGATCACGACCCGGTTGCCGCCCCCGTAGGGGTGCCAGCCGGAAAAGGTTACGGTGCCGCTCGCGGCGGCATGTACAGGAGTGCCGCACTGGGCCGCGTAGTCCTGGCCCCGGTGGAATTCCCCGACGGCTCCCGTGATGGGACTGACCCGGTAGCCGAACGGCGAGGCCGTGACCATGGAATCCAGCGGCGCCCCGAGGCTGCCCGCGGAGGCTGCCCGGGTGATGCTGCCGACGGACTGCGCGCTCAGCAACTGCTTGAGCTTGCTGTCCGGGTCACCCTTGGTGGTGACGGCCGTGCGGTTGAAGTTGATTTCGGCGGCCGGGGCCTTGACCTCGGGCTGGGCCGCCGCGGAAACCGAACCGGACCTGGCCGCATCGGTGGCCATCACGGGGCCGGTGGCCGGAACTGTAACGGTGAGGACCAAACCCGTGGCGGCCAGGGCAATGCCTGCCTTCTGCCCCACGCCGCTGACAGCGGCGAAGTCTGTTACCTGACGGAACGCGCTGCGCCGGCCGCGGCGCGCTTCGCGGTGCGCGTCACGCGGGCGCTCGTCGAGGACGACGGCGGCCGGGCGTGGCTCCGGAGCGGGACCGGTCGCACGACGGCGGCCCCTGACGGTCTGGGTGGTCAAGAACGGTTCCTCTCTGGATAGCCTGCGAAGTTAGCTGTCGGATTCGGGTCAGAGAGATCAAAGACCCGGTCCGCCGGTGCAAGCATCCAGACGCAGGGGCATCCACGGAGGTCCCAGTTTGAATTGCTTGCCGCTAGCGGACTTCACCCCAAGGCTGTTGAATCAACAGCCGGTTGTGGTTCCCCCGCCTCTGCCAGAAGGTGAATCGCCGGCTGATCCGCTGGCAGAGCTCGGCTCCGGATCAGATAACGCTTTAGTATCAGTGCTAGTCATCAACTATAGGGGATTAAGGCAGGCGGTAATAATTCCGTTATCTCGCCTGTGCACAACTTACCTGCTGTCCGGCGGAAGGATTTTGACGCCGGGTTACCCGAGCGTAACGAACACATGGGCGGCGACCTCGGGAGGCAGCTCGAGGGCGCCTTCAATGTCGGGGACCCGGACCGAGATGTACTCCCCCACCCGCTCCAGCGAGACCCTGGCGCCCGGACGGATTCCGCCCTCGTCCAGCTGGACCAGCAGCTCCGGCTCGACCTGGATCGGCTCGGCCAGCCGGCTCACGGTGATCCGCGAGTCGGCGCCGTAGCCGGCCATGGCGTCAAGCAGGTTGACCACG
This sequence comes from Arthrobacter sp. 10T44, assembly GCF_056393885.1. NCBI lineage: Bacteria > Bacillati > Actinomycetota > Actinomycetes > Micrococcales > Micrococcaceae > Arthrobacter > Arthrobacter sp. 10T44. Next base: position 105,106 of record NZ_JBFTGT010000003.1, on the reverse strand, counting down.
GCGCCGCGGTCCGGCGTCGGAAGCCCGCCCAGTTCGGCGAGTCCGGGAATCGGGTTCCCGTAGGGGGACACGGTCGGGTGGTCCAGCATTTCGAAAATGCGGCGCTCGACCCGTTCGCTCATCACGTGCTCCCAGCGGCACGCTTCCTCATGGACGTAGGCCCAGTCCAGCCCGATCACGTCGGCAAGCAGCCGTTCGGCCAGGCGGTGCTTGCGCATGACCTCGATGGCGCGCTTCCGGCCCGTTTCGGTCAGTTCAAGGTGCCGGTCGCCGGAGACAACCACGAGGCCGTCGCGCTCCATGCGGCCGACGGTCTGGGAAACGGTGGGGCCGGAGTGACGGAGCCGCTCGGCGATGCGGGCGCGGAGGGCGATGATGTTCTCTTCTTCAAGTTCCAGGATGGTCCGGAGATACATCTCGGTGGTATCGATCAGATCCGTCATTCAGCTCAGCTCCTCGAGCGCCGTCCTTGCGTCATTCCCACCGTACAGCGTGCGGGTTGCGCCCTGGCGAGATCCGCCGTACGTCACCGCACAGCCTAGCCTATTTTGAATTAGTCCGGATAATCTGTGGGCTGCCGCGCGGACCTGTGGACTACGCCCCGCCCGGCGCCGCGCCGCCGTCTCAATGACCGGACTATGACGGGCTTTATTCCCACCCGCGTGGGGCCGTCGGGCAGAATAAATAGCGGGTCCCGGTCACGCCCGGCAGAGCCCGTCCAAGCCACGCCACACACCCAGCCGAAAATTGGAGCCCCTGTGAGCGACACCAGCATCACCATCCCCGCGAACCTCCTGCCCAAGGACGGCCGGTTTGGCGCCGGCCCGTCGAAGGTCCGGCCGGAGCAGATGGAGGCCCTGTCTGCTGCGTCGGCGACGCTGCTGGGGACCTCGCACCGCCAGGCCCCGGTCAAGAACCTCGTGGGATCGGTCCGGAGCGGACTGAGCGACTTCTTCCGCGCCCCGGAGGGCTACGAGGTCATCCTCGGCGTCGGCGGGTCCACGGCGTTCTGGGACATTGCCAGCTTCGGCCTCGTGGAAAACAAGGCGCAGCACCTGTCTTTCGGCGAATTCGGCTCGAAGTTCGCCGCGGCCACCAACAAGGCACCGTTCCTGGCCGAGTCCTCGATCATCAAATCCGAACCCGGCACCCGACCCGAGGCGCGGGCCGAGGCCGGCGTCGATGCCTACGCGTGGCCGCAGAATGAGACCTCCACCGGTGTCGCAGCGCCGGTCAAGCGCGTGGCCGGCGCCGATGCAGGCTCCCTCGTGCTGGTGGATGCCACCTCCGCGGCCGGCGGCCTGGACGTGGACGTCGCCGAGGCCGACGTCTACTACTTTGCCCCGCAGAAGAACTTCGCCTCCGACGGCGGCCTCTGGCTTGGACTGTTCTCCCCGGCGGCGTTGGAGCGCGCGGCCCGGATCAAGGCCGGCGGCCGCTGGATTCCGGACTTCCTGGACCTCCAGACCGCGATCGACAACTCGCGGCTGAACCAGACCTACAACACTCCGGCGCTGGCCACCCTCGTGACCCTGGACGCGCAGGTGCAGTGGCTCAACGCCAACGGCGGCCTCGACTTCGCCGCCGCCCGCACCGCCGACTCGGCCGGACGCATCTACGGCTGGGCCGAGGCCTCCGCCTACGCCACGCCGTTCGTAGCCAGGGCCGAGGACCGGTCCAACGTGATTGCCACCATCGACTTCGACGACTCGATCGACGCCTCCGCCATCGCCAAGGTCCTGCGCGCCAACGGGATCGTGGATACCGAGCCGTACCGCAAGCTGGGACGGAACCAGCTGCGCATCGCCACCTTCGTGGCGATCGAACCCGACGACGTCTCCGCACTGCTCGAGTGCATCGACTTCGTCGTCGGCGAGCTCAAGAAGTAGCCACCGCGCCGTCCCTTCCGGGACGCTTCAGCGGTCGACGGCGTCGTCCGGGTCTTCCTCCCGGGCGGCGCCGCTGGTCGCCGAGCCGCCGGTCACAGAGCTGCCGGGGACGACCCGGAAATACCGCAGGCCCCGTGCACGCCGGTTGAAGGCGATCCGCAGCTGCTTGGCGCGGACAATCCAGAGTATGCCGATCAGTGCCGCGATCAGCCCGGAGGCCGCCGCCACCCCCATGGACCAGCGCGCGCCGGCGACGTTCGCCACCCAGCCGACCAGCGGTGCGCCGATCGGAGTGCCGCCCATGAAGATCGCCATATACAAGGCCATCACGCGGCCGCGCATCACCGGGTCCGTGGTGGTCTGGACGTAACCGTTGGCGCTGGTCGTCATGGTGATCGCGAACAGGCCGACCGGCACCAGCGCGACGCCGAACCAGAAGTAGTCCGGCGCCAGCGCGGCGAGGCCGGAGGTCAGGCCGAAGGCGCCGGCCGCGCCGAAGATCACGCGCATCCGCGGCCGGCCCCGCCCGGCCGAGAGCAGCGCTCCGGCGACCGAACCGATCGCCATGATCGAGTTCATCAGGCCGAAGGCGCCGGCATCGAGGCCGAATTCGGTGCCGACCATGGCAGCGATAAAGAGGACGAAGTTCAGCCCCAGGGTTCCCACGATGAACACCGCCACCAGCACCACCACAATGTCCGGCCGGAAACGCACGTAGCGCAGGCCCTCGCGGATCCGGCCCTTCCCGGCCGGCGCGCGGGGCAGCTGGCGCAGCGAGGCGGCGGGGATTTTGGCCAGGCTCAGGAGCAGCGCCAGGAACGTGACGGTGTTGACCAGGAAGACCCAGCCGGGCCCGATGGCCACGGTGAGCAGGCCGGCGACGGCCGGGCCGATCATCCGGGCCACGTTGAACGAGGCGCTGTTGAGGGCCACGGCGTTGGGCAGGTAGTCGTCGCGCACCAGTTCGGAGACAAAGGTCTGGCGCACCGGGGCGTCCAGGGCGGAGACCACGCCCAGCAGCAGGGCGAATATGTAGACGTGCCAGAGCTGCGCGGCCCCGGACAGCACCAGGGCACCGAGCGCTGCGCTCAACACGGCCATGGAGGACTGTGTCAGGACCAGCAGCTGCTTGCGGTTGAAGCGGTCGGCGACCAGCCCGGCGACTGGGGCGAGGAAGAGCTGTGGTCCCAGCTGCAGGGCCATCGTGATGCCCATGGCGCCGGCGTCCTGGGCACTCAGATGGTCAAAGACCAGCCAGTCCTGCGCGGTGCGCTGCATCCAGGTCCCGATATTGGAGATCAGGGCGCCGATGAACCAGATCCGGTAGTTCAGGATGTGCAGCGATTTGAAGGTGGACCTCATGTCCCGACCTTCCGCTGCACGCTCCCGAACGGCCCCAAACCGTTAGTCGACCTCGACGGCGGACTCGTCCTGGACCGCTCCAGCGTCGGCTCCTGCTTCGGCAGGCTCTGCCTGCGCCTCCGCGGCACCGTCGTCGGCGGTCTCATCCGACGCAGCCGCGGCGGCGGGAGCTTCGGCGGCCTCGTCCTGCTGCGCATCTTCCGGGCGCACGCGTTCGGCCCACGGAACCCACTCCGGGGCCAGGATGGAATCCTCCGAGGGCAGCAGGCCCAGCTCATCCACCGTCACGGTCTTGGAGCGCGAATTTCGGGTCAGCACCGCGTACCACTGCCAACCGCCGTAGCCGGGCAGCTTGGACTCGAAGAGGTGCGTGACCAGGCGGTCGCCTTCGCTCTTCGCGCCCAGGTGCCGGCCGATCTGCTCTGCCGGCGCGATGCCTTCCACGGCGGCACGGGCCACATCGACGGACGCGGCCAGGAAGGCGTCGGGCTTGCCGACGCGCCACACGGGCACGCCGTAGCGCGGCTTGGATCCTGCTTTGGCGCCGGCGGCCTTGGCGGCCGCACCGGCCGCCGCGGCGGCGTTCTGTTCAGGTTCCGTTGTCATCGCAGAGCCTTACGCGTCCAGCTCGTCGGCGACCTTACGAAGCGCGACGGCGATCGCCTTGGCCTTGTTGCCTTCCGGGTACTTGCCCGCGGACAGCGTTCCCGAGAGGTTGTCCAGCACGCTGACCAGATCCTGCACCAGCGGTGCGAGGTCCTTGGCGCTGGGTCGCTTGGCCTTGGCGATCGACGGGGTCTTGTCCAGCACCCGCAGGCCCAGGGCCTGGGCTCCCTTGCGGCCGTCGGCGACGCCGAATTCCACCCGGGTTCCTGCTTTGAGCTCGGTTACGCCCTCGGGCAGCGCCGACTTGGGCAGGAAGACCTCCTGGCCGTCTTCGCCTGCGAGGAATCCGAAGCCCTTTTCCTTGTCATACCACTTGACCTTGCCGGTAGGCACGTAATCAACCTTCTTCGTTCTGCGGGGACGCGGCCGGCGGTCACCGCATCCGCATGGATATGCGGGTTCAGGGTGTGACTGCCCGGACCGTGTTGGTCTGTTCCTCCAAGGTTATCCTGCCTTGGCCACTTTGACGGCTTGAGGCGCGGGCGAAGCCGGGCTGTTAGCGTTGCCTCCATGACACCACAGCGCTTCCGGCGGCCGCTCTTGATTCTTGCGGCCACCGTTGCCGCGCTCTCGCTGGCCGCCGTCGGAGCCGTCATGGTCATGGCCTTCAACAACACGGTGGCGCCGGCCTGGGTCACGTCGACCGCGCTCTACGGGCTGCCCGTGGCGTTCCTGCTCATGCTCGCCCTGGTGGTCGACGCCGTCGCTGCCCGGCGCCGGACACCCGGGCACGGCGGAAGGTAGCGTTGGACTGATGTCCCTTATCCGCGCGCTCAGCAAGGAACTGCAGTCCCGCAGCGACGACTCGTTGCGGGCCCTGTTCTCCGCGCGGCCGGACCTGATTTCCCCTCCGGTGCCGGATTTCTCCGCCCTCGCCGCCCGAGCCAGCGGCCGGGTCAGTGTGCAACGGGCGCTGGAACGGCTGAACCGTCCGCAAATGCAGGTGCTCGAAACCCTGCACCTGTGCACCAATACGGACACCGGACACAGCGCGTCCGCCGCGACGCTCAAGCGCCTGATCAACGGCTCTTCCGTCGCCGCGCTGGACCGGCTGCTGCACTCCCTGCAGGAACTGGCGCTTGTGCACCGGGCCGACCCCCCGCACGGCGCCAGCCAGGCCACGGCCCGGCAGCGCCATTACCTCCCGGTCGGCAGCCTCAAGGACGTCATCGGCATCTACCCGGCGGGGCTGGGACGCAGCTACACGGAGCTCGTCCGGCTCCAGCCGGCCTTCGCGCAGCGTGTGGTGCAGCTGGTCGGCGAGCTCCACCACACCGGCGCCGACATCGCCCCCGCCAGCACCCCGATGGAGGCGGCGCTGTCGCTGCAGCACTGGACCGCGTCGCCGGAGGCCCTGCAAGCGATCCTGGCCACCGCACCGGAGCGCACGACCGCGCTCCTCGCCCGCTTCGGAAACTGGGCCATGGGCGCGGTGCCCCAGGCGCAGCGCCGCGCGTCCGTGCTGAACGAGGGCTCCGACGTCGGGCCCGTCGACTGGCTGCTGGCCCGCGGGCTGCTGGTGCCGCTGGACGCCGCCCACGTGGAGCTCCCGCACAGCGTGGGCGTCTCGCTCCGCGGCGGCTTCGTCATTGAGCACTTCGCGCTCAGCCCGCCGGTGCCGAGACTGGGACAGACCAGCGCTTCGCTGCGCCGCAATGCCGCGCTCGGCGCCATCGCCGAAACCCTGCGGCTGACCGGCGAACTGCTGTACGCCGTGCGCGAGCAGCCGCTCGCCACGTTGCGCAGCGGCGGCGTGGGCATCCGGGAAATGAAGCGCCTCGCCGACGCCCTCCGAATCGGGCTGCATGAGGCCGGCGTCCTCGCCGAGCTGTGCGCCCTCTCCGGGCTGCTCCGCCTGGACGTGGACAGCTCCGCCTGGATCCAGGCACCGCAGCTGGAATGGCTGACGCTGCCCCGGCAGGAGCAGTGGCTGTGGCTGGTCAACGCCTGGCTTGCCAGCGAACGGGTCCCGTCGCTGGTCGGGCAGCCGGTCAGCGGCGTCGCCACCGCGCAGGCGCACCGCGGCCCCGCCGGCAGCGCCATCAATGCCCTCTCCGCGGAGGCGCAGCGGCCGGACGCCCCCGTGGTCCGGAAACGGATCCTGGAAATCCTCAACGAACTCACCCAGGAGGCGGCCGCGGCCGACGGGGAGGCGCCGGTGCTGGACGCCGCCGCCGTGTTGGAACGGGCCGACTGGTCGCAGCCGCGGATGGCGCGGCGCTTCAGTTCGCTCATCCAGGGCGTCCTCGCCGAAGCCGAAATGCTGGGCCTGGTCGGCTCGGGCGCCCTCAGCCAGATCGGGGCGGCGATCGCCGTCGAACAGCCCGACGAAGCCCTGGCCATCCTCGGCGAGCACCTGCCGGCGGCGCTGAACCACGTGCTGCTCCAGGCGGACCTGACCGCCGTCGCCCCCGGCTACCTGGACCCGGAACTGAGCGAGAAACTCCTGACCATGGCCGACGCGGAGGGCCAGGGGCCGGCCACCATCTACCGCTTTTCGGTGGCGTCCGTCCGGCGCGCCCTGGACGCCGGGCAGGACGCCGGGGCACTCATGGACTTCCTGCGCGAGCACTCGGCCACCGCCGTGCCCCAGCCGCTGCAGTACCTCATCGAGGACACCGCCGCGCGCCACGCCCGGCTCCGGGTGGGCCCGGCCGCCAGCTTCATCCAGAGCGAGGATGAAACAGCCCTGCTGGAGCTGCTCAACACCCCCGCGGCGTCCGGACTGGGCCTGGTCCGGATCGCCCCGACCGTGCTGGTCTCGCACGTCGCACCCCGGGAAGCGGCCCAGCTGCTGCGCGGGCTGGGCCTGTCCCCCGCGGTGGAGGAAACCGGTTCGGCCACCGTCCGGCTGCGCCGCAGCACCGCGGCGCCAGGCAGCGTCCGGCCGGTCTACACCGCCCCGCGCACCGCTCCGGCGGACGCCGACGTCGACGCCCAGCTCGCGGTGCTGCGCGACGGCGGTTCGCCTTCCTCCTTCTCCGATGCCGCCGCCCCCGGAAGCCGCGGGGCCGGGGCGGGCGGCGGCGAGGCCGCGACGCAACTGGGCCTGGAGACCCTGCAGAAGGCCATCCGGCTCAAGCAGCGGGTGGTGATGAACATCGTGGACAGCCTGGGGAATGCCACCCGCGAAACCGTTGTTCCGGTAGCAGTGAATGGCGGGCGTGTGCGCGTGTTCGATCCGGCCAAGGAAACCGAACGTGTCCTGTCCATCCACCGGATCATTGATGTTGAAACCACAGAGGAATTGCTCCAGTGAATGACGGACCGCTGATCGTCCAGAGTGACAAGACCATCCTGCTGGAAGTGGACCACGAACAGGCCACCGAGGCGCGCCATGCAATCGCGGCCTTCGCCGAGCTGGAGCGCGCCCCCGAGCATGTCCACAGCTACCGCCTCACGCCGCTGGGACTTTGGAACGCCCGGGCCGCCGGGCTGGACGCCGAACAGGTCTTGGATACGCTGCTCAAGTACTCCCGGTTCCCGGTGCCGCACTCCCTGCTGATTGACATCGAAGAGACCATGTCCCGTTACGGCCGGCTGCGGCTGGAGAAGGATCCGCAGCACGGCCTCGTGATGCGCACCTCCGACTATCCGGTCCTCGAAGAAGTCAGCCGCGCCAAGAAGATCGCTCCGTTGTTGGGGCCGCGGATCGATGCCGAGACCGTGGTGGTGCACTCCTCCCAGCGCGGCCAGCTCAAGCAGCTGCTGCTGAAGATCGGCTGGCCTGCGGAGGACTTCGCCGGCTACGTGGACGGCACGCCGCACCCCATCATGCTCAACGAAACCGGCTGGAAGCTCCGCCCGTACCAGCAACTGGCCACGGAGAACTTCTGGGCCGGCGGCAGCGGCGTCGTCGTGCTTCCCTGCGGGGCCGGCAAGACCCTGGTGGGTGCCGCCGCGATGGCCACGAGTTCCACCACCACGCTGATCCTGGTGACCAACACGGTGTCCGCGCGGCAGTGGAAGGACGAGCTCCTCAAGCGGACCTCGCTCACCGAGGAGGAGATCGGCGAATACTCCGGTTCCGTCAAGGAAGTCCGCCCCGTCACGATCGCCACGTACCAAGTGCTCACCACCAAGCGCGGCGGGCTGTACCCGCACCTGGAACTGGTCGACGGCAACGACTGGGGCCTCATCATCTACGACGAGGTCCACCTGCTCCCGGCGCCGATCTTCCGGATGACCGCGGACCTGCAGGCGCGCCGCCGCCTCGGGTTGACCGCCACCCTGGTCCGCGAGGACGGCCGCGAGGGAGAGGTGTTCAGCCTGATCGGACCCAAGCGCTACGACGCCCCGTGGAAGGACATCGAGGCGCAGGGCTACATCGCCCCTGCGGACTGCGTTGAGGTCCGGGTCGACCTCCCCCGGGACGAACGGGTGGCCTATGCCATGGCCGAGGACGCCGACAAGTACCGGCTCTGCGCGACGTCCGAGACCAAGACCGGGATCGTGGAGCGGCTTGTGGCGGAACACGCTGGCGAGCAGCTGCTCGTGATCGGGCAGTACATCGACCAGCTGGACGAGATCGGCGAGCGCCTGCAGGCGCCGGTGATCAAGGGCGACACCTCGGTCAAGGAGCGCCAGCGGCTCTTCGACGCATTCCGCGCCGGGGAGGTCCAGACCCTTGTGGTGTCCAAGGTCGCCAACTTCTCCATCGACTTGCCGGAGGCCTCGGTGGCGATCCAGGTTTCCGGTTCCTTCGGCTCACGCCAGGAGGAGGCGCAGCGGCTGGGACGCCTGCTACGTCCCAAGCAGGACGGCCGGGCCGCGCGGTTCTACTCGCTCGTGGCCAGGGACACCCTGGACCAGGACTTTGCCGCGAAACGCCAGCGCTTCCTAGCCGAGCAGGGCTACGCCTACCGGATCATGGACGCCAAGGACGTCGGCGCAGGCAACTAGCAGACGCCCATTCAACACACATCCGCCTTTCAGAAAACTCACAGAGTCTGGGAGCATCATGGGAACCATGAAAAAGAACGGTCCCGAAGCCAAGCTGCTCGTCGTCGATGATGAACCCAACATCCGCGAGCTGCTTTCTACCTCGCTGCGCTTCGCCGGGTTCGAAGTCGTCTCCGCAGGTACCGGCCGCGATGCCCTCGCCGCCGCGGAGCTCCACTCCCCGGACCTCGCCGTCCTCGACGTGATGCTGCCGGACATGGACGGGTTCACCGTCACCCGCCGGCTGCGCGCCGCGGGCAAGCATTTCCCGGTGCTGTTCCTGACCGCCAAGGACGACACCGAGGACAAGGTCACCGGCCTTACCGTCGGCGGCGACGACTACGTCACCAAACCGTTCAGCCTCGACGAGGTGGTGGCCCGCATCCGCGCCGTGCTGCGCCGCACCCAGCCGTTGCAGGACGACGACGCCGTCATCCGGGTCGACGATCTTGAGCTCGACGACGACGCCCATGAGGTGCGCCGCGGTGGCACAGTGATCGAGTTGTCCCCCACCGAGTTCAAGCTGCTGCGCTACCTCATGCTCAACCCGAACCGGGTGCTCTCCAAGGCCCAGATCCTGGACCACGTCTGGGAGTACGACTTCAACGGCGACGCCTCGATCGTGGAGTCCTACATCTCCTACCTCCGGCGCAAGGTGGACATCGACCCCGCGGCGCCGGCCCTGATCCAGACGAAGCGGGGCGTCGGCTACGTGCTCCGGACGGCTGAGAAGCGCTGACCTTGCTGCACCGATGGAAGGCGGCATCGCTGCGGTCGCAGCTGGTCGCCATCATGATGGCCCTGATGCTCGTGGCCCTCACCGCCACGGGCGCGGGCACGCTTGCCCTGCTGCACAGCTATCTGCAGGGCCAGGTCGATGACAAGCTCAAGGCCGCCGTGGGATCGGCCCGGCAGCAGCAATCCTTCAGCCAGCTGCAGGACCAGAACCCGAACGTCCCCACCGACTATTCGCTGATGCTTTTCAGCCCGGGCCAGTCCGCCTACGTGTTCGGCGGCAGCAAGGGCTCACGGCCGGCCATCAGCAGCATCGCGCCGCAGGAGGCCCACGACCGCGGCGAGGTTCCGTTCCAGGTCCGCGGCACCGACGGGCGGAACTGGCGGGTGGTGGCCGTCAACGTGCTGGACGGCAACCAGCGCGCCGCCGTCGTCGTGATCGGACTGCCGCTGTATCCGGTGGATTCGGTGATGGAGCACGCCGCGCTCGTGGTGGTCGGCGTCGGGCTGCTGACCCTGGTGCTGGCCTTCTTCATTGCCACCTGGACCGTCACCCGGTCCTTCCGGCCGCTGGCGCGGGTGGAAAAGACCGCGGCCGCCATCGCCGCGGGCGACCTCTCGCGGCGCGTGGAAGTCGAGAACCCCGACACCGAGGTCGGCCGGCTCAGCCGGTCCCTCAACGCCATGCTGGCGCATATCGAGTCGGCCTTTGCCGCCAGGATGGCCTCCGAGGAGAGGATGCGCCGCTTCGCCGCCGACGCGTCCCACGAACTGCGCACCCCGCTGGTCACAATCCGCGGCTTCTCGGAGCTGTACCGGCACGGCGCCCTGGCCACGCCGGAGGACGTCGCCACCGCGATGGGCCGGATCGAGAGCGAGGCCAAGCGGATGGGTGCGATGGTGGAAGACCTGCTGCTGCTGGCCCGGATCGACGAACAGCGCCCGCTGCAGCAGAAGCCGGTGGACCTGCTGCTGCTGGCCCATGACGCCGTGGTTGACACCCAGGCCAGCGACCGCAGCCGGGTGATCTCGCTCCGGGGCCTCGACGGCGGCGCGGGGGCGTCGGCCCCGGTGATGGGCGACGAGGCGAAGCTGCGCCAGGTGGTCGGCAACCTCGTGGGCAACGCCCTGCGCTACACCCCGGATGGCACCCCGATCGAGCTCGCCGTGGGGGTGCGGTCCGACGCCGACGGGACGCGCCGCTCCGTGATCGAAGTCCGTGACCACGGGCCGGGTGTCTCGGAGGACGAAGCGGCCCGGATCTTTGAACGCTTTTACCGTGCGGACACTTCCCGGACCAGGGAGACCGGCGGCAGCGGCCTCGGACTGGCAATCGTGGCGGCCATCGTCGGCTCGCACTCGGGCTCGGTCCGTGTCCAGCCGACCGAGGGCGGCGGCGCCACCCTGGTGGTCAGCCTCCCGTTCCTGGCCGAAGCGGAGCCGCCGGAGGCCGAGACAGCAGAAGCGGAGCTGAAAGGCGCTGAGCCGGACGCTGAGTCCGGCGCTGAGTCCGGCGCTAATGCGGGCGTGGAGCCTGGCCAGGGGTCGGGCGGCGCGGCGCGCGGGTAACCCTTTCCGTGCGGCGGGTTTTCCACATAGGGGGCTTCTCCGCTGGGGCAGGCCGCAGCGCCTTCCTAGGCTGACAGTGTCCGGAAAATCCGGACATCCTCATCCCCGGCACCCGTGAAAGGCCCTCCCGTGAGCATCATTTCCGTCGATACCGAACTGCTCCAGCTCAAGTCCGCCAACGTCCAGGCCACGGTGGAAAGAATCAGCGCCGACGTGCAGGCCATGAGGCACGGGCTGGACGAACTGCAGGCGAGCTGGCGCGGGTCGGCCGCCACCAATTTCCAGGCCCTGCTCGCAGAATGGACCCTGACCCAGGGCAAGGTCGAGGCCTCCCTGGCTTCGATCAATCTCGCGCTCAAATCCGCCGCGGCCAGCTACGCCCAGGCCGAGCTGAGCAACGCCCAGCGGTTCAGCTAGCGGCGGAGGCCCGCCCGCGGCCCTGTGTGCCCCCTAGGCCTCGGGAGTGCCCTGGTGGAAGCGGAGCCGCCATTGCGCGCCGTCCAGGACCCACAGGGAGCTGCGCAACGCCGTCCCCGTGCGGGTGTGGCTGCGGTAGGTGAGCAGCACGGCGGCCTCACTGAGGCGGTCCGCGGCCAGAAGCTCCAGCTCGGCGGGCACACCGGGATCATCCTCGAGGGCCATCATCGTCTCGTCGCGGGTCCAGAGCCGTCCGGAACTGCCGATCTCGGTAAAGTCCGGGTGCAGCAGCACTCCTGTGCGCCCCAGATCCGAGCGCGTCTCGGGGAGCAGCAGCTCTCGCTCCAGCGCCTCGACGATTGCCTCCGGGCTCTGCTCCGGGCCGGCCGCCGCAACGCGGGATTCCTCCTCCAGTTCGCTGAAGAGATCCGGCTCAGCGAAAAGGCTGGATTCGCCGAACAGCGTCGGCTCAGCGATCAGTTCCCGCGTTCCGGCGTGAGCGGACGATGCCTGCCGGGACTGCGCCGGGGCTGAGGCCGGGGCCGGCGCGGCCGAAGCCTGCTGCGCGGCGGGGGCAGTCTGCACGCCGGCGGCGGCAACGTCTCCGGCTCGGACGAAGCCGGGGCCCTGCCGGGCCGCGACGCCCTGCTGGTAGGCGGTGGCGGCGGCCCTGGCGCGGTCATCCGCCGCCTCGTTGAGGTCGTGGCCGGCGTGTCCGCGGACCCATTCGAAGGTGTACTTGCGTCCGGTGAGCGCCTGATCGATCTCCTTGAGCAGCTCAACGTTGAGCACCGGCTTGCCGTCGGACTTCCGCCAGCCTTTACGCTTCCAGCCGGGCATCCACTTGGTCACCGAGTTGATGACGTACTGGCTGTCGCACAGAATGTGCAGGTCCTCGCCCGGAAGGTGCGCCGTGGCCCGGAAGAGGTCCAGGACGGCCATCAGCTCCCCCTGGTTGTTGGTCCCGTGCGGCCACCCGCCGGCACGCCAGCAGTCGTCGTTCACGTACCAGGCCCATCCGGCCGGGCCGGGATTTCCTAAAGCCGAACCGTCGGCCGCTGCTGTAATCGTCACTGCACCATCCTGCCAGACCTCCGCCGCCCGACGCTCCCGCACCACCGGCACTGGCACCGGCGCCGACACCGGGTAAGAGCACCCCACCAACCGAGAGAACGTCCGGCCGACCACCCCACCACTTGAGGGAAGGTGCCCCGGGGCGGGAGGGTTAAACGCCGACGGCGGCCCCACCAGTGGTGGGACCGCCGTCGTCGAACGTGCCGTCGCTGACGGAGAACCGTCAGTTCAGGCGTTCAGGGCTTGGTAGCCGGGTGGTTAGAAACCGCCCATGCCGCCCATGCCGCCCATGTCGTCGCCGCCGCCCATGGCCGGGGAGTTCTTCTCCGGCTTGTCGGCCACAACGGCCTCGGTGGTGAGGAACAGGCCGGCGATGGAAGCCGCGTTCTGCAGGGCCGAGCGGGTGACCTTGACCGGGTCGTTGATGCCGGCAGCGAGCAGGTCGACGTACTCGCCGGTTGCTGCGTTCAGGCCGTGGCCCGCGGGCAGGCCGCGGACCTTGTCCACCACAACGCCGGGCTCGAGGCCGGCGTTGAAGGCGATCTGCTTCAGCGGGGCGTCGATGGCTACGCGCACGATGTTCGCGCCGGTTGCCTCGTCACCTTCGAGCTGCAGGTTGGCGAACGCCTTGGCGCCGGCCTGGATCAGGGCCACGCCACCGCCGGCGACGATGCCCTCTTCGACAGCAGCCTTGGCGTTGCGGACAGCGTCCTCGATGCGGTGCTTGCGTTCCTTGAGCTCAACCTCGGTTGCGGCACCGGCCTTGATGACTGCAACGCCGCCGGCCAGCTTGGCCAGGCGTTCCTGCAGCTTCTCGCGGTCGTAGTCGGAATCGGAGTTCTCGATCTCGGCGCGGATCTGGGACACACGGCCGGCGATCTGGTCGGCGTCGCCGGCACCTTCGACGATGGTGGTCTCGTCCTTGGTGACAACAACCTTGCGTGCCTTGCCCAGCAGTTCGAGGCCGGCGGTCTCAAGCTTGAGGCCAACTTCCTCGGAGATGACCTGGCCGCCGGTGAGGATGGCGATGTCGGCCAGCTGTGCCTTACGGCGGTCACCGAAGCCCGGAGCCTTGACGGCGACGGACTTGAAGGTGCCGCGGATCTTGTTCACGATCAGGGTGGCCAGAGCCTCGCCCTCGATGTCCTCGGCGATGATCAGCAGCGGCTTGTTGGACTGCATGACCTTTTCGAGGACTGCAACCAGTTCCTTGACGTTGGAGATCTTGGAGTTGACGATCAGGATGTACGGATCCTCGAGGACCGTTTCCTGACGCTCGGCGTCGGTGACGAAGTAGGCCGAGATGTAGCCCTTGTCGAAACGCATGCCCTCAGTGAGCTCCAGCTCGAGGCCGAAGGTGTTCGACTCCTCGACGGTGATGACGCCTTCCTTGCCGACCTTGTCCAGGGCTTCGGCAATCAGGGCGCCAATTTCGTTGTCACCGGCGGAGATGGACGCGGTGGCGGCGATCTCTTCCTTGGTTTCGATTTCCTTGGCAGAAGCCAGGAGCTCGCGGGTGACCGCTTCAACAGCCTTCTCGATGCCGCGCTTGAGGGACAGCGGGTCAGCGCCGGCCGCGACGTTGCGCAGGCCTTCCTTGACGAGGGCCTGGGCCAGCACGGTTGCCGTGGTGGTACCGTCACCGGCGACGTCGTCAGTCTTCTTGGCAACTTCCTTGACCAGCTCGGCGCCGATCTTCTCGTAAGGGTCGTCCAGCTCGATCTCCTTGGCGATGGAGACACCATCGTTGGTGATCGTGGGGGCGCCCCACTTCTTTTCGAGGACGACGTTGCGTCCACGCGGGCCGAGGGTGACCTTGACGGCGTCGGCGAGGATGTTCAGGCCCCGCTCAAGACCGCGGCGTGCCTCTTCATCAAATGCAATGATCTTGGCCATAACGGCAGTAGTCCTTTCGGGACAGTCGTTAAGAATGAACCTTGCGCTGCGGTGCCCGCGACGGACGATTCCAACCCGGCAGCCTCTGTACGCCGCCGGGCCGGGGATCTCACCCCAGCCAGGTATTTCTCTCGCTCCCGGTCCGTCCGCCGCCTCCACGCGACCGGCCGAACCGGGGCGTCGAGTTAGCAGTCAATACGCGGGAGTGCTAACTCCATAATTAGCACTCCCCCGGGGAGAGTGCAAGCAGTGGTGAGGTCAGGGTGCGCCCCGCCGGGCGCTCTTCGCTAGGAGCGATCAGGAGCCAGCGCTGCGGGCGGTTTCGCTGCCGGTCATCTCGGCGTTGTTGTCCGGGCCATAGCTGTAGACCATGTAGGCGGCGGCGGTGACGTCGCCGTTGCTGTCGAAGTTGATCGGGCCGGAGGCGCCGTCGTAGTCGGGGCGCTTGCCGGCGCGGAGCGCGGCCACGCATTCCTGGTAGGACTTGCAGGCCGCGGCTTCCCCGGACGGGGCCCCGGTACCGGCAGCCGTTCCGCCGGACACTGCGACCAGCTTCGAGGCGATGGAGGTCCCAGCGTCGTCCTCCGCCGCGGCGGCGGCGAGGGCGGCGAGGTTGACGGCGTCGTACGTCTCGGCGGCAAACGCCATGTCCTTCAGGCCCGGGTCGACGGCCACGAGTTCCGCCTGGAAGTGCGCGGAGGGGAACGTGCCCGGCAGGACCCCGCGGGCGCCGTCCAGCGCCTTGGAGCCAAGGCCGTCGCCGTACTGGTTTACGGCCCCGTCGCTGAGGATGAGCTTCTTTCCGGACAGTCCCGCGTTGTTGAGCTCGGCGATGGCGCCCTGGGCACCGTCCCGGGCCACCAGCACGACGGCGTCCGGCGAGGCAGCCTTGGCCGCCGCGGCCGCCTGTTGCGCCTGACCGGCCTTGAATTCAGCGTCGACGGAGGTGCCCAGGCCCGCGGCCTTCGCAGCCGCCGAGACGGCCACGGAGACGTCCTTGCCGTAGTCGCCTTCCTCGTGCACCACGGCAAGGGTCTTGGCGCCGCCGTCCTGGGCGAGCTTGACCAGGACCGAGGCCTGCGCGATGTCGGCGGCCGCGGTCCGGAAGTAGTAGCCGCCGCTCTTGTACGAGCTGAGTCCCGGCGCGGTGTTGGCCGGCGAAATGAGCGCGACTTTGGCGCGGGAGAGGACGTCGATGGCGCCGGCGGCGCGGCTGGAGTCGGTGGGCCCGATCACGACGTCGGCCTTGGCCGCCACCAGGTCCTTGGCCTGGGCCGCGGTGTCCGTACCGATGGACTCCGGCAGCAGTTCCACGGGCTTGCCCTTGTGGCCGCCCGCCGCGTTGATTTCCTTGACCGCCAGCTTCGCCGCCGCCAGTTGGGGCGGATTGAGGAAGTCCTGCCGGCCGGTGTTGTCCAGGATCAGGCCGATCCGCAGCGTTCCGTCGCCGCTCGCCTCCGCGGCATCCACCCGGGCATTGCCGGTGGGACCGGCGCAGGCGGCCAGCGCCACGGCTGCGGCCACGCCGGCCGCCGCTGCACGGCTGAACCGCCGGAGCTTGCGCCGGCGGCCATCGCTCTTCGGGGCAGCTGCCGCAGCGGAGACTGCCACTAGGCGGGCCGGACGCTTTCGGCCTGCGGGCCCTTTTCGCCCTCGCCGACTTCCAGTTCCACCCGCTGGCCTTCAGCCAAAGCACGGTAGCCCTCGCCCGCGATCGCGGACCAGTGCACGAAGACGTCGGCCCCGGAGCTATCGACGGTGATGAACCCGTAGCCCTTTTCGGCGTTGAACCACTTGACGGTCCCCAGTGCCATGTTCTCCACACTTTCAGCTAGCTTGCGAACGGCCCACCCCAATGTGCGCCGCGTTATGCGAAATGAAGTCCGCAGACACTCTACCCACAGCCTTCCACCGGTGCCCGGGCAGGGTCCCGGCCCGGCCGGGAATAGTTATTCAGGCGTAACCGAAGCCGGCGGCCACCCTGGGGCTAATTGAAACCGGGGCCGAGGACGATGACCAGCGGCATCTGGAATTCCGCCGAATCCACCAGGGTGCCAATCCCGAGGAGGGAACCCAACTCTGCGGCGTTGGCCTTCTGCGCCGGGCCGTTGTAGAAGACGACCGAGGTCTGCTGGGGGGCGCCGCCCCAGTTGCCGAGCGGGCCCTGGACCCATCCGGCGGCGGAGATCCTGGAGCCGACGCTACCGGCCAAGCCCGGCGTCGTGGTGCCGTTGTAGATCGCCACGGGCTGGGTTTTGTCAAGCTTCCGGTCCCCGGACTGGTCCGCGGCGGCGCTCGGCGTTGCAGAAGCGGAGGGCTTGGAGCCCGCGGGGGCGAGGCTCCCGGTCGGCTGGCTGCTGGGGGACGGCTTCGAGCCGGCGGAAGTTGTGGGTGCCTGCGACGCCGCGGCGTTGTTGCTGGCCTGGTCCGCGGTCATGGCCAAGCCACCGGCGGGACCAAAGCCCAGTTTGGGCAGCAGAAGGAAGGCGACGAGGCCGACTACCAGGGCCGCGGCGCCGGTGGCGAGGACGGGGCCCAGCCGGCGGGCACCGGGAGCGGCGACCGTCCGGTGGACACCCTGGCGCGTGGAGGCCTCCGGGACCCGATCAAATTCATCCCGTGCGTACTTGGTCATGGTAAAACGACGTCCTTGCTGATTTCTGGCTGATGGCCCGACGCCGGAATCCGCGCGAAATTCCGCGCTTCCGGCCGGACTTCACGTGCTCTTAAGCGTCCGAGCCCAAACGGCGTGCAGTGCGGGCACGTTGTCGTGACGTACGTAGTCTACGCAATCTCTTGACCAGCATGGGATCGTGGGCCAGCGCCGCCTCGGTGTCGATCAGGGCGTTGAGGATCTGGTAGTAGTGCGTGGCGGAGAGGTCAAAGAGTTCCCGGATGGCTTGTTCCTTGGCGCCGGCGTACTTCCACCACTGCCGCTCCAAGGCAAGCATCTGCTGCTCCCGGCTGCTCAACGGCGAGTCTTCGGAGACTGCCGCGAGCACGGCGTCGGCCTCATCCGCCGACAGGTACTCGGGTGCTGCTTCGGCCACTGCACACTCCCTGGCTCGTTCCGATAGGTCTCCCCCACATGTTACGGCCGAATAACAGGCTTGTCATTTAGCCGGCCCGGCCGGCTCCCCGGGCTCCTGCGAGAATGAAGCCGTGCCTGATTCATTTAATCCCGACGCGCTCTTCGAACTTGACCCCGCCGCAGAGGCGGTGGACCTCGCGGCGATGGCGCACCTCCCCTTGGACGGGCTGGTGGCGCCGGACTGGGCCGCGGCGCTGGCACCGGTCGAGGGACAGCTGCGGTCGGTCCTCGCGTTCCTCGCCGCCGAGACGGCCGACGGCCATGAGGTGCTGCCGGCGCCGTCGAACATCCTCCGGGCCTTCCGGCAGCCGCTCTCCGGCGTGCGGGTTCTGATTGTGGGCCAGGACCCCTACCCCACACCGGGTCACGCCGTCGGGCTGTCCTTCGCGGTGGATGGCGGCACCCGGCCGATCCCGCGCAGTCTCGCCAATATCTACAAGGAGCTCGACGCCGACCTCGGGCTGCCGCCCCGCGTCCACGGTGATCTCAGCCGGTGGGCGGAGCAGGGGGTGCTGCTGCTCAACCGAGTCCTCAGCGTCCGGGCCGGAGCAGCCGGTTCGCACCGGAACAAGGGCTGGGAGGCCGTCACGGCGGCCGCCATCAGGGCCGTCGCGCAGCGGCGCCGAGACGACGGCAGCCCCGCGCCGCTCGTGGTGGTCCTCTGGGGCAAGGACGCGGAGGGCGTGCGGCCGCTGCTGGGCTCGGCCGCCGTGATCGCCAGCGCCCACCCCAGCCCGCTCTCGGCCTCGCGCGGGTTCTTCGGCTCACGGCCCTTCAGCCGCGCCAATGACCTGCTCACCGCCCAGGGTGACGGCACCGTGGACTGGGAACTGCCGCCGCTGCCCTGACCCGGTTCTTGGCTAGGCTTAGGTCCATGACTTCCGTCCCCGCCACCACCACCGCCAACCGGAACTCCCGGCCGCAGACCAACCTCACGGTCCTGCGCCGCGAGCAGCTCTCGCCGCACATGGTCCGGATCGTCGCCGGCGGCCCGGGTTTCGCTGCCTTCGTCAACAACGGTTACGTGGACCGGTACGTCAAGATCGCGTTTCCGCAGCCGGGGGTCGACTATCCGCAGCCGCTGGATCTCTGGGCCATCCGGGAGTCCCAGCCGCGGGAAGAGTGGCCGCACACCCGGACCTACACCGTCCGTTGGGTCGACGAGGCGGCGGGCGAGCTGGCGATCGACTTCGTCATCCACGGCGATGAGGGCCTGGCCGGGCCGTGGGCCGCCTCCGCACAGGCCGGGGACAGCCTTGTCTTCACCGGGCCGGGCGGGGGCTACAACCCTGACCCGGCGGCGGACTGGTACCTCTTCGCGGGCGACGAGTCCGCCCTGCCGGCGATCAGCGCCGCGATCGAGTCACTCCCCCGGGATGCCCGCGGTCTGGCCTTCCTGGAGGTGGACAGCGACGCCGACGTCCTGTCGATCGACGCCCCGGCCGGGGTGGAACTGCGCTGGCTGCTGCGCCGCGGGACTCCGGCCGGCAACGGGACCCTGCTGGTGGACGCCGTACGCGGCGCGCAGTGGCCCGAGGGCCGAGTGCAGGTCTTCGCGCACGGGGAGCGCGGCTACATGAAGGGCCTGCGCCCGGTGTTCTTTGCCGACCGTGGCCTCGAACGGGGCCAGGTCTCGCTCTCCGGGTATTGGGCCAGTGGCCGGGTGGAGGACGACTTCCAGGCCGAAAAGAAGCTGCCGATCGGCAAGATCTAGCCAGCCATCCCCGGCTGACGCGGGCGGGCGCCGCGGAGTTTCCCCGCTTTTGCCGCCACGACGCCGGGACAGGCCGGCGCGGCGGGCTGACACGCCGTCGGAGCCCGGCGAAGGTGGGGAAACCCGGCGCCCCAGCTCGTCGGCAGACGAGCCATCTCCGCCGTCGTTAGCGGCGGCGGGCGCGGCGCCGCTCGTTGCTGGCCAGGCTCCGGGTCAACGGCCGGGCCAGGGTGTCGCCGAGCACAATGCCGGCCGCGACGCCGAGCACGATTGCCCCGGCATTGAGCATCCCGCCGGCTCCCATCAGGATCTCGGACTCTTCAATCGTCAATACATACATGGAACGGAATATGGTCAGGCCGGGCAACAGGATGAGCGCCGCGGGCACCGCGACCACGAGCTGGGGGGCGCCCATCCGGAGTGCGACCACGCGGGCCAGGAGGCCGATGACTACGGCGGCGAGGGCCGGGGCGAACCTGGGACCGATGCCGACGGCTGTTCCCCCGATCAGCACCAGATGGCCCACGACGCCGACGGCCGCCGTCGGCAGCAACAGCTTCAGCGAGGTCTGCTCGGTGACGCCGATCGCGACGACCGCGATGGCCACCAGCGGCACCAGCACCCACAAAGGATACTTCGGCGGGAATGTTTCGGTGACGTCAATGGACTGCATCCCGGTCATCGCCCCCACCACAAAGCCGACGGCGATCCCGGAGACCAGCGCGCCGAAGGTCAGCATGGTGGACAGGAACCGGCCGGCCGCGGTCACCGGGAAGCCGTTGATGGCGTCCTGCACCGAGGAGACGAGCCGACCGGTGGGCAGCAGCAGGAGGATTCCGCCGACCACCACGATGGCGGGGGCGATCTGGATTCCCAGCGGGCTGCCGAAGCGCCAGAGCAGCAGGGCGATCAGCGTGACGACGAAGGAACAGGACGCCGTGATGAAGAAGTCCGGGGTGCGCCAGCGGCCCAGTTGCCGCGCCAGCAGGCTGATCAGCAGGTTGGACAGGAAGGCGATGCCGGACGCGGCCACCCCGCCGCCCAGCACGCCGACGAACACCGCGGAGAAGACGCCGAAGGCCACGGTGACCATCCAGCGCGGGAATGGCTTCGAGCTGTGCGTGATCTCTTCGAGCCGGCGCACCGCTTCCTCGCGGCCCACTCCGCCGGCCACGATGTCCGTGACCAACTGGTGGACCTGGGCGAGGCCGGCGTAGTTGTTGGTCCAGGACCGCACCACGCGCAGCAGCGTAATGGGTGTCTGGTCCTTCGGGGCATAGTTGATGGCCACCGACTGGTTGGTGATGTCCACCTCGATGTTCTTCAGCCCCAGCGCGGCGGTAATGGCGATGATGCTGGTTTCCACTTCGAGGGCACCGGCGCCGTAGCGGAACATCGATTCGGCCAGCTTGAGGGCAAAGTCGATGGTCTTGCGGGCGGAGGTGTCCACGCCTCCGACCTGGATCATCGGGTTGGCGTACGGGCTGCCGGCCAGCCGGTCGACGATGCTCAGCGGTGCCGTCGGCGGGTTCTCACCTTGGACCAGCCTGCGGAGCATGCGTTTGGCGGCGGCGTTCTGGCGCACCTGCAGGGGCGACATCGGCTCGGTCCGGGGCAGGCCGTCCGTCTGCGGCCCGCGGCGGCCGTCGGGTGGTTTGGTCATTCCGGCCTCCTCATTTCACCTTGCGGGCGGTCTAGTAGAACTGCTGGCCCGTGCGCCGCGTGTACAGCTGGCGGGCGACGCGCTCCCCGGCGGCCATCCAGGCCTTGTACTTCAGCGGACTCAGGACCTGGTCGTAGCAGCCGACGAAGTCCGTGACGGTCTTGCTGAAGCTGGTCTTGAACAGGCCGAGGCCGTGGAAGGGATTGGAGGTGTCCTTCAGCTTGTCGCTGGGCGGCGTGCCGCAGAAGTCGTATTCGGTGCAGCCGAGTTCCTTGAGCTGGTTGATGGCCGTCCACTGGACCAGGTGCGAGTCGCCGTACTGGCTGCGCTTCTGCAGGGAACCGCCGTCCTTGTAGGTGCCCTTCCGTCCGTAGTTGATCACGAACGCCCCCACCGAGGGCACGCCGTTTTCATAGACGAAGAGCAGCCGGCCCTGGCCGCGGTCCACGAAGTTGGTCCAGAACTGGCGGTAATACTCGTACTCGCGGACCCGGACCTGGGACTTGGCCTCCACGGTGTTCGTCATCAGCGCGTACATCGCCCGGAAGTTCTCTTCGGTCGGCTCCACGTTGTGGACCTCGACCTCCTCGCGGATGGCCCGCCGGACGGCGTTGCGGCCGCGGGAGTGCAGGTTGCGCAGCAGCTGGTTTTCCTGCGGCGAGATGTCCAGCAGCGCGGTGGAGTCGTTGGGCTGGAGGTTGTGGGTCTTGACCAGGCCCGCGCCTTCGATGACGCGCCGCGCGTCCTCCGACAGGACGATGTCGGGCTCGATCTTGATGGCGAATACCCCCAGCCGGGCGCGCTTGACGAAGTCGGCGTTGGCGGCCGCGATGCCGGGGATGTCCTCCACCGAGGCCACATCCGGGCCCTTGATGAGGTACCAGAGCTTGCCGAGGAGGGGGAAGGACTTCTCCAGGACCAGGTTGTAGCTGGTGTAGTCGGCCATCTCATAGACCAGGTGGAGGGGCTTCCAGCCGAAGTGCTGCTTGACCTCGGCGAAGGCCTCGGATTGAAGCAAATTCCCGCCGTTGGGGTTCGCGGTGACGTGGGCGTCCCAGTTGGCAACCTCTTCGGCGGAGGCAAAGCGGGCAGTGAATTCTCGCAAGGGTGCGGTATCCAATCTTTGCGGAACGAGCTTCGGCGGCATGGCTGGCATGCAGCATCAAGTCTATCGGGAGGCCGGCGGCTCTCAGGGCGCTGCGGCCCTGTGCCGCCCGTCGCACCGGGTTTACGCTGAAGGTATGGATGCGCAGCCGGAACCGTCAGCCGTCCGCCGGCAGTTCCGTCCGGGCGGGGCCGGGACGCGCCGGCCCGGCGTCGAGGCGGTGGCCCTGCTGGTACTGCTCGGCGCTTCGGCCCTCGTGGCGGCACTCGGCGGACTGGCCAGCGCCAGCAACGTCGACGGATGGTACGCGGCCGCGGACAAGGCCCCGTGGTCTCCGCCGAACTGGCTCTTCGGGCCCGTCTGGACGATTCTGTACATCGCGATGGCCGTAGCGGCATGGCTGGTCTGGCGCAGCCGGGCGGAAGGCGCCAGGCCCGCCCTCACCGCCTACGCCGTCCAGCTGGTGCTGAACCTGCTGTGGACCCCGGTGTTCTTTGGCTTGTACCCCGCCATGGGTTCCCCCGCGCTGTGGATCGGCTTCGTCATCATCGTGGCGCTGGCGGTCGCGGTGGCCGCCACCGTGCTGCGCTTCGGCCCGATCAGCCGCACCGCCGGGCTGCTGCTGCTCCCCTACCTGTCCTGGATCGTGTTCGCCGCGTCACTGAATCTGTGGGCGGCACTGAACAACTGAGGACAATCAGGAACGACTGGGAAATCAGCACTCCACCACGTTGACGGCGAGGCCGCCCATGGCGGTTTCCTTGTACTTGGAGCTCATGTCCTTGCCGGTCTCGCGCATGGTCACGATGACCTCGTCGAGCGACACGCGGTGTGAGCCGTCGCCCCAGAGGGCCATCTTGGCGGCGTTGATCGCCTTGGCTGCGGCGATGGCGTTGCGCTCGATGCACGGGATCTGCACCAGCCCGCCGATCGGGTCGCAGGTCAGGCCGAGGTTGTGCTCCATCGCGATCTCGGCGGCGTTCTCCACCTGCTGGGGCGTTCCGCCCATCACCTCGGCCAGGCCGGCGGCCGCCATTGACGACGCCGAACCCACCTCGCCCTGGCAGCCCACCTCGGCGCCGGAGATCGAGGCCTGTTCCTTGTAGAGCACCCCGATGGCACCGGCGGTCAGCAGGAACTTAACCACGACGTCGTCGCGGTCGGCCTGGGTGGCTTTATCCATGCCGGGGGCGAAGTGCAGCGCGTAGTAAAGCACGGCCGGAATGATACCCGCGGCGCCGTTGGTGGGCGCGGTGACAACCCGGCCGCCCGAGGCGTTCTCCTCGTTCACCGCGAGCGCGATCAGGTTTACCCACTCCTGCCAGTACTTGGGGTCCCGGTAGTCCGGGTCCTGGCCGTGGTTTTCCTTCATCAGCCGTTCGTGCCAGTCGGGGGCCCGACGGCGGACCTTGAGCCCGCCGGGAAGCAGGCCCTCGCGCTTAAGGCTGACCTCGACGCAGCCTTCCATCACGGAGTAGATGTGCAGGAGGCCTTCGCGGATCTCCTCTTCGGTACGGGAGGCGCGCTCATTTACGAACATGATTTCGCCGATCGAGAGCCCCTTGGACTGGCAGCGGCCCAGCAGTTCAGCGGCCGTGCGGAACGGCAGCGGGAGTTCCTTCTTGGACTCGTCGAGTTCCTTCAGCGCCGCGTCCTCCTCACCCTCGCGGACGATGAAGCCGCCGCCGACGGAGAAGAAGGTGGCGCTGTGCACGACGGCGCCGTCGGCGTCGGACACCGTGAACGTCATGCCGTTGGTGTGCCGGGGCAGGATGGTGAGCGGGCGCAGCACCATGTCCTTCACGCCGTAGGGCAACGCGACGGATCCGGCCAGGTGCAGGGTGCCCGTCTGGGCAATGGCGGCCAGCCGGTCCTCGACCTCCTCGGGGAGGATCTTCTCCGGGTGGAAGCCCTCGAGTCCGAGCAGGATGGCGGTCATGGTGCCGTGGCCATGGCCGGTGGCGGCGAGGGAGCCGTACAGGTCAACCCGGAGCGACGCCACGCGGTCCAGATCCCCCGAGGCCTTGAGCTCCTCGGCAAACACCGCAGCAGCCCGCATCGGCCCCACGGTATGCGAACTCGAAGGCCCGATCCCAATCGAAAAAAGATCAAAGACGCCAACAGCCATTACTGAATCCTAACTAGGCACTGCGGTCGGGCGGGGAGGGGGACGGACATCCTCTGCATGCTGCTCCTTCGTCGCTTTGACGCATGCTGCCGGATGCCCGGCCCCCTCCCCGGGGGCCGTCACCGTGAGCGGCACTATGTGGTTGAGACGTCAATGCGGGGGCGAGGTGCCCACGAGGGGCCGGCGGAGCCGGGCTTTTCGAAAGCGTGCGTCTAAGCGAGGGACGAGCGAGCACGCGTGAAAAGTCCGGTCCGCCGGGCCCGGAGCCAACCCGAAAGAGATCGGCCCCGGAGCCAGCCGCAGCGGTCACCCTAGATTAGCAACCGAGGGGTAGAGCGGGTGGGCGGCGGCGAGGGCCTCGACGCGGGAGCGCAGACCGGACAGGTCCGCGCCGGCGTCGGCGGTCAGCGCCTCGGCGATGATGTCCGCAACTTCGGTAAAGGCGGCCTCGCCGAAGCCGCGGGTGGCCAGCGCCGGGGTGCCGATCCGCAGCCCCGAGGTAACCATCGGCGGGCGCGGGTCGAACGGAACGGCGTTGCGGTTGACGGTGATGTCGATTTCCGCGAGGCGGTCCTCGGCCTCCTGCCCGTTGAGCTCGCAGTTGCGCAGGTCCACCAGGACCAGGTGCACGTCGGTGCCGCCGGAGATCACGTTGATCCCCTTGGCGGTGACGTCCGGCTGGACCAGGCGCTCGGCGAGGATCCGGGCGCCGGCCAGCACACGTTCCTGGCGTTCCTTGAACTCGGGCGAGGCGGCGATCTTGAACGCCACGGCCTTGCCGGCGATGACGTGCTCCAGCGGGCCGCCCTGCTGGCCCGGGAACACTGCCGAGTTGATCTTCTTGGCGATGTCGGCGTCGTTGGAGAGGATGATGCCGCCACGCGGACCGGCCAGGGTCTTGTGCGTCGTGGAGGTGGTCACGTGCGCGTGCGGCACCGGCGACGGGTGCAGCCCGGCCGCGACGAGCCCGGCGAAGTGGGCCATGTCCACCATCAGGTAGGCCCCCACGGAGTCGGCGATCCGGCGGAATTCCGCGAAGTCGAGCTGGCGGGCGTAGGCGGACCAGCCGGCGACGATCAGGGCCGGCTTGTGCTCCTGGGCCAGGCGCTCCACCTCGGCCATGTCGATCCGGTGGTCATCCTCCCGGACCTGGTACGGGATGACGTTGTACAGCCGGCCGGAGAAGTTGATCTTCATGCCGTGGGTCAGGTGTCCGCCGTGCGCCAGGTTCAGGCCCATGATGGTGTCGCCCGGACGGATCAGGGCGTGCATGACCGAGGCGTTGGCCTGCGCGCCGGAGTGCGGCTGGACGTTGGCGTACTCGGCGCCGAACAGGGCCTTGACCCGGTCGATCGCGAGCTGCTCGACGACGTCGACGTGTTCGCAGCCGCCGTAGTAGCGCTTGCCCGGGTAGCCCTCGGCGTACTTGTTGGTCAGCACCGAGCCCTGCGCCTGCATGACGGCCTTGGCGGTGTGGTTTTCCGAGGCGATCATTTCCAGGCCGTCGCGCTGGCGGCTGAGCTCGGCGTCGATCTTCGCGGCGATCTCCGGATCCAGCGCGGACAGTTCAGCGTCCAGGCTCGGCGAAACGACCTGCTCGAATACCGCGGTGTTTGTACCTGCGCCCGCGGCGGCGCTCACAGTTCGCCGCCGTTCTTGGACGCGTAATCCTGCGCGGAGAGCAGCGGGCCGTCCGATTCGGCGGCGACCTTGAAGAGCCAGCCGGCGCCGTACGGGTCGCTGTTGATCAGGGCCGGGTCGTCGACGACGGCGGGGTTGATTTCGGTGACCTCGCCCGTGACGGGGGCGTACAGGTCCGAGACGGACTTGGTCGACTCGACCTCGCCGCAGGTCTCCCCCGCGGTCACCGCGGAGCCGACCTCGGGCAGGTCAACGTAGACGATGTCGCCCAGGGCGTCCGTGGCGACCGCGGAGATGCCGATGGACACAAGGTTCCCGGCCTCCCGCGCAACCCACTCGTGCTCGTCGGAGTACTGCAGTTCAGGGGCAACTTTTGCCATGTGTTTTTCCTAAGTCTTGAAGTGGTCGTTGGTGCTAAATCAATTGTGGCCGGGTTGCGGAGTGACCGTGGCCGGGTTACGCGGCGCGGCCCGCCATCCTCCGCGTGCTCGCTCGTCCCTCGCTTAGACGCACGCTTCCGGATGACGTCCCCCACCGCTAATGGCCAGTTCAATTTTCGGGGCCAACAGTTCTCCGGAAAGAAACAGTGGCCGTCGAGATCTACGAGGGCCGAGCCGCGGTAGGCGGTTCATCCTTCAGCACCTTTGGCTATCGAAGGCGCCGGCTCCTGTTGGTTCTGGTGTGGCAGGTTGTCCTAAAAGGTGAGCTGACCGCGAGGGGCCGTCCGGGCTGGGTTTTCGGAAGCGTGCGTCTAAGCGAGTGACCGCCGTCGGGGTTCCCTGACCGAGCTTGCGAGGTTAGGGGGACGGCGGGAAAACGAGCGAGCACGCGTGAAAACCCAGACGGCCGGTCCCGGAGCCGGGTACCGCTGAGGCATCTGGGCTCCGGGACGGCACGGGCTACTTTTGGCGCTTGTAGAACGGCAGTGCGACAACTTCGAACGGCTCGGTTTTGCCGCGCAGGTCGATGTCCAGGGCGGTGCCGGGTTCGGTGAACTCGACGTCGACGTAGGCCATGGCGACCGGGTAGCCCAGGGTGGGGCTGGGCTGGCCGGAGGTGACTTCGCCGACCGTGTTGCCGTCCTTCAGGACCGGGTAGTGGCCGCGGCCGGCCCGGCGCCCGAGGCCCTTGAGCCCGACGAGTTTGCGCCCGGCGGTGGAGCCTGCGCCGGCCTCCTTCTTGGCAGCCAGGGCAGCCTTGCCGACGAAGTCGCCGTCCTTGGACAGCGCGACGACGGGACCGAGCCCGGCGGCGAACGGGTCGCCCTCGAGGGAGAGTTCGTTGCCGTAGAGCGGCATGCCGGCCTCGAGCCGGAGCGAGTCGCGGGAGGCCAGGCCGGCGGGCGTCAGCTCGCCGTCCTCGGCGATGGCGATGAGCGCCTGCCAGAGGGCGGCGGCGTCGTCGTTGGAGACGAAGATTTCGAAGCCGTCCTCACCGGTGTAACCGGTGCGTGCCAGCAGCAGGTCCTGGCTGGCGCCGCTGACCATGAACGGGACGTCGACGGCGGCGTAGTACTTCAGGCCGGTGACGAGCTCGTGCTGGGCGGCGGGGACCAGGCGGAGCAGGATGGCTTCCGCTTTGGGGCCCTGGACCGCGATCAGCGAGGTCTCGGCGGAGGCGTCCCGGACCGAGACGTCGAACTTTCCAGCCCGCTCGGCCAGGGCCGCGGCGACGACTTTGGCGTTGCCGGCGTTGGGGACGACAAGGAATTTCTCGTCACCGCGGCGGTAGGTGATGAGGTCGTCGATGATGCCGCCGTCCTCGTTGCAGATCAGCGAGTACTTGGCCTTGCCGACCGCCATGGCGGAGATCTTGCCCACGAGGGCGTAGTCCAGGAAGGCGGCGGCGTCGGGGCCGGTGACCCAGACCTCGCCCATGTGGGAGAGGTCGAACAGGCCGGCGGACTTGCGGACGGCGTGGTGTTCGGCGAGTTCGGAGCTGTACTTCAGCGGCATCTGCCAGCCGCCGAAGTCCGTGAAGGAGGCGCCGAGTTTCTTGTGCTCTTCGTAAAGTGCCGTGTAGTTCTCAGTCATCGTTGGCTGTCCCTAGTTGTTAGAGGCGGAGTTGGCGGAGTCGTCGGAGTGGGCTGCTGTGTCTTCCTCGAAGGCTTCGAGGGGAGGGCATGAGCAGATCAGGTTGCGGTCGCCCGCGGCCCCATCGATCCGGCCGACCGGCGGGAAGTACTTGTCCTGCTTTAGCGTGTGCACCGGGAAGACGGCCTGTTCGCGCGGGTAGCTTCGCTCCCAGTTGGTGCTGATGACGGCGGCCGCGGTGTGCGGGGCGTTGCGCAGCGGGCTGTGCTCCACGGTGAAGTCTCCGTGGGCCACCTGGTCAATCTCGGCGCGGATGGCGATCATGGCCGTGATGAACCGGTCGATCTCGCCGAGGTCCTCGGACTCGGTGGGCTCCACCATCAAGGTCCCCGCCACCGGGAACGCCAGGGTGGGCGCGTGGAAACCGTAGTCGATGAGGCGCTTGGCGACGTCCTCGGCGGTCACACCGGTCTTGGCCGTGAGTTCGCGCAGGTCCAGGATGCATTCGTGGGCCACCAGGCCGCCCTCGCCGGTGTAGAGCACCGGGAAGTAATCGTTGAGGCGGGCCGCAATGTAGTTGGCCGCGAGCAGGGCCGACTTGGTGGCCTCGGTCAGGCCCTGTCCGCCCATCAGCTTCACGTAGGCCCAGGAAATCGGCAGCACGCCGGCCGAGCCGTAGCGGGAGGCGGAGATCGGCGTGCCCTCGGCGCCGTTGGCCGGATCAGCCGCGTTGCCGGGCATGAACGGGGCCAGGTGGGCCTTCGCCGCGACAGGTCCGACGCCGGGTCCGCCGCCGCCGTGCGGGATGCAGAAGGTCTTGTGCAGGTTCAGGTGCGAGACGTCTCCGCCGAACTGGCCCGGCTGGGCCAGTCCGACGAGTGCGTTGAGGTTGGCGCCGTCAATGTAGACCTGGCCGCCGGCGGCGTGGATGGCATCGCAGACCTCGCGGACGTCGGCGTCGTACACCCCGTGCGTGGACGGGTAGGTGATCATGATCGCCGAGAGGGCGTCCTTGTGCAGCTCGATCTTGGCCTGCAGGTCAGCGTGGTCGATCGTGCCGTCGGAGGCGGTGGCCACGACGACGACCTTCATGCCGGCCAGAACTGCCGAGGCGGCGTTCGTGCCGTGCGCGGAGGCCGGAATGAGGCAGATGTTGCGCTGGTCGTCGCCGCGGGAGAGGTGGTAGCCGCGAATGGCGAGCAGCCCGGCGAGCTCACCCTGGGAGCCGGCGTTCGGCTGGATGGAGACTTGGTCGTAGCCGGTGATCTCGGTCAGCTGGGCTTCGAGGTCCTCGATCAGTTCGCGCCAGCCGGCGGTCTGGGATTCGGGCGCGAAGGGGTGGATGGAGGCGAACTCCGGCCAGGAGATGGCTTCCATTTCGGCCGTAGCGTTCAGCTTCATGGTGCAGGAACCCAGCGGGATCATGGTGCGGTCCAGGGCCAGGTCCCGGTCCGAGAGGCGGCGGATGTAACGCAGCAGCTGAGTCTCGGAGCGGTGCGTGTTGAAGACCGGGTGCTGGAGGTAGTCGGAGGTGCGCTCGACGGCGGAGTCCAGGGCAAACGCAGTGTCCGTGCCTGCGGCACTATCCGCGACGCTGGCGCCGAAAGCGGCGACGACGTCGGCGACGATCGCCGCCGTCGTGGCCTCATCGGCGGAGATGCCGACCGTGTCGGCGTCGACGGCGCGCAGGTTGATGCCCTTGGCGTCGGCGGCGGCGATGAATTCCGCGGCCTTGCCCGGCACGGAGACGGTCACGGTGTCGAAGAACGAGGTGTGCAGCACGTCCAGTCCCGCAGCTTTCAGCGAGGCGGCAATGGTCCGGGCGTGGCCGTGGGTGGTCTCGGCAATGGCCTTCAGCCCGTCCGGGCCGTGGTAAACGGCGTAGAAGGAGGCCACGATGGCCAGCAGCGCCTGGGCGGTGCAGATGTTGGAGGTGGCCTTCTCACGGCGGATGTGCTGTTCGCGGGTCTGCAGCGCCAGCCGGTAGGCGGGGACGCCGGCGTTGTCCTTGGAGACGCCCACGAGGCGGCCGGGCATGGAGCGCTCCAGGCCCTTCTGGACGGCCATGTACGCGGCGTGCGGGCCGCCGAAGAACAGCGGCACGCCGAAGCGCTGGGCGGAGCCGACCGCGATGTCCGCGCCCTGTTCGCCCGGGGAGGTGATCAGGGTCAGGGACAGCAGGTCCGCGGCCACGGTGACGAGCGCGCCGCGTTCCTTGGCGTCCGCGATGACGTCCGAGTGGTCGAACACGCGTCCGGAGGCACCGGGCTGCTGCAGCACGACGCCATTGATGACGCCCTCGGGCAGGCCCTTGGACAGGTCCGCGACCTCGACCTCGAAGCCGAGGGCCTCGGCGCGGCCCTTGACGATGGCGATGGTCTGCGGGAGGCAGTCGGCGTCGAGGACGGTCTTGCCGTCGTGGGCCGTCTTGTTCTTGTTGGCCCGTCGCATCATCAGCACGGCCTCGGCGACGGCCGTGGCTTCGTCCAGCAGCGAGGCGTTGGCGATCGGGAGCCCGACGAGGTCCTGGACCATGGTCTGGAAGTTCAACAGCGCCTCGAGCCGGCCCTGGGAGATTTCGGGCTGGTACGGCGTGTACGCGGTGTACCAGGCCGGTGCCTCGAGGATGTTGCGGCGGATCACGGCCGGGGTGACGGTGTCGTAATAGCCCTGGCCAATCATCTGCACTGCGGTCTTGTTCTTCGATGCCAGCTTGCGCAGTTCGGCGAGCACTTCCACTTCGCTCAGCGCCGCGGCGAGCGCCAGGTCGGAGTCCTGCCGGATGTCCTTCGGGACGGCGGTATCCACCAAGGCGTCGACGGTGTCGTAGCCGACAGCCTTCAGCATGGCGTCGACGTCGGCCTGGCGCCGGGCGCCGATATGCCGGTCAACGAAGGACGTGGAGGCTGAGGTAACAGTCACAAGGAACTCCATAACTAAGGCGGCGCAGGGTACGCCACATTGATTCGGGTTCCTCCCCGCTCTGTATTGGACCTGAGAGTTTCCGCGCAGCCGCTTTCGCGAGGCTCCGCTTGCACCGTCGGTGAGCACAGCGCGCCGCGTGACGCACTTGCTGCTTTCCAGAGTTGCCTTGCCGCGGCGGTACATGGGCCTGAGAGATTCCTGGGGAGGGTTTGCTCCTACGGCGCCTGCTTGTACCTACTTGCAGAACTCTCCCGCCGCAGATCAAAGGCATATTCAATTGCTCGTGACCGCAGTCACAACTCCCATTGTCCTATGCCGGAGGCACGTCCGCAAACTCCGGTACCCGGGCCGCTTCAGCGTTACGGTAGAGCGGTGGCCAAGAGGCGGCGGCGCATGCGGCCACTGGGCAAATTACGACTCAAGGAGACAATTCATGCTGGAGCGAAGGCCATTCGGGAACACTGGTTTGGAAGTCTCCATCGTGGGGCTCGGCGCCGGCCAGATCGGTGAAAGTGATGTCACCGAGGCCGAAGCCGCCGAGGTGCTCAACGGGGCATTGGATCTCGGCGTTACGCTGATCGATACCGCCGCCAGTTACGGGCTGAGCGAAGAGCGCATCGGCCGGCACCTCGGCGGACGCCGGGACGAGTTCGTATTGTCCACAAAGGGTGGGCCCAAGATCAACGGCCAACGGGACTGGTCGCCGGGCAGCGTGCTGGAGAGTATCGAACAGTCCCTGCGCTTGACCCGGTCGGAACGGCTCGACGTCTTCTATCTGCACTCATGCCCGCTTGAAATCCTGCGGCGTGGCGATCTGCAGGACACCCTGGACCAGGCAGTCGCCGCCGGCAAGATCGGTGTCGCCGGCTACAGCGGAGACAACGCGCCGCTCGCATTCGCTGTGGACTCCGGCCGGTTCGGTGCCATCGAAACCAGCGTCAACATAGCCGACCAGTGGAATCTCCGAAACGTTCTCCGTCCCCGGTTCGGCCCGGGAGTCATCGCCAAGCGCCCGATCGCGAACGCGCCGTGGCGCTTCGCTGAACGACCCACCGGGAACTACGCGGAGCTCTATTGGGAACGGCTGCGGGCCCTGGAGCTCGACCCAGGAGACCTGGACTGGGCCGAGTTCGCCCTGCGCTTCACGGTGTACGCGCCCGGCGTGGACACCGCAATTGCCGGCACGGCCAAGCTGGCCAACCTGCGCGCTAATATCACCGCCGCCGGACGGGGCCCTCTTCCGGCTTCTGCACTGGAAGGCATCGACCGCGCCTGGCACGCTGTGGGCTCCGGCTGGCCGGCCTCGACCTGACGGCCCGGCAAGCCTAAAGCCGCCCTTAGCTGCGCAGGCGTTCGACGGCGGCCAGCAGGCTCTCGACGTCGCCGGCCACCTCGGCCGGCGCCTCGCCGGGTCCCCGCGCCAGCATGGCGTTGAAGTACAGCCCGTCCCCCATGTACAGCACGGGCTTGGCCATGGCGGGGCCCACATCAGCGGCAAGGAGCGCCAGCCAGCTCGCCTGGACTCCTGCCATCCGCCGCAGGGTCTCGGCGTGGGCCACCTCGGCCAACCGGGTGGCGGCCACGAAGACCCGGTCCAGCGGGGTATCGGCCCATACGGAGGATCTGATGAAGTACGCCGCCGCTCCTTCCGGTGCCGCGGCCATGGCCGCCAGGTCCGCGGCGAGGAGCCGGTCCAGGCGCTCAAGCAGCACCGAGATCATGGCCTCCTTGTTTGGGAAGTGGTACAGCAGTCCGCCTTTGGAGACGCCGGCCCGCCGGGCGACCGCGTCCAGTGTCGCGGCGCGCTCCCCCTCCGCAATGAGGAGGGATTCGAAGGCGTCGAGGACGGCTTCGCGGGCTACGGGTTTTCTGGCCATGGCTCCCATCATGCCTGCCGTGACGCGAATTTCTTAACTGTACCGTCTGGACGGTACAGTTAACCGTCATGAGCACCGCATCCCTGTCCGCAGCCACCCGCACCGAACAGGCCCCGCGCGCGCCTTGGCGCGACTGGCTGGCCTTGTCGCTGCTGATGTTCCCGGTCCTGCTCGTAGCCGTGGACAACACCGCGCTGACCTTTGCCCTGCCGGCGATCGCCCGCAGCCTGGACGCCACCGGGGTGCAGCTGCTGTGGATCGTCGATGCGTATCCGCTGGTGCTGGCCGGCCTGCTCGTGGCGATGGGCAGCCTCGGTGACAGGATCGGCCGGCGCCGGCTGCTGTTCATCGGCAGCACCGGTTTCGCCCTGGTTTCCGCGGTGACGGCTTTCGCGCCCAGCGCGGAATGGCTGATCGCGGGACGGGCCGGCCTGGGCTTCTTCGGCGCCATGCTGATGCCGTCCACGCTGTCCCTGATCCGCAATATCTTCCCGGAGCCCAACCGGCGGCGGCTCGCGGTGGCGATCTGGGCCGCGGGCTTCTCCGGCGGCGCCGCGCTGGGCCCGATCTTCGGCGGCTGGCTGGTGGAGCACCTCTGGTGGGGTGCGGTCCTGCTGGTCGCCGTGCCGATCATCCTGCCCCTGCTGGTCCTGGGCCCCGCGCTGATTCCGGAATCGCGGGACCCCAACCCGGGCAGGGTGGACGCGCCCAGCATCGTCTTGTCCCTGCTGGCCATGGGTCCGGCGGTCTACGGCATCAAGATCCTTGCGACCGACGGCGTGGCGCTGGAGCCGCTCGCGGCCCTCGGGATCGGGCTGCTGATGGGGTACGCCTTCGTCCGGCGGCAGCGCCGGCTGGCGGCCTCGGCATCCTCTGCTCCGCTGCTGGACCTCAGCCTCTTTGCCAACCCGGTCTTCAGCACCGCGATCACCGCCAACGTCCTGGCCCTGTTTTCGTACAACGGTTTCATCTTGTTCCTCGCCCAGCATTTGCAGCTGCTCGAGGGGCAGTCGCCGTCGGAATCCGGCATGGCGATGATCCCGGCACTCGTCGCCACCGTCGTTGCCGGGCTGCTCGTGGTCCCGCTGGTCCGCAAGGTCCGTCCGGGGTTCGTGGTGGCGGGCGGCCTGCTCCTTAGCGCTGCGGGTTATGGCCTCGTGGCCTTCGGAGACCACGGCGCCGGGCCCGGCGTGCTGCTGGCCGCCCTGCTGGTGCTGTGCCTGGGGGTCGGCGCGGCCGAGACCATCTCCAACGACCTGATCCTTGGGGCGGCGCCGGCGGCGAAATCGGGCGCAGCGTCCGCCATCTCGGAAACCGGCTACGAGGTGGGCTCCCTGCTCGGCACCGCCATCCTCGGTTCCATCCTGACCGCCTCCTACCAGCGCAACCTGCAGCTGCCCGCCGGCGTCGCCGGGATGGCACCGGCGGAAACCGCGGCCCAGGCCGGCGAGACCCTCGCCGGGGCCGCCGAACTGGCGCATACCCTCCCGGCTCCGCTGGCCGAGGCCGTGATGGCTGCCGCCCGGGCCGCATTCGACTCCGGCGTTCACATCACGGCCGCCATCGCGCTGGTACTGATGGCCGGCGCCGCGGCCCTCGCCGCCGTCGTGCTGCGCAAGGTACCGACGGCGAACTAGGCGTCAGGCGCAGGGCACCTCTGTTCAGATGGCAGCGGCCGGCAAGGCGTTAAATGGCAAGCGTCCGACGCCGGGACGGAACCCGGCGTCGGACGCGTGGAAGTAAGCGCGTAGAAGGAAGCGGCTACTTCTTGGTGTCCGGCGTGGTGACGCTGGCGGTGGCACGCATGGTTTCGGCGTTGACCATCCAGGCGTACTGCTCG
This sequence comes from Arthrobacter sp. 10T44, assembly GCF_056393885.1. Lineage (NCBI taxonomy): Bacteria > Bacillati > Actinomycetota > Actinomycetes > Micrococcales > Micrococcaceae > Arthrobacter > Arthrobacter sp. 10T44. The sequence goes on along the minus strand of NZ_JBFTGT010000003.1, from coordinate 70,540 downwards.
AGCTTGGCAATGAACGCGTGCAGCAGGTCGGCGGTCGTGGGGTCTTCCTCGTCCACCTCATCGTGCACCTTGCGCATCGTACCGACGGCAGCCTCAAGGGCGGCGACGATCTTGTCGATCGCGTCCTTGGTGTTGATCAGGCCGGTCGGGAATTCTGCGAGTGCGGTGGTCTTGGAAACGGTGGAGCTGCGGCCGTCCGGCAGGGCGTGGAGGGCGCGCATACGCTCGGCCAGGTCATCGGCAAAGCCGCGGGCGGCCTCGATGATCTCGTCAAGCTGCAGGTGAAGGTCGCGGAAGTTCGTCCCCACAATGTTCCAGTGCGCCTGCTTGCCCTGCACATGGAGTTCGATCAGGTCCACGAGAACGGCCTGCAGGTTGCTCGTCAGGGTGGGCGTTGCTTTCATGCATCCTCCTTGATAGGAACGGCTTGGCGTTATGCCTCAGACGCTACCCCACCGAGCAGACGGCACGCGATGGTCGCGGCACAATTTCACGATCAGCTTACTAAGTAAGCTTAGTAAGCCTCCCGGGGCCAGCTCAGACGGCCTGGTTCAGCATCGGCCCCGGCGGGAAGATGGCCCGGGTGATCCCCCCGGCGGTGGCTTCGGAAAGCTGGGCGAGGTAGTCGTTCCGGCGGCGCGGCGTGATCCGGGACTGCGGTTCGAAGCCCTGGTCCGGGTCGTCCGCGTAGTGGGCGGTGAGGCCATCACGCATGAGGCGGATCGCCTCGGCGCGCTGCTGCGACACGGCGGCGTGCGTGGAGCCCAGTTCGGCTGCCAGGTCCTTGACCGTCCGGTCGCCGAAGTAGATCTCCTCGACGACGTAGCGCATCCGTTCCGGCAGCGACTTCACGGCGGCACGGAGGTACTGCAGCCGTTCGTCCGCGAGCACCGAGCTTTCCGGGGACAGGGTCTCCGCGGCGAGGGTGTCAACGACGGCGTCGTCGAGCGGCGTGAGGGTGCGCGACGCGTCCGCGAGGGCGGCTTCCACGACGCTTTGCTGGACGCCGAGCGCGGAGGCGATCTCGTCAACCGAGGGCGTGCGTCCGAGAGCCGCCGCCAAGGTTTCCTGGACGGACATGGTCTCTTTGATCCGGCGGCGTGCCGAGCGCGTGGCCCAGTCGCTGGCGCGCATCTCATCGGCGAACGCGCCAAGGATGCGGCGGCGCGCGAAGGCGCCGAAGGGCACGCCAAGGTCAGGGTCGAAGGAATCGGCCGAGGTAATCAAGGCCACGGCGCCAGCCGACGCCAGGTCATCGCGCGAGAGGTGGGACGCCTTCGAGCACAAATCTGAGACGAGATAGCCGACCAGCGGAAGGTGCTGGGTGACCATCTCGTTGCGTTCCACGCGATTCAATAGTGTGTCCCCCCATGAGACGGATCAGGAGCTTTAAAACCCTGAGAGCCGCACCCACAAACGGTCCAGCGCTCCCCCCATGGGAGGCGGTGTTCGAAGCTCGGGCGCAGCACCCAGAACGAAACCTATCACCTGATCCGGCATCTGCGTGTACCCTCAGGGAAAAGCTTGGCGGAAAATGCGGAAAGCCGTAATTTGGCCGTGATGGCAGGGGAAATGGGGCCCATGGGTGCAGGGGATCTTTCGGCGGCGCTGTGGCAGGAACGGCGGCAGTTGGAACTGCTCCTGTTCAGGTTGGAAACCCAGCGCCTGCACGTGGCCGCCGGCAACACCCACTGGCTGACCTTCACCGCTTCCGAGGTGGAAGCCGTCCTGGACCGGCTGCGCTTCGAAGCGCTGGCCCGCAATGTCGAGTCCGCGGCGGTGGCGGCCGAATGGGGCCTGCCGGCGCAGGCAACGCTGGTTGAACTGATTGCCGGCGCGCCGCAGGGGTCCTGGCCCACCGTCCTGCAGGAGCACCTGGACGGACTGCGCGGCTTGATGGGCCGGCTTGGCGAGGCCGCCCGCGCCAACGAGGAGCTGCTTCGAAGCCTGCAACGGCCCGCGGGCCCGAACGATCCTGCCGGAATCCTCGAACAGCTGACGGTTGCAGGGAACATTGAGCGTGCCCTTGCCATTACGCGCCGCGCGACCCAGCCGCTCATGGCCCAGTACCTAGGCGACGACGCGAACTCGCACTGACAGCCTTTAGTCGGGGGCGGCCGCCGGGGGCAGCAGGCCGCGCAGCGCGTCCTCGGTGCCGGGACCGGATTCGGCGCCTGCTTCAGCTGCCGCCAGGTTCGCCGCAGCAATGGCCTCGATTACTTCCCGCCGCTGGATCGGAACGCCGCGGGGCGCCTCGATGCCGATCCGGACGCCGTCGCCGCGCCCTTCCAGAACAGTGATGACGATGCCGTCGCCGATCATGATCTGTTCGCCCGGCTTGCGTGTTAGTACCAGCATTCTCTCAATCTACCCTTCGCGGCCGGACGCTGCGGCCCACGGCGTCGGCCGGGTCGCCGGCCGGCCATCGATCCAGCCCACCGGCAGGCCGAGGGCGTCCACGCTTTCGGGCGTCCCGGTGTCCGCTGCGCCCACCACGGCCACCGCGGCCACCTCGAGCCGGGCCCGCAGCAGGCTCACCCAGCGGGCGGTGTCCTCGTGCTTGCGCCCGGCGTCGACCACAACCCAGAGCTGGTCCGGGGAAAGCGCCGAGATCGCCTGCAGCCGCGCCAGGGTATTGCGGGCCTTGCCGAGCCCGAAGGCGGCCAGCACCGTCTGCTCGGTCTCCACGGCGTGGGCGCGGGCCGCCGTCGCGCTCTGGCGTCCGTCCAGGTGCAGGTGGCCGTAGGCGCTCAACTCTCCGGCGGTGCGCACGTCCGCGCCGCCAGCGGCGATGGACATGGCCAGGGCGGTGTCCATCGCGTCGTCGCCGAGGCCGACCAGCACCACCAGGTCCCCGGTGCCGCTCAGCGGGACCGGGACCGGCTCGCGCGCCGGCGCGGCATTTCGCACGGACGGCGACGGCGGCACGCGGTCGTGGGCCGGTGCGGTGCGCTCCCCCGCGCCGTTCCCCGGGCGTGCTGCCCGGTCCGGGTCGGGCTGTCCCGCTCCGGCCGACGTCGGCCGCAGCCCGGATCCGAGCTGGTCCAGCAGTTCGGCGAAGTCCGGCGACTCGGTCGAGACCCCCGGGGTGCCGGTCCGGTGCAGGGTCAGTTCGGCGGCGTCGGCTTCGGCCAGCAGGGCGGCGATCGCGTCGCCCTGCAGCTGGTGGGCGGGGGCCTCGGCGATCCGCGTGCCGGGCGGCGTCTCCGTCCGCCGCGGCGCTTCCCGGACGGTATCCCGCGGGGCCTCTGCCGATGTGGCGGCGGCCCGCTCCGCGATCTCACCCTCGGACAGGATGTCCGCATCCGGCACGACTTCGCCGGTGACGACGTCGTGCCTGGGCTGGACCTCGACGATGGCCTCGTAGCGGTTCGCCGCGAACAGCCCGGCGATGCCGGGACTGATCACGCGCTCGGCGGAAACGATGCGGGCCGACGGGCCGTACTGGGCCTCGGCCTTGCTGCGGATTTCCTCCAGCGAGGCTCCCTTAAGCCGATAGCGGTTCGGCATGGCGCACGACTCCTACAGTTTCGATCCGGACATTGGCGGAAGTGACTTCGCGGTACGACAGCACCGGGACGGACCCGGGCTGGGCTCCGATAAGCCGGTGGATGGCCGGGCGCAGCGCCGGGGCGCAGACCAGGACGGCCTGCCGGTTGGCGGCGGCCGCGGAGTCCACCGCGTTGCGCACCGAGCGGAGCACGGCGTCGAGCCGGTCCTGTCCCATCACGATCTGGCTGCCGCCCTCGGCCGGCCGCATATCCTCCAGCATGGACTGTTCCAGGAGCGGGTCGATCATGATCACGTTGAGCACCGGGCCCTCCATGAACTTGGCGGTCAGCGCCGGACCGAGTGCCTGGCGGGCCGCCTCCACCAGCGACTCAGGGTCGGTGGAAACCTTGGCCCGGAGGGTGAGCGCCTCGTAGATGCGGGCCAGGTCGTTGATGGGGACCTGCTCGTCGAGCAGGCCTTGGAGCACCCGCTGCAGCTCGGCGAGCGAGAGCAGCGCGGGAGTCAGTTCGTCCACGGCGGAGGGGCTCTGCTTGCGGACGCCCTCGGTCAGCACCCGGACATCCTCGCGGGAGAGCAGCCGGGCAGCATTGCCCGTGACGATGGAGGACAGGTGCGTGACCAGCACCGAGACGCGGTCGATCACGGTGGCCCCGGTCATCTCGGCGTTGTGCCGCATCTCGGCAGGAATCCACTTCCCGGCGAGCCCGAAGACCGGCTCAATCATGGCGACGCCCGGGAGCGAGTCCAGTGAGTCGCCGAGGGCCAGCATCTGGCCGCCCGGGGCGGTGCCGCGGCCGGCCTCCACCCCGGCGATCCGAATGGCGTAGGTGGCCGGCGGGAGATCCACACTGTCCCGGGTGCGGACCGGCGGGATGACCAGGCCCAGTTCCATTGCGATCTTGTGCCGCAGCGATCGGACCCGGGCCAGCAGGTCGTCGGAGGCGCCGGAGACCATGTCGACAAGGTCGGGGGCCAGCAGGATCTCCACGGGGTGGACGCGCATGTCCTCCAGCAGCTTCTCGTTGGGGTCCAGCTGCGGGGAGTTCAGCGCGGCGGCCTCGGCGTCGCGGGCCTTTTCCGCCTGCTGCTGGCCGGCGGCGGTGCGGCGCGAAGCCAGGATCAGGCCGGCGCCGACCAGGACGAACGGAATGGGCGGCATGCCGGGGATGAGGGCCATGGCGAGGGCGGCCACGCCCGCGATCATCAGGGCGTTGGGCGACTGCAGCAGCTGCGTGGAGGCCGTCCGGCCCATGTCCGCCTCCGCGTTGGACCGCGTCACGATCATGCCGGTGGAGACAGCCATCAGCAGCGCCGGGATCTGGGTGACAAGTCCGTCACCCATGGTCAGCAGGCCGTAGGTGTTGAGGGCGTCGCCGATCTCCATGCCGCGCTGCAGCATGCCGATGGCGATGCCGCCAATGAAGTTGATGATGATGATGATGATGCCGGCGATGGCGTCACCCTTGACGAACTTCGAGGCGCCGTCCATCGCGCCGTAGAAGTCGGCCTCTGCCGAGACCTCGGCGCGCCGCTCCCGGGCCTGGGTGTCTGTAATCAGGCCGGCGTTGAGGTCGGCGTCGATCGCCATCTGCTTGCCCGGCATGGCGTCCAGGGTGAACCGCGCCCCGACTTCGGCGACGCGCTCGGCGCCCTTCGTGACCACGACGAACTGGATAACCACCAGGATCAGGAACACGACGGCGCCGATGATCATGGAGCCGCCCACGGTCACCTTGCCGAAGGCCTCAATGACCTGGCCGGCGTAACCGTTGCCGAGGACCAGCCGGGTGGAGGCAACGTTGAGGCCCAGCCGGAACAGCGTGGCCACGAGCAGCAGCGAGGGGAACACGGAGAAGTCCAGCGGCTTCTTCACAAACATGCTGGTCAGCAGCACCAGCAGCGCCAGCAGGATGTTGCACACGATGAGGAAGTCCAGCAGCGGGGCGGGCACGGGAACCACCAGCAGCAGCACGATGCCCACGATGCCGATCGGCACCGCCAGCCGGGCGAGCCTGTTGTTCATGATGCGGTCCTTTCACAGACGCTGGTTCCAAAAATGTTCGCGAAGATGCTCATAGCGCGGCTCCGGCCATCCGGTGCAGCCCGGCTCCGGCGCCGCGGGCCTTGAGCGACATGACGAAGGCCAGCACCCCGGCCACGGCGTGGTAGAAATCCACCGGGATCTCCTGCCCCAGCTCGCAGGCGCCGTGCAGCGCCCGGGCGAGCGGGATGTCCTGGACCATGGGCACGTTCTTCGCCTCGGCCTCCTGCCTGATCCGCGACGCGACGTGGCCGGCACCCTTGGCCACCACCCGCGGGGCCGACTTTCCGGGCTCGTACTTCAGCGCGACGGCGACGTGCGTGGGGTTGACGAGGACGACGTCGGCGTCCCCGATTGCCGCGATCATGCGGTTCCGGCTCATGGACAGCTGCCGGGCCCGGCGCTGGGAGCGGATCAGCGGATCGCCTTCGCTGCTCTTGTTCTCGTCCTGGACTTCCTTCTTGGACATCCGGGTCTTCTTCCGGTTCCGGCGCATCACCACGAAGAAGTCCACGGCCGCGAGCGCGATGCCGGCGAAGACGGCGAACTGGACCAGGGAGGAGATGCCGCTCCCGGCCGCCGCCACGACGCCGGACACCGGAAGGCCGCCGGCGGTGAGCAGCACCGGGATGAGCCCCTGAACGACGGAGTAGAGCACGAGGCCGACGACGCTGGCTTTCAGCAGCGCCTTGACCCCGCCCCACAGCGCCTGGGTGCCGAAGATGCGCTTCAGCCCGCTGAGCAGTTTGAAGTTCTCGAAGTCCAGGCGGAACTTCTTCAGGTGGATGCCGCCCTGCAGCGCCGAACCCACCAGGACGACAAGGAGCACGACGATTAGCAACGGTCCGAGGATTCCGGCGAGCGCGCCGAGGCCGTCCTCGAGGGCCTTCACGGCCCTTGCCGGATCCGGCTGCGCCATGACGCCCCGGACGCTGAAGAGCTGGTCCGTGGCCGCGTTGGCCCCGCGCTGCACGGTCGCGGGGATCATGACGGCGGCGGCGCCGACCGCCAGCCAGGCGGTGAGGTCCTGGGAGCGCGAGAGCTGGCCCTTGGAGCGGACCTCCCGCATGCGTTTGTCGGTGGCTTGTTCGGTTTTTTCCTGTGAATCCGCCATCAGCCCACCCCCAGCACAGTCTTGGCGGCCTGCCCGGCGAGGGTGGAGACGATCCTGGGCAGGGCGAGGAAGAGGAATCCTGCCAACGAGAGGGTCAGCATGATCTTGAGCGGGAAGCCCAGCGAGAAGGCATTCAGTGCCGGGGCCACCCGGGTCAGCAGGCCGAGCCCGACGTCGGCGAGGAACAGCACCACCAGCAGCGGGCCGGCGATCTGGACGGCGGCGAGGAACATGCCGGTGACGGCGGAGGTCATGGCCTGGACCGGCTGGGCCAGGTCAAGGCCGCCGGCCAGCGGCAGGGCGGTGAAGCTTCCGGTCAGGCCGCCGATGACGAGCTGGTAGCCGTCCGAGGAGAACAGCAGGGCGAGCGCCGCCATCTGCAGCAGCCGGGTGAACTGGGCGCCGTTGACCATCATCTGCGGGTCGAAGGCCTGGGCCATCTGGAAGCCGCTGAAGAGGTCGATCAGGCTGCCGGCGGACTGGATCGCCGCGAAGACCAGCATGACCAGAAAGCCCAGGACCAGGCCGGTGACGAGTTCCAGGACCACTCCGGTGAGGAAGCCTGCCGTGTCGCGGGCGACGTAGCCGGCGGAAAGCCGCTGCGAGACGGCCAGGCCCAGGCCGACGCCCAGCATGGCTTTGATCCGCCCGGGGAAGGCCTGGTGCGCGAAAGGCGGTGCCACGATCAGGAATGCCGTCATCCGGACGGTGGCCAGCAGGAGGACTTCCAGCCACGTCTGGTCGATCGGGATGCCCACCTCACAAGCCTCCGAGCAGGGAGGGGATCTTGGCGAAGAGGTCGTTGGTGAACGCGACCATCTCCGAGATCATCCAGTGCCCGCAGATCAGCAGCGCCACGGCCACGGCGGCCAGTTTGGGCACGAAGGAGAGGGTGGCTTCCTGGAGCTGGGTGATGGACTGAAGCAGGGAAATCGCCAGGCCCACCACCAGCGCGGTCACCAGCACCGGGGCCGAGAGCTTGGCGGCCACGATCATGGCCTGGAGGCAGATGTCCAGGACGGCGTTGGCGTTCATCCCGAGCCTGCATAACTTTGGATCAGCGAGGTGATGATCAGGCCCCAGCCGTCCACGAGGACAAAGAGCAGGATCTTGAACGGCAGCGAGATCATCACCGGCGGAAGCATCATCATGCCCATCGACATCAGGGCCGCGGAGACGACGAGGTCGATCACGAGGAACGGGATGAAGATGACGAAGCCGATAATGAAGGCGGCCCGGAGTTCGGAAATCATGAACGCCGGGATGAGCGTCTGCAGCGGCACCGCTTCCGGCGTGGCCGGGTTCTCCATGCCGGCGGCGCGGGTCATCAGCGCGATGTCTTCCTCGCGGGTGTGCGCCAGCATGAAGTGCTGCAGCGGGCCCGAGCCGGCGCTGAGCGCGCCGTTGAAATCCAAGGTGCCGTTCAGGTAGGGCTGCACGCCGATGGTGTTCATCTCGTTGATGACCGGCCACATGACGAAGATCGACAGGAACAGGGCCAGGCCCGCCAGCACCTGGTTGGGCGGTATGGACGGGAGCGAGAGCGCGTTGCGGGTCATCGCGAGCACCACGAAGATCTTGGTGAACGAGGTCATCATCAGCAGCAGCGCGGGCGCGACGGACAACAGGGTGATCCCGATCAGGGTCAGGACCGCTGTGGAGGGCTTTCCGTCCATGCCGTTGATCTCGATGTTGACGCTGCCGGTGTCCGGGCTGGCCGGCGGGGTTGGCGGAACCGGCGGCACGGGGGCAGTCGCATGGCCGGCGGAGGCGTTAAGCCAGAGCAGCAGGACGGCGCAGAGCACGGCGGCGACGCCGATGGCCAGGAACCTTGTGGTTCGGCTGATGCCGGTTCGGCTGCTGCTGGTTGACGGGACGCGGGCGGAGCGGGCGGTGGCAGGGCGGATCAATTGCGGCGTCCGCTCCTGAGAGCGGCAGCGGCCTGCTTCCAGGTGGAACCGGCCAGAATTGACCCGTGCAGCGGCGGGTGGGACGCGGCGGGCGCGGTCCCGCGCCCCGGGGCGGTCCGGGGGTGGGGTTCGCGGCGGATGGAGTTGCGGCGGGACAGCGGCCGGTCCGGTGCCCCGGGCTCGCCAGCAGCAAGGCTGCCGACCTGGTCCGCGGTCCCGGCCCCGTTCACGGGTGCGGCGGAGGCAGCGGCTCCGGCTCCGGCTCCCGCGCTTGCGAGGATCTGCGCGAAAGCGCCGGCGGCACCGGCGCGGCGGGGCTCCGGATCCAGGGCCTCTGCGGCCTCTGCCGGGATGTCGCCGGTGTGCAGGACGTTGACGGCGTGGTCGGTGACGCCGAGCAGGAAGCGCTGGCCACCGGCGTCGACCACCACTACGGAGGCACGCTGGCCGACGCTTTGGCGGCTGACGACGCTCAAGGCGGCGTCAGCGCGGCGTCGTCCCGTGCCTTTGCCGAGACGGCGCTGCAGCAGCCAGATCAGTCCAAGCACCGCGCCCAGGGCTACGGCTACCCGCAGCCCGAGGATCAGCGAGTCCATTCAGCTAAGCCCCTCGGCCACGTCGAGGATCCGGGTGATCCGCACGGCGTAGTCCTGGTCCAGGACCACAACCTCGCCGTGGGCGATCAGCCGTCCGTTGAGCAGAACGTCGGCGGGGGCGCCCGCGGAGCGGTCCAGTTCGATGATCTTGCCGGGTTCGAGCGAGAGCACGTCGCGGACGGACATGCGGGTGCGGCCGATCTCCACGGTCAGGGCCATCTCGATGTTGTTGATGCGGCCCAGCCGGCCGGCCACCGTGTCGCCGCCGCCGAAGAGGTCGCCGGCACGGTCCTGGCTGGTGCCGTGTTCGCGCAGCCGGACCGCGAACCATGCCGCCGGGCTGGTGCCGTCGGAGAGTTCGAAGACGGCAGTGTCGGGGTCCGAAAGCAGCCCGGACGCGTCGGACTCGCGCAGGTCCGAGAGCACGCCGGCGCCGAAGACCGAGCTTGCGCTTTCCATCGCGGGGCGGAGGACATCGGTGACGGAGACGACGCCGAGTTGGCCGCCGGCCATTCCCCCGGCCGCCTCGTCCAGGAACGTGCGGTCGCTGAGCATCAGGGCGAGGTCTGCGGTCACGGAGCCGACGAAGGTCGCGGTGACGGCCTGGCGGGCGTAGGGGGCTGCGGCGCGGGCCGGGACCAGCGCGACGACCTTCAGGGCTACCGGGCTCGGCAGTTCCTCAACGAGCCGTTCCGCCGACGATTCATGCTTGGTCAGGGTGATGCTCATTGGTTATTCTCCTCGATTGTGACAATGACGGCTGCGGCCCGGGACCCGTTGCGGGCCGGGGCGGCGGTGGCCAGCCTCGTGCCATCCAGGGTGAGGTCGAACGGCCGGTTTTCCAGGTGCGGGAGGGTCAGGACGTCCCCCACCGCGAGGCCCAGCACCTGGCTGGGGGTGACGTACGACGTCGAGAGCCGCACCGAGAGTTCCACCGGGACGCGCTCCAACTGCGAGCTGATGCGGGCGGCGGCGTCCCCGCGGTTGTCCGTCGGGTTGACCTTCTTCAGCCGGCCCAGCAGGATTCCCGCCGGCACCGCCAGGGTGGCCGGGGCACTGATGTTGCCGACGTTGATCGTGAAGGAGGCGACAATCATGAGTTCGCTGGGCGCTGCGGCCTGGGCGAACTGGGAGTTGTACTGGACGGTGTCCACCCGGATGGTTTCGCTCAACAGCGGCCCGAGCGAGTAGCCGAGGTCCTCGAGGGCCTCGTCCATAAGTCCCTTGACCAGGGCCTGTTCAATCTGCGTGAACTTCCGGTCCGGCATCACCGTGTCGTTCGAGGCGCCCAGCATCCGGTTGATCCAGCCCAGGGCCGAAGGAGCGGGGAACTGCACCACCAGCTTGGCATCGTGCGACTCCACGGTGCACAGCACCATGGCGGTCACCGCCGGGAGGGAGGCGGCGTACTCGTCGTAGCTCTGCATGCCGACGTCCTCGAGCCGCACCACGGACTTCACGCGGACCTTGGCGGTCAGCTGGGTGCCCCACTGGCGGGCGAACGTCTCGAAGGCGAGTTCCAGGACGCGGCTGTGCTCTCGCGCCAGCGTCGCGGGACGCCGGAAGTCATAGACGCTGACGGTCCGCTCCCGTACCACTTCCCGCTCATCCAGAACACTCACGGTTGCCACTATCGGCAAGGGATCCGCCGTCGTAAGCAGTCTGCCCCAGGCAATAAACGGGGCGTCAGACAGCACGCGAAAGAGCCGCTATTTCTGGGTCAGCTTCAAGGCCTGGGGAATGAGGGCCCGGACGACGTCGGGCTTGTCGGAGATGACTACGATGTCCACCCGCCGGTTCCGCTCCATCAGCGCCGGCGTGGAATCGTCGTTGACCTGGCGGGCCGAGCCGAAGGCGACGGCCCCGATCCGCTGCGGCGGGATCCCGCCGCGGTCCACCATGTAGCGCAGCACGTTGACCGCGCGCGCCGAGGACAGTTCCCAAGTGGACGGGTACGCGGTAATGCCCTTCGCTGCGTGGCCTTCCACCATGATCTCCAGCGCCGCGGGGCCGAGGATGGGCGAGATGATGTGCAGCACCTGGGACGCGCGGTTGGTGAGCTCGGGCCGGTCGGGGGCGAAGAAGGCCTGGGAGCCGATGAGCTTGACCGTCAGGCCGCGCTGGTCGATTTGGAACTCCACGTTCTGGCTGAGCCCGGCGGCGGCCAGGCCGGCCTTCATCTTTTTCTCGAGGGCGCGCAGCCGGTCCACTTCTTTCTTCGCGGCGGCGAGGGCTGCGTCCTGGGCTTTCTTGTCGTCCGACTGGACGGCGGCAAAGGCCTCGAGGTCTTTGTTGACGAATTCGGGCGGGACCACGGTCCCGGAGGCGGTGTCCACGGTTTCCGAGGCCACCGCGCCGAACCCGGTGGCGAGCGAGTTGCGCAGCTTCTCGAACTTGTTCGCGTCGACCGTGGACATGGCGTAAAGGACGATGAAGAGGCACATGAGCACGGTGACCATGTCCATGTAGGAAGCCATCCAGCGTTCGTCGACGTGGTGCGCTTCGGGTTTCTTGCGGGGCCGGCGGCGTCCGCTCACGCTGCGGTGTCCATCGACTCCGCGGTGCCGTCACCGCTGGGCGCCTTGCGGCCCTTGTCGGCGCTCTTGAGCTGGTGCTCCGGGACCATGGAACGGAGCCGTTCGGCCAGCAGCAGGGGCTGGGCGCCGGACTGCACGGCGAGCATGCCCTCCATCACGAGGGTCATGCGTTCGATGTTCAACTCGGAGAGCCTGGCCAGTCGCGAACTGAACGGCAGCCAGATGAAGTTGGCCGAGAGCAGGCCCCACAGGGTCGCGACGAAGGCGGCGGCGATCATGTGCCCCAGTTCGTCCGGCTTGGAGAGGTTTTCGAGGACGTGGGTGAGGGACACGACAGTTCCGACGATCCCCACGGTAGGGGCGTAGCCGCCGAGGCTGGCGAAGAACTTCGACGACGCGTGGTCGCTGCGGGACTTCGTGTCAATCTCGTCCTCCATCTGCAGCCGGAGGTCCTCGGCGTCGGTGCCGTCTGCGATGTTCTGCAGGGCTCGGGCCAGGAACGGATCCTTGACGCTCGCGGCCTCTTCCTCAAGGGAGAGCAGGCCCTCGGCGCGCGCCTTTTCCGCGAAGCGGACCATCTGGTCGATGCTTTCCTGGGGCTTCGACGTCTTTCCCATGAACATTGCCGGCACGGCCCTGAACGCTTGGATCACGTCCTTGAGCGTGTTGCCGGCCAGCCCGATGGCCAGGGTTGCCCCGAAGACCAGGACCAGGGGCCCGGGCAGCAGCAGGCCGGAGATGCTGCCACCTTCAATGACCACCATGGTGACGACGGAACCAAACGCGAGGAGCAGTCCAATGATTGTTGCGGGATCCATGGCTTACTTCCTTGGTGGTTCAGGTGCGGAGGCGTCGGCATCGTCGTCCGGTCCGGCAGGCGGGACCAGGCTCAAGGGGTAGCCCGTGACGGCGGGGAAATCCCGCGCCTTGTTCAGGACGTAGGCGCGGTAGTCGGCAATCAGCTCGACCACCTCGGCCAGGCTTTCGAGCACAACATAAGCGGCGCCGTCGAGCGTGACCAGGTGGGTGTCCGGACTCTCGTGGATCCGTTCAATCAGGTCCGGATTGACCGCGAAGCGCGTTCCGTTGAGGCGTGTGACAACGATCATGGGCCGATTCTGCTCTGGGGACTGCCTGGCGGTGCGGCCAAGCGGCGGGTAGGGGTGTTCTCCCCTTACTGTCGGCCGCCCCCGCGCTTTCGTTAGGCGCCGCGGACACACGAAAGGGGTCCCCAAGGGACCCCTTCCATGTGGCCCGCCGTTCCACGGCCTTCGTTCGCCCGAATTTCGCTACGGCAACGGACACCCGCGGCGGAAACGGACCTGCGCGCCCCGGATCCGGGGCGCATCAGGCCGCCCGCGCCGCGTTTTTCCAAAACCGGTGCGAAAAAGCACGGCCGGCACCGCGTCTGCCGTCGAACGGGTGCATGCGGCGGACAGCTCGGGTCCTCGGAGCTGGATGAGTCCCGTGGCTGTCTTCCGTGCGCCCCTCGCTGGCGACCTTGGACCGCGGTGCGCCAGGGGTTAGCGCTTGAGGTTGCCGAGCTCCTGCAGGACCTCGTCCGAGGTGGTGATGATGCGGGCGTTGGCCTGGAAGCCGCGCTGGGCGACGATCAGGTTGGTGAATTCCTGGGACAGGTCCACGTTGGACATCTCCAGCGAGCCGCCGGCCAGGGTGCCGATGCCCGGGTCGCCGGCCGCGCCCAGCTGGACGTTGCCGGAGTTGGCGGTGGCGACGTAGGAGGAGCCGCCGGCCTTCTCGAGGCCGGCCGGGTTGGTGAACTTCGCCAGCGCAATCTTGGCGAGGACCTGCTTGGTGCCGTTGCTGAAGGACCCGATCAGGGAGCCGTCATTGCCGAGGGTGAAGGATTCCAGCTTCCCGGCCGGGGTGCCGTTCTGGCCGCTGACGGTGAGCGAGCTCATGCCTGCGAAGGAGGACACCTGGCTTACGTCGATGGTCTTGCCCGCAACGTTGAGCTTGCCCGGAGAGGTCAGCCGGCCGTCGGTGAAGCTCATCCGGTCCGCGATGGTGGCGCCGCCGTCGGTGGACACACCCCAGCCGCCAGGCTGCTGGACAAAGGTGAGGGTGAGGTTGCTGGCGGCGCCGACGGAGTCGTAGACCTTGACCACGCGGTCGAACGACGCCGAACCGGCGTCCGCGGGCAGGTTGCCGTCCAGCGTCATGGAGGTCGTGGGGGTCGCGATCATGGTGTTGGGGTTAAGCGTGATGTCGCCAATGGCACCCGCCTGGTCCACCTTGCCGTTGTTGGCGGTCCAGCCCTGCAGGATGCCGCCGTCCGGGCTGACGAGCTGGCTGGCAGCGTCGAACGTCATGGATCCCGCACGGGTGAACAGCTGCTGGCCGCCCTTGCTGGTGACGAAGAAGCCGTCGCCGGAGATCATCATGTCCGTGGCGCGGCCGGTGCTCTGCGAGGAGCCCTGGGCGAAGTTGGTGCTGACGCCGGCGACGCGGACGCCGAGGCCGATCTGCGCCGGGTTGCTGCCGCCGGACTCACCCTGCGGCGCGGACGCGCCCTGGGTCAGCTGCGAGAGGGTGTCCTGGAACTGCGTGGAGGACGCCTTGAAGCCGGCCGTGTTGACGTTGGCGATGTTGTTGCCGGTGACATCCAGCATGGTCTGGTGGGCACGAAGGCCGGAGATTCCGGAGTACAGCGAGCGGAGCATGGGAACTGCCTTTCTACGGGAGGAAACTGGTCAGGAAGCGGCCGGCGCGGTAAGGCCGGTGATGGAGTCGAGGGGGATGGAGAGATCGCCGACCTTGACGGTCGGTACTGCGTCGGCGAAGGAAACCGAGCTGGCGATTCCGGTGCCGGTGGTGCCGTCGGCGAGTTTGTAGTCAACGGAGTGGCCGATCAGCTGTGATGCTGCCGAGCGCATCTGGAGGGAGAATCCCTCCTTGCTGTTGGAAGTCAGTTCGGTCATCTTTTCCATCATGGAAAGCTGGATGGTCTGCGCCATCATCTGGTTCGTATCCATGGGGGCGCTGGGGTTCTGGTTCTTGAGCTGGGCCACGAGGAGGGTCATGAACACGTTGGCGTCCATGGACTGCACGGGGGCCCGGACGGCGGCAGCCTGCGGGGTCGTCCCCGCGGCCGTAACCGGCTGCGGGGCGATGGGCTGGATAGTCATGGGTCGGGTTCCTTCGTGTCAGACGAGAATGTCGAGGGTGGTTTGGGGACCGTTCAGGATCCTGGTGCTGCGCAGCGACGCTTGGTCCGCCAGGGCGTCCCACCGGTGCCCGGGCCGCGGTTCGCCGGGCCCGTTCCGGCCGCCGGGTCCCGAGCCGGCGCTGCCGGCGTCGGAGGCTTCGCGGCCGGCTGCACCCTGTCCCGCGTCCCCTCCTGCGTCCTGGCCCCGGCCCGCCGGTCCGCTGTGGTCCGAGAGGTCGAGGGTCGCACCGAAGCCGGCGTCGGCAAGTTCCTTGCGCAGTTCCGGCAGGATCCCGCGCAGCGCTTCCCGGCCGGTGTCCCCGGGAGCGAACAGTTCGATCCGAACGCCGGCGCCGTCGATGTGGGCGCGCACGGTCAGCGGACCGAGGTCCTCGGGGGTAACTTTCAGGGTCATGATGTGCTGGCCGTGCGGGGCCGCTGCGAGCGTGAACAGCGGCTTTGCCAGCTGCGGGGTGAGGGCGGGCTGCTGGGCCGGAGTCGCGGCCGCCGGTAGTGCCGTGCTGCGGGCCGGGCCCGGCGCGGGCGGGGCCACCGCCGCGGCGCCGGCAGCGGCCACGCTGTCCGTCGCTGCGGGAGCAGCCGGACGGCTCTCGGCGGGAGCGTCGGGGGCCCCGCCGGGGAGCCTCCCTCCGGTCCCGACGACGACGCCGGGCAGGCCCGGTGCCGCCGTGCCGGCAGCGGTGGGCGCCGCTGCGGTCTGCGCCGCCGTCGGCGGAACTCCCGTCGCCGGAGCGGCTGCCGGGGGCAGCGCCGCAGCGGGATCCGCGGGCGCGGCGGGGGCGGTCGTGGCTCCAGCCGCGGCAACAGCCTGGGCGGGAACGACGCCGGCAGCCGTGCCAGCGGCCGGCTTGCCACCCGCCGGGACGCCCGCCGGGCGGAGGGCAGCCTGAGCCGCGGCGGCCGGAAGGACGATGCCCGGAAGCGCCGCACCAGGTTGCGGTGGTGTGGCGAGGCCGGCTGCTGCGGGGCCCGCCGCTGTGTTGCTCGCCGGTTCGTGGCGCAGGGCGACACCGCCGGCAACGGACGCCACGACCGGTGCGGGCGCCGCCGCAGTCTCCCCCGCGGACGGGGCCGTCACAGCGCCGGTCGGGGGCGCCAGCCGCGGGTCCACAAAGAGCTGGCCGGAAGCTGCTGCTGGGCTCACAGACGGCGGGGCGATGCCGCCGGGTGCCGCCGTCGCGGCCGTAGTCTCCCCCGCGGCCGCGGCGGGCTGGATCGCCGCGGCGAACTGGGCCGAAGCGGCCAGGATGCCGGCATCGGCCGCTGACGCAGCGGCGGAGCCCTCAGTGGCAGCAGTTGCGTCCTGGGCGGGGGCGTCCGCCGGGGCCCCGTCTTTCGAGGTCTTGGCCTCGCCGGGCGCCGCGGCGGTGCCGGGCGCAGTAGCGGTGCCGGGCGCCGTGGCGGTGGACGAGGGGGCAGCCGCGACGGACGACGGGGCAGCGGAAGCTGCCTCGTAGCTCACCGCGTCGCTCAGCACGGACCCGAAGCCGCCGGCGTCGGGCGCCCCACTGTCTGTGCGCGCGCGGCTCCCTTGCTGGGCGCCGCGGGCCTGCACCGGAGACCCGGCGAGCGCAGTCGCCAGGTCCATCGAAGCCATGCCCTTCATGAGGCGCCTCCCGCCGGGACGATCCGCCGGATGGAGGTCAGGTTGGACTGTTGCTCCCAGGCGTCGCGGATCTGGATGGTCTTGCCTGGCACGGGCGCGTCGATGGCTTTGCCGTTGCCGAGGTAGATGGAGATGTGATTCCCGCCGAAACTGATCAGCAGGTCGCCGGGCTTGGCCTCGGCCAGGGACGCCACCGGGGTTCCCTGCTTCATCTGGTCGCTAACGACCCGCGGAAGCTCGACGCCGAGGTCCTTGAAGACCCGCTGCGTGAAGCCGGAGCAGTCCATCCCGGTGGCCGGGTTGGTGCCGCCCCAGACGTAGGGCACCCCGATGTACTTCTTGGCCATGGCCACCACGTCCGTGCCGGTCGCGCTGCCTGCAGCTACCGGCACAGCGGGTGCCGGTGCGGTGAGCCCCTTGAAGGCGCCGATGCCCGCGGTGCCGCCCAGGCCCAGGCCGCCGGCCAGGGATGAGGGATCCGTTCCGGAGGCGCTTGCGCTTCCGCCGAGGGCCGCGGTCAGCGCCTCCGTGAAGGAGCCGGCGTCGCCGGTGGCGGTCCCGGTCGCGAGGGACGTGGCTGCGGCGGACTTCAGCGCCGCGGCGGTGCTTTCGGTCTGGGTGGGACGGGTGAGCTCAGCGATCATCGACTGGATGCCCTGCATGCGGCCCAGCGCCTCGGTCATGCTCATGAGCGCACCTGCTGTTCGTCCCGGTGCCAGATCGTCGAGGAAATCTCGTCCAGGGTGGACTGTTCGGCGCGCAGCTCCGCGGTGTTCACTTCGGCGTGGTGGCGGGCCTGCAGCTTTTCCAGGCCGACGGACCGGGTGCGGGCGGCGATGAATTCCTCGCGCGCCGCGGCCTCGTCCGTCTCGGCTGCGCGGGCCAGGTTCTCCAGGTCCGCCAGCATGCTGTGGGACGCCGCGCGGGACGCCGCGACGGCGCGCAGCGACGCGGAGCTGACGATGTCCTCGTCGGTGGCGGACAGCTGCCGGCGGGCCGAGGCTTCCCGGGCCCGGACCGAAGTGGACCGGGAACGGGCGCGGGCCAGCCCGGACGCCGCCTGGTCCTGCTGGATCTGGCGGAGGCGCAACAGCCCCGCGAGCGAGAATTGCCGGTTCATGCCGCGGCTCCCAGGATCGAAGTGAGGTGGTCCAGCTGACGCCAGGACTCGGGGTGGGGGGTGGACTCGTCCATCGGCTGCTGCAGGAAGCCGCTGACGGAGTCCTCATGCGCCAGGGCGGCATCCACCAGCGGGTTGGTCCCGGCCTGGTAGGCGCCGACGTCGATCAGGTCCTGGGCTGCCTTGCGGGCCGCGAGGACCCTGCGCAGCGTGGAGGCCGCGTCGAGGTGGTGACGGGCGTTGACCTTGGAGGCAACGCGCGAGACCGAACCCAGCACGTCCACCGAGGGGAAGTGTCCCGTCACGGCGAGCTTCCGGTCCAGCACCACATGGCCGTCGAGGATGGACCGGGCGGCATCGGCGATGGGTTCATTGTGGTCGTCGCCGTCCACCAGCACGGTGTAGATGCCGGTCACTGAGCCGGATTCGGCGGTGCCGGCCCGCTCCAGCAGCCGGGCCAGGACGGAGAACGTCGACGGCGGGTAGCCGCGGGTAGCGGGGGGCTCGCCGGCGGAGAGGCCGATCTCGCGCTGGGCCATGGCCACGCGGGTCAGCGAATCCATCATGAGCACAACGTCCTGGCCCTGGTCCCGGAAGGATTCGGCGATCCGGGTGGCGGTGAACGCGGCGCGCATGCGCATCAGCGCCGGCTCGTCAGAGGTGGCGACGACGACGACCGAGCGGGCCAGCCCGGCGGGGCCAAGGTCGTCCTCCAGGAATTCGCGGACTTCGCGGCCGCGCTCCCCCACGAGGGCGATCACGGATACTTCGGCGTCGGTGCCGCGGGCGATCATGGACAGCAGTGAAGACTTGCCGACGCCGGAGCCGGCGAAGAGGCCCATGCGCTGGCCCTTGCCCAGGGTGGTCATGGTGTCCAGCACCCGGACGCCGGTCTGCAGCGCGGTGTCGATCCGTGCGCGTTTCATGGCGTTCGGCGCCTCGTTGTCGATCGGCACGCGCGGTCCGCTGAGCAGCGGGCCCTTGCCGTCGATCGGGCGGCCGAGGCCGTCGATGACGCGGCCGAAGAGCCCCGCACCGGTGGGGACCAGCACGGTGCCGCCCTTGGCGCGGACCGGGTCTCCGGCGGCGACGCCGGCGAGGCGCCCGAGCGGCATGCAGCGCACGGAGCCGTCCAGGGCCGCCACGACCTCGGCGTCGAGTCCGGGGTTCTCCCCCACGGTGACCAGGTCACCGAGGGCGCAGTCCAGGCCGGACACTTCCAGGCCCAGGCCCATCACGGAGGTGACGGTGCCGACGCGCTGCGGCGCGGCCGCGGCGAGGGCAGCCGCGAAGTCGTCGCCCTTGGGGCGCCACTGGGCGATCATGGCTGCCCGCCGGAGAGCGAATCCGGGGCATCGGCGGGCCACTGCTGGTCCCCCATCAGGGCCGCCTTGGCACGGGCCAGGGCGCTGCCTAGGCTGGCGTCCAGCCAGCCCTGCTGGTATTCCACTTTCGCGTCGCCGCGCTGCAGGGACGCGTC
Source organism: Arthrobacter sp. 10T44 (assembly GCF_056393885.1). Lineage (NCBI taxonomy): Bacteria > Bacillati > Actinomycetota > Actinomycetes > Micrococcales > Micrococcaceae > Arthrobacter > Arthrobacter sp. 10T44. The sequence continues at coordinate 51,433 of NZ_JBFTGT010000003.1, read as the reverse complement.
GGCGAGCAGCGGAAGGCCGGCCGGCAGGTCCTGGCCTTCCTTGGCGAGCACCTCGATGTCGGCCGGGTGCAGCCTGATGGCCAGCACGGTGGCGGCGTCGTTTCCGGACAGGGCGCGGTCCAGGGCGGCGCGGGCCGTCCGGGTGCCCTCGGCAAGTTCGTAGCCGAGGACGGCCTCGGCCAGTTCCAGCGCGGTACGGGCCAGGACCTCTTCGGCGTCGTGCAGGGCCTGGACGTTGCGGTGCGCGAAGTCGGTGCGGGCCACGGCGAGGGCGCGGACGGCACGGTCCAGGTCCTGCTGCCCGGCGGCGAGCGAGGCGGCCTGCTCGGCAGCCATCCGGTCGCGCCAGCGGCGCTGTTCCTTGGCGGCGGCGCGGACGCCCGCGGCGTAGCCCGCGGCGTGGCCCTCGGTGTAGCCGGCCTGCTCGTTGGCCGGTCCACTGGACCGCAGCGAGGGGAAGACGATGCGGGCCGGGGCGCTTTCGGCGGAGCCGGCGTCCGTAAACGACCCGTCAGTAAACATAGTCTTCTTCGTCCCCGCGCTGGATGGTGATCTGGCCTTCGGCTTCGAGCTCGCGGATGGAGCGGACGACGGCGGCCCGCGCCTCCTCGATCTGCGAGGCGCGCAGCGGTCCCAGTGCCGCCATCTCGGATTCGAGGATTTCGAGGTTGCGGCCGGAGACGTTGGTGGTGATGGTTTCCAGCACCGGTTCGGTGGCGCCCTTCATGGCCACGGCGAGCACGGAGGCGTCCAGGCCGCGGAGCACCAGCTGCACGTCGCGGCGTTCCAGCTTGACGATGTCGTCGAAGGTCACCATCTGGGCGCGGATTTCCACGGCGAGGTCCGGATCCAGCAGGTCGAGCCCGTCCAGGACGGAGCGTTCGGTCCCGGCGTCGGTCCGGTTGATGATTTCCAGCAGCGGCTGGATGCCGCCGACCACTTTGGAGGCCTGCTGCGAGACGGCCGCGCCGCCGCGCAGCTTCAGCGTGTCCGCGACGATGCCGATGGCTTCCGGCGCGCCCGAGCCCATGGTGGCGATGCTGAGCGCGACGTCGGCCCGCAGCGAGCCTGGCAGCCCGGACATCACGGCCGAGGCCTTGCGCGGGCTCAGGTGGGCCAGGACCAGCGCGATGGTCTGCGGAAGTTCGCCGTCGATCAGCGCGAGGATCTGCACCGGTTCGATGTCTTCGAGGAACTCAAACGATTTGCCGGCCATGTTGACGGTCAGCCGGTTGATCAGGCCGGCGGCCTTTTCCGAGCCGAAGGAGGCCTCGAGCAGGCCTTCGGCGAGCTCACGGCCGCCGCGGGCCTGCCGCGGGCTGCTCAGGGCAGCCTCGTGGAAGTCCTTCATTATCTGCTCGGCGACCTCCGGATCCACCTTGCGGAGGCGGACAATCTCGGCGGCGATTTCCTCCGCCTCGGAGTCCGTCAACTGTGCCATCACCCGGGCCGCGTTGGGCGGACTCATCTGCATCAGGACGACGGCGGCGCGCTGGGTGCCGGTGAGGGTCGATTCGGCGAGTTTCATGCGGGCTGCCTGTCATCCATGAGGCTGCGGAGGTAGTCGGCTGCCTTCTCCGGGTTGGCGGCGACCATGTTGTCGATCTCCTGCATGCGGCGTTCGGCTTCCAGCACCTCCATGGGCGGCGCCGGCAGCGGCTGCAGCGGCAGGGCCGTCAGCGGGATGGCCGACGTCGCGGGGGCCGGATCGATGGCCGTCACAGCGGGGATCGCCGGCAGCAGGTCCAGGCGCTCGCCCAGGTCCACCGGCTCACGCTTCTGGCGGCGGCGCAGGATGATGGTGACGACCAGGGCCAGGATCAGCAGTCCGAGCAGGATGCTGCCGGCCGTGACCAGGGTTGCGAAGAACGCCTGCTGCTTCTGGGCCTCGAGGTCGGCCTTGGCCGCGTCGAGGGAGGCGTTGGCCGCATCCGCGGCCGCGGTGCTGAACGGGATCACCTCGACGGTGACGATGTCGCCCCGGGCCTTGTCGACGCCGGCGGCGGAGGTCACCAGCGCGGTGAGTGAGCCGATGTTCAGCCCGCCCGCGGCGGACTGGCTGACAGCCACCGAAATGGTCTGTCGCTTCACGGCGCCCGGCGGGATGACCCGGTCCTCGGTGACCTTGTTGACGGCGTTGTTCTTGGTCGCGGTCGTGGAGTCGAAGCTGCCGTTGCCGCTGGTTCCGCCAGGGACCGCGATGTTGTCCGGTCCGAGGACGCCGGCGGCACCGCCCGCGCCTCCGCTGTACTTTTCCGTCTTGGAGGATTCGCTCAGCGGCAGCGCGCCCGGGGTGTTGGAGAAGGTTTCGCTCTTTTGCTGGGCGGATTCTCCAGTGACATCTGCCGCGACCGCCACGGTGGAGTTGCCGGGACCCACTACGCGGTCCAGGACGGCGCGGACGGCGTCGCCGGTGCGCTGCTGGTAGTCGGCGGCCTGCTTGGAGGAGGATCCCGCGGCCCCGCCGCCCACAGTGGAGAGGACGTTGCCCTGCGAGTCCACCACGGAGACGTTGGCAGGTTTGAGGTTCTCGATCGCGGCGGAGGTCAGGTGCACGATGGCCTGGACCTTGTCGCCGGAGAGGGTCACGCCGGGCGCGGTCTCGACGAAGACCGAGGCCGTGGTGTCCGGGGTCTTCGAGACGAAGACGGTCTTTTCCGGGATGGCGAGCCGGACCGCGGCAGTCTTCACGCCGTCCATGGCGGAGATGGTGCTGGCCAGTTCGCCTTCGAGAGCGCGCTTGTAGGTCACGGACTGCTGGAACTCGGAGGACGTGACGCCCATCTTGTCCAGCAGCGAGTAGCCGGTGGCCGCGGCGGTCGGAAGGCCGGCGGCGGCGGCTTTGAGGCGCTCGTCGTAGACCTTGTCCTGCGGCACGAGGATGGTGGAGCCGCCGTCGCTGAGCTCGTAGGGGACGTTGTCCTTGCGCAGCTGCTCCACGATGCCGTTCGCATCCGTGTCCTTGAGGCCGGAGAACAGCGGCGCCAGGGTGGGCCGGGTGAGCCAGGCGGAGAGCGCGACAACGCCAACAATCAGCAGTGCGGCGCCGATGACGGCTAGCGTGCGCTGGCCGGTGGTGAAGCTCTTGAGGCCGGCGCCGAAGCGCTGGAAGAAGACGGTGATCTGCGGAGGCATCAGGCCTGCATCCTCATGATCTCGTTGAACGCGTCAACGCCCTTGTTCCGGACCGTGGCCACGAGTTCAAGGGTGATCTGTGCCCGGCTGGCGGCGATGGTGGCGTTGTGGATGTCGTCGAGGTTGCCGGTCACGGCGGAGACGGCGAGCTCTTTCGACGTCGACTGCAGCTGCTGGAGGTTGTCAACGGCGCCGGTGAGGGAAGAGGCAAAACCGGAACCGTCCGTTGCAGGCACCGAGGCGGCACCGGAGAGGTAGTCCGTGGGCAGGACGCCCTGGGCCGGCGCGATGGGGGAAACAGGCATCAGGATCTTCCAATCTCAAGGGCGGCGAGATAGGTCTCGCGGGCGCGGTCCACGACCTGGGCGTTGGCCTGGTAGCCGCGCTGGGCGATGATCAGGGCGCCCATCTGCTCGGCCATGTCGATGTCCGGGTACTTCACGTTGCCGTTGGCGTCGGCGAGCGGGTGGTCCGGCTGGTAGACGATGCGGCCCGCGCCGTCGCCCAGCTGGGTGCTTTTGACGTACACGCCGGTGCCGTCGGCGCCTTCGGCTGCTTCAACGTACTTGGCGCGGAACGCCGGTCCGGACGTGGCGGAGGCGTCGTTCATGTTGGCCAGGTTGTCCGAAACCGCGTCGAGCCACTTGCGGTGCACGGTGAGGGCGGAGCCGGCGATGCCGATTGCGTCGAAGGTCATTAGTTGGTCCTCATAGCGGCGCGGACGGCGCTGAATTCCCCACCGATGGCGCGGGCGGCGAACTGGAAGCGCAGCACCGTGTCGATGTTGGAAAGGGTTTCCGTGTCCAGATTGACGTTGTTGCCGTTGAGCTGGGTGGGCTCGAGCGAGGTCGCCGTCGTGGCCTCGGCGTGGCCGTCCCCGGACTGCACGGACGCGGCAAGGGCAGCTTCAAAGCTGACGCGCTTGGCGTGGTAGTTCGGGGTGTTGACGTTCGCGATGTTGTTCGCGATGGCGCGTTGGCGCAGAGCCAGCCCGTCCATGGCGCTGGCCAGGGCTGCGGAAGTCACGGATTCGAGCACAGAGTCCTGCCTGGGGAATTGTGGGGTGGCCGATCCGTGGCCGTTAAACGAGCGATCCGTGCTCTTACTGTGGTTATCGGCACTGTTCAGCGCCGCGTTAGAGAAAATGTGAAAGGTTTATTCGGGTTCTTTGAATTGACCGGCCGACGGCGGGTTTAGCTGTTCACGTCGAGGTAAATCGCGCCGGCAGGATCGCCGACGCCGGGCACCGAACTCACGGCCTGCAGCTGCTTGGCCACGTCCTGTTTCGCGGCTTCCAGACGCCGGGCCACGCGCTCCTGCGCTGCTGACAACGCCATGGCCCGGCGCCGCGCTTCGGGCGGCAAGGGGCCGCTAAGAGTCGGCGGGGACCAGCGCTCCACCGGCAGAGCGGCCACCGGCTGCTCCGGGGCGGACAAGGGACCGAGCGGATCCTTCAACGTCTTCTCCGCGGCGACGACGGCCATCTCCAGCACGTCCAGCACCAGCATCCACGCGGCGAGGGCCGGGTCGGGTGCGGACTGCGCGGCGCGGGGGTAGTCCTCCCAGTAGGCAGGCTCAGCCAAAACCAAGGCTCCCGCCAGCGGCGCCCGGCTGCGTGCTCCAGGCGCCGGCTGCAGCGAAGGGCGTGGCGGCCGGTGCCGCCGACAGACCGGCCGGCCGGGCTGCCGGGATGGCCGCGGCGGCCTCGTGCCAGGCCTGGCGGAGGGGCTCCAGCAGCTCGATTGCTTCGCGGGTCAAAGCCGCGTCCCGCTGGATGTTGGCGTTGATCAGGGCCGTCGCGGCGTAGTTGTAAATACCCAGCAGCCCGTCGGCCCCCTCCCACGCGTCGGTGTTCAGCGATGACGAAAGCTCGGTGATGATGGCCTGCGCGTGGATCAGGTTCTCCGACGCGACCGGCCAGTTCGCCGTCTGCTGGGCTGTTTCCGCCCGGCCGAGGTCCAGGAGGAGACGGTCGTAAAGCATTGTGAGCAGGCGTGCCGGCGGTGCCGAGAGCACGGAGTCGGCGAGGTACTGGTTGCGCAGGGAGGCATTGCCGTAGCCGCCGAAGGAGGGCAAGGTCATGATGAGGAACTTCCTGACGAGAGGCCTGCAAGCTGGGAGGAGAGCCAAGCCGACTGCGCTTTCATGCCGCTGAGCGCGACTTCCAGGGCGGAGTATGTCTGCTGCAAGGTGGCCCGGCGGATGGCGAGGCGGTCATCCCAGTTTTCGATCTGGGTCGCGTAGTCCTTGGCCGTGCTTTGTTGGCCGATGATTTTGGTGCTGATCAGACCCGTGGTGGGGTCGGATGCCTGTTTTGCAGCATTGGCCACCCGGCCAGCGATCGTGGCGACGGCGGCCATTGTGGCCGTCGGGCTCTTCTCCAGAGCGGCGCCGAATTTCGCGGCGTCAAACTCCATGGTTCCGGTCTTGGTCAGCGTAATGCCGTACTCGGCCGGGGACTTCCCGTCGACCGGCTGCGACGCGGCAGAAAGAATGTTGGTGCTAACCGCCCGGATGGTGCTGTCCCCGGTGAATACACCGCCGGAAGTGATGGGGGCACCGGAAGCGTCGGTACTGGCGACCACGGTGCTCTTAATTGTGATCTGAGCCAGAACAGCGCTGACGCCACCGATAAGGTCCGAGGCGGCCTTGGTAATCTGTGCGTTGTCCTTGGAAACGGTGACCCGAACCGGGGTATCGGAGGCCTCGGAAACCAACAAGGAAACACCGTTCAGGGCGTTCTCGAACTTGTTGGTAGAGGACGTCACGGTCTGCTCAAGACCTGTTATGCCCGCCCAAAGCTTGATCTCAGCGTTCTGAGGTTCTTTGACCGACGTCAGCGCCAGCGCTGTGCCGTCCGACTTTTCGATGCTGAAGGCACCGGCTGTCCCGGTGGCGGTGGAAGTGAACTGAAGTCGATATTCCCCGCCGCCTAGTGCCACCTTGCTCGCCATGACGCCAGCGCCTGCAGCATTGACCGCGGAGACGACGTCGTCCATCGAAGTGCTGGCCGGGGTGACCGTGACGGACTTGCCCCCACTGGTGATGGTCATGGTGGTGTAAGGCCAGGCTGTCGCCTTCTCGCTCACGGACACCTGCGCCTCGGCGAGCTTCGAAACCGTGAAATCAAGCGACCCGGCGCTCGCGCCCGCACCGACGGAGGCAGTGACCTTGGTCGAGCTGCTCGTGGCGGCGTAGAGATCAAGGGCCTTCGGCTGGGTCAGCTTCGAAGCCGACGTGGCCAGGCTGGCGAGGGAGGAATTTAACGACTGCAGCGCTGCGATGCCCGACTGCACGGCCGCTGCCTTGTTCTTGATGAGGTTCTGCGGAGCGGCTTCAATCGTCATCAGCGAATTGATCAGGGACGTCGTGTCCAGTCCGCTGGACAGCCCGTCGATGGAGAGTCCCACTCCTACAACTCCTTAGAACAAAAAGGTCGGTCGAATAGGTTCAGCCGGTGGTACTGCACAGCGCCCGGAGAGAGGAAATCTCTCCGGGCGCTGTGCGCATTCCACCAAATCCAGCAGAGGAGCCGTTTGCTCAACCCCTCAGCGGCCCGGTTTAGCGAAGCAGCTGCAGAACACCCTGGCCGGTCTGGTTGGCCTGGGCCAGCATGGCCGTGCCCGCCTGGGACAGGATGTTGTTGCGGGTGAACTTGACCATTTCCTCGGCCATGTCCGTGTCGCGGATACGGGAGTTGGAAGCGGTCAGGTTTTCCTTGGCCACGTTGATGGTCTGAACAGCCGACTCGAGGCGGTTCTGCGAAGCACCCAAAGAAGCACGAGCCGTGGAGACGGACTTGATCTTGTCGTTCACCAAGGTAATGGACGCCTGCGCTGACGAGGCTGACGAGAAGTCGAGCCCGCCCGTCCCGGAAGCGGCGGCGCCAGCGGCGTTCAGGCCACCCGCGGTTGCTGGAGCCGTGGTGGCGACAGTCCCTCCGGTCAGCGACTTGATGTTGATGCCGGTGGCCACACCCAGGGCGTCCCGAGTGACACTCGCAACCATCTTGTCGGAGAAACCCGCATCGGCGTTCAGCTTTGCCGCAATGGTGTCGACCGTTGCGTTGGCGTCGGCGGCCCCGAGCTTGACCGTCACTGCTGAATCCGTCGTGCCTTCGGTGACCGTAAACGTGGTGTCGCCGGTGACCGTCTTTGCGCTGGCGTCAGTCAGGGCAAAGTTCGAGCCCTTATTGGTGGCGCCCAAAGCAGTGGAAATGGACTTCACGTTTGCCGCTGACAGGTCAACGGAGATCTGGCTTGCGGCATCAGCGTTTGCGCCTACCTGGAACTTCAGGGCGGCCGCACCGCCCCGTGAACCGTCCAGCAACTGGGCGCCGTTGAAGTTGGTCGAATCCCCGATGCGGCCAAGTTCGGAAACGAGACTGTCCGCCTCGGTCTTGATCGCGTTACGGGAGTCGGCGTTGTTGGTGTCGTTGGCTGCCTGAACACCCAGGTCACGCAGGCGCTGCAGGATGGACTGGGTCTGGCTCAGGCCGCCTTCAGCGGTCTGGACAGCGCCAATGCCGTCTTGGGCGTTGCGAGCGGCAACCGTCAGGCCGCCAATCTGGGACTTCAGGCCCTCGGACAGTGCCAGGCCAGCCGCGTCGTCGCCGGCGCGGTTGATGCGCAGGCCGCTGGAAAGCTTCTCCAGCGACTTGGACAGGTCGTTCTGGGTGTTGCTGAGGTTGCGGTACGCGTTGTTCGCAGCCAGGTTGGTGTTGATCTGCATGCCCATGATGTTTCCTCCATGATTGGGACAGTGTTCGATGGCCCGTCCGTGGGCCCTCAGGAGTAGTTATCGCCCTTTAGGCAGCAGACGTAAGAAGAAAATCAAAATTGTTTTCTTGGCGAGCGTGTCCCCTCATTCCGCTTGTAATCAGCCTTATTCCGGCTAACGCTTCCGTCAGCCCTGCCGATAGTTTCTACGAACCCTGCTGACAGCTGAATCGTCCGCACGATTACTCAGCAGCCGACAGCACCGCACCTGTCACTGCACTACCCAGACGAATGAGGGAGTCCTCCGGACCATGGCCATCCACGAACTTTCAGCCCTGCTGTGGCGGGAGCGTGAACTTCTGGACGTTCTCACCTTCAAACTGGAGGAAGAGCAACTGCTGCTGACCTCCGGCAAGGCCCGCTGGCTTGCGCACGGCACCAAGGAAGTCGAGCAGGTCCTGGAGCACCTCTCCAAGGCGAGCCTGGCACGCACCATCGAGGCCGCCGTCGTCGCCGAGATGTGGGGCCTGCCCACGGATGCCAGCCTTGCAGAGCTCGCTGCCGCCGCCCCGGAGGGCGCCTGGTCCGAGGTCCTCACGGCACACCTGAACGCACTAACCCGCCAGACCGCCCTGATCAAGGAGCTGCGCGACTCCAATGAGCAGTACCTGCGCACCGCAGTCCGCTCGACGCAGGAGTCCCTGGCGGACCTGGGCCCCGCTGCGGCCGCCGGCACCTATGACGCCCAGGGCAGGACCGGGGACGCTGCCGGCTCCCGCTTCTTCGACCAGCAATTCTAAGGAAGCTACTCCATGAGCACCTTTGGCGCCCTGAATACCGCCTACCGGGGCCTGACCGCGGCCCAGCAGGGCATGAACGTCGCCGCCCAGAACATCGCCAACGCCGCCACCGAGGGCTACACCCGCCAGCGCGTGCAGCAGTCGGCGATTGCCGCCCCTGCCCAGGGCCTGATGGGCTCCGGCCGGCCTGAATCCGGCAACGGCGTCTCCGTGGACGGCATCGCCCGCTTGGGTAGCGGCCTGCTTGACGCCGGCGTCCGCTCGTCCACGGCGCAGGCCGGCTATGCCAGCGTACGGTCCTCCGCACTTCAAGGGATTGAGGCCACCCTCCTGGAACCCGGCGACAACGGCATTTCCACCGCGCTGCACAACTTCTGGTCTGCCTGGCAGGGTGCGGCCAACCAGCCCGGGGAATCCGGTCCCGCCGGTCAGCTCCTGCAGGCCGGCACTGAGCTCAGCGCGAAGATCTCCTCCGGGTACAGCGCTTTGACGGCACAGTGGAGCAGTGTCCGTGGCCAGGCCCAGGACAACGTTGACGCCGTGAACTCGGCCGCCGCCCAGGTGGCCGCCCTCAATGCGACCATCCGCACCACCACCGCTGCCGGCGGTTCGGCCAACGAACTCATCGATGCGCGGGCGAAGCTCACGGAATCGATCTCCCGGCTGGCCGGCGGCACTGTCCGGGAACAGGCTGATGGCACCGTGGACGTCCACGTCGGAGGCAACGCCCTAGTCATGGGCACCTCGGTCCGGAACTTGGCACTGTCCGGCACCCAGTCCGGGGATTCGCTCGGATCCACGGTCCAGCTCGAATGGGCAGACCGTCCGGGGCAGGCCGTACCGGTCAGCGGCGGCGCAATCGCCGGCGCACTCTCCGTCCTGGCGCCCGCCAACGCCGGGGGCAGCGGCGGCGCGATCGCGGAGGCGGCGGCGTCGTACAACGCGTTTGCCGGGAAGCTCCGGGACGACGTCAACGCCCTCCACAACGGCGCCCAAACCTCCACCGGGGCCGTGGCCGATGACTTCTTCGGTGCCCCCGGAACCAATCCTGCACTGACTCTCTCCGTACTGCCACGCAATGTTGGGGAGATTGGCATCGGCGCCGGGGCCGGCAGACTGGACAACAGCATCGCTGACAAGATCTCCCAGCTAGGCACGGGCACCGAATCCCCGGACAGCCTCTGGGCGAACATCGTGACGGGGATCGGCGTCGAATCCCGCGGCGCCCAGCAGCGCGAAGCCCTCGCATCCACGGCCGAGGCTTCGGCCCTGGCCAATCGTGCTTCGCAGGCCTCCGTGAGCCTGGACGAAGAGAACGTCAGCCTGCTCACCAACCAGCATGCCTACCAGGCCGCGGCCCGGGTCATGACGGCCGTGGATGAGGCGCTGGATGTCTTGATCAACCGCACCGGACTGGTAGGAAGGTAGACATGCTGAACCGGGTAACAAACCTGACCATGAGCACTTCGGCGCAGCGGACGCTGCAGACCCAGCAGGCCAAACTCGCCGAGCTGCAGGACAAGGCCACCACGCTGGACAAGATCTCCCGGCCCTCGGACGATCCTGCAGCCACGGCCCAGGCCCTGCAGACCCGCTCTCGGATCGCCGCCGCCGCCCAGTATGGCAGGAACATCGACGACGGCGACCGCTGGCTGACCGCCGCGGATTCGGCCTTGGAACAGGCCACCAACGTTGTCCACAAGATGCAGGACCTCACCGTCCAGGCCGGCAATGGCACCCTCAGCCAGTCCGGCCGGGACGCGATCGCCTTGGAGCTGGAGGGCCTGAACGCAGACCTGCTCTCCATTGCCAACAGGAAGCACCTGGGCCGGAACATCTTTGCCGGCAGCTCTGATGCCGCCAACGCGTTCACCGCCGGAGCGGCCGGCACTCCGACCAGGTTCAACGGCGTTCCCAACAGCTCGGTGGAACGCCGCATCAGCGAAAACCAGACGGTCAGGGTGGATGCCGACGGCGCCGCGATTTTCGGTAACGGCCCAACCTCGATCTTCTACACGGTCAGCGGCATCGTTAACGGACTGCGCAACAATCAGGACGTGTCCGCACTTGCCGGACAGCTTGAGGCCGGGGTCAAGAACGTCATCGACGGACGTTCGGACATCGGAACACGCCAAGCGCAGCTGGAACGCGCCGGCAGCGTCAACACAGAATTGGAGGCGACCTTGGATGCACAGAAGATGGGCATTGAGAAGGCAGATCTCGGCAGCGTGATCATGGACCTGAAGCTTCAGGAAACCAATTACCAGGTGGCCCTTGCTGCGACGGCGAAGGTCCTGCAGCCCACGCTGATGGACTTCCTGCGGTGAGCGCCCCGGTCATGGCTACTCCCCTTGCCAGCACTCCCGTGACGTTCACCGCTCCGATGCCGGGCCTGGAGAACGTGCACGACTTCGCCTTGCGGAACATCGACAGCGCCCCTGGCCTGTTCGCCCTCGAATCCGGTTCTGCGCCGGTGCGGCTGTTCCTTGCGGACGCCGCAGTGTTCGTTCCCGGCTACGCGCCGCCGCTTCCGGCCGCCGCGCTGGAAGCCCTCGGACTCGGCGACGGCGATTCGCCCCGGGTGCTGGTGGTGGTCAACCACTCCCCCGCGTCCACCACGGTGAACCTGATGGCACCGATCGTGTTTAACCCCGCCACCGGGCGTTGCACCCAGCTCGTGCTAGACGGCACGGAATACCCGCTTCGGGCGGAGCTCGGCGCGCTGTAGCCGCTACCGCCGTCGGGCGCGCCTCAGGAGTTCGGGCGCGGCCTCACCCGCGCCAGCTCACCAGAAGTGCGCCACGTCGATGACCAAGCGGGAGCCCGAGCCAGGCCCGGCCAAGGTGAAGACCCGGAAGGGCAGCCGCGCGCGGACCCCCAGTCCCAGGCTGGTATATCCCTCGAAGCTTCCTGCCCAGGCCACCTGCCGGAAGGTCTGGTACCCGGCAACATTGCTCAGCTCGGCCTTGTTGGCCGGGTTGTAGGTGGACTTCCCGCCCCCGTCGTAGGCGGGCGCGTTGGCGGTGAGCTGGATGAAGGCCTGGCCGCGCAGCGGGATCGGCAGGCCGGAACCGTCCTGCACCACCTGGGGCACATACCGCACCGAGTAGCCGGCCGCCGGTCCGTTGAGGTCGATGACGACGCGGTCGAAGCAGTAGTGCTGGCCAGTCCGGACGTTGACCACCTTCGCCTGGCTCATGGCGGCGTCGGCCTTGGCGAGCGATCCCCACACGAGTCCGCAATAGGGTGACGCCGCGGCCGGCCCGGGCGCCAGGAGCCCCAGCCCGGCCGCCGTCAGCAAGGCCACCAGCCAGACGGTGAGCCTGTTCGCTCGGGATTTTGTCACGACAGCCGCCCCCTCGAATCATCCGGACATCCACCTCACCCGGATACCTCAAGAGTAGAACCGCCCGTCTGGGTTGACGAGAGGTCGTTAGCCCCAACTAACTCGCAGCAGGTGTCGTTTTGAGGGTTCAAAACGACACCTGCTGCGAGTCAGTTGGGTTCGGCAGCGGGCGGGTACGGCAAAGCGCCGGGCCCTGGCGGGCGTCCGGCGCTTTGCTTTGGGTAAATCAAAATTCTCGAAACGAGCCCGGGGGTCCGGGCGGGAGGGCTTTAGCCTTCGCAGTCGCGGCAGTACTTCAGGCCGTTCTTTTCCTTGGCCACCTGGGACCGGTGGCGGACCAGGAAGCAGGAGGAACAGGTGAATTCGTCGGACTGCTCGGGAACAACAATGACGGTCAGTTCTTCGCCGGAGAGGTCGGCGCCGGGAAGGTCGATGCCTTCAGCGGTGTCGTTCTCGTCGACGTCGATAACAGCAGTCTGGGCACCGCCGCCACGGGATGCCTGAAGGGCCTCCAGCGATTCAGCGGGAGACTCTTCTTCTGTCTTGCGTGGGGCGTCGTAATCGGTAGCCATAGCGGGGTTCACTTTCGTTGCTGCGCAGCGCCATTTCAGGCACCTCAGTGAAGCAGTTTAGGGCATCATCCTTGGAGATGAAGAATAGTGTGGTGAAAGCGACATTAAGCGTCGCCGGACAGGGTCAATCTGGAGGCAATGATGGCTACGAAACTGAACAAACAAGCGCTCTCCCTCGCCCGCCGACTGGTCAAAGACGGGAAGGTCCAGCGGGACACCCGGGACGACTGGAGCGAGCACGCACCGTCAGCCGAGCAGGAGAACAAGTTCATTGAAAAGAACGGATTCGCGGAGTTCTCCCACTGGCATCTGGGGGTGGACCCGGACGCTTCCGAGGGAACCAAGGGCAGCGTGACCTTTCCCTTCGGCGACTTCAAGAAAGTCCACCGCTGCGCCGTCATTTCGTTGGAGAGCCGGGCCGCGCAACACGGCCACGACGATATCGCCGAAGCCGCCAGGAAGCTCCTCGAAGAAATCGACGCGGACTAGCGCCGGGTTCCGTCCGGGCTCAGGCCACCGGCCAGACGATGAGGGTTTTCCAAACCGCCGGATCCGGTTCCGTGGCAGGGTCGCTGAGGTAGTACTCCCACATGGCGTCGCCCGGAGTGAGGCCTTCCGCCTGCATCCTGGCCATCACGGCATTGTAGGTCTCCGGCAAGGTCTCGTATGGCCCCACGTGCATCGCCTCGAGCGCCCGCCCGGCAGGCAGCGTGCCCGCAGTCACGCCTGACTCTTCCGCTTGGGCTCCCCCGCCCGGATACGGCGCGGCCAGCGGAAAGCCTGCCTCGACGTCGACGACGTCCGTGGGCATGCCGCGATACAGGGCAAACGGCGGCCCGGCCAGCTGGACGTTTTGCTGCTGCACGGCCGTCATTACGGAACGGTAGGCGCGGTCGAAGAATTCGCGCAGCGCATTCATGGGCACGGTCTCGCGCAGCACCGCCGTCGGCTTTTCCTCGAGGTCGGTGGACTTGATGTCCGGCGTCAGTTCCGGATGTGAATCAGTCATAGGCCTACACTTCGCCGCGACCTTGGGACGGTCAAGGGCCGAACGTCCCGCCGGCGGTCCTCGCGTCTGGCAGAAAGTGGATTCGAGGGCAGCCCCGGCAGGTCCTCTTCGGCTACTTCCCCACCAAGGAAGATGCCATTCCGGGTCTCCGGGGAGCCCGCCAACTCTGAGCCAGCCGATAAGCGGACTTGCCGTCCAGCCGACGGGGTTCAAGCCACACCTCATAGCCCTCTGCGGCTTCGATCAGCACCCGGTCCTGGAATGCGTCGGCGGCGATCCAGAGGGCGGAGGAATCCGCCATGGCGGCGTCGACGAGTCCTTCGCGGACCACCGCGCCTTCCCTGCGGACCTCCACGACGAGGCCGACCAGGTCGTGCCAGACGTGATGGCAGTAATAGGCCACGGACGCTTCCTTCCTGCGGCGTTGGTCAGGACCGCCGCGACTACCGCGCGATGATCACGTCGAGGGTGCGCGGACCGTGGACCCCTTCGACGCGTTCAAGTTCGATGTCGCTGGTGGCGCTCGGTCCACTGATCATGGTGAGCGGCCGGGTGCCGTCGATCCGCCGCAGCGCCTCGGGGAGGATGCCGGCGATGTCGGCGGCGTTCACGACGCAGATGTGGTGGTCCGGGACGAGGCTGATGGCGCGGCGGCCCTGGTTGGGACTCCCGTCCAGGATGATCGTCCCAGTTTCGGCGACGGCGACGGCGCTGGCAGTCACGACGGCGTCGGTGGCGTCCAGCTCGGCAACGGTCAGCGGCTCAGAGACGGAATCCACGCGGCGGCGATCGCCGCCCCGGGCGGAGCCGATGCCGGCGGTCCAGCCGGCGTCGAGCCCCGCCGGCACGACGTAGCTGCGGGCGTCCGCGAGCAGTTCGGCGATCCGCACGGGCACCTCGGCCGCGTCCACCACGCAGACCCGGGCTTTATAGTCGACCAAACGGTCCACCAGCAGATGGATCAGCGCATCCTGGTCCAGCTCGGATGATGCGCGGTATTCCCGCGGAATCTGCGGTGCTAGGGGTGCGTCCCGCAGCGCGGAACGGATCCGGCCGAGGATATCTTCGCGCGCGCTCATGCTCCGTCTTCCTTGTCCTGGGCGTTGTCCTGGGCGTTGTTGTGGGTATCCGCGGGGGTGCCGCCGGATTCCGGGCCGTGGTGTTCCTTGGCCCACCAGTCGCGGAAGGATCTCTGCGGCGGCGCCGGGATGTCGCGGCTTTGGGTCCAGCCGGCGGCGATGCCGGGCAGCTTGGTGATCTTTTTGTCCGGACCGGCCACCAGGCGGCCCACGGGAAGGCCCTTTTCGAGCAGCCCGAGCCGCTTCCCCGAGGACAGCGCCCAGGATGCGGCCTTCATGCCGACGTCCATCTGGCTGGGCAGCTTCTTCTTTCCGCGCTTGCTGTCCACGTCCACGCTGCGCAGGTGCACCAGGATGTCCGGAATGTTGATCTTCACCGGGCAGGCGTCGTAGCAGGCGCCGCACAGTGAGGAAGCGTAGGGCAGGGAGCTGTTTTCCTCCGACTCGATGCCGGTCAGCAGCGGGGAAAGGATGGCGCCGATCGGACCGGGGTAGGTGGAGCCGTAGGCGTGGCCGCCGGTCCGCTCGTACACCGGGCAGACGTTCATGCACGCGCTGCAACGGATGCAGTGCAGTGCGGAGCGGCCAAGCTCGTCCGCGAGCGCGGCGCTGCGTCCGTTGTCGAGCAGCACCAGGTGCACGTTTTGCGGCCCGTCCCCCTCGGTGACACCGGTCCACAACGAGGTGTAGGGGTTCATCCGTTCCCCGGTGGAGGAGCGCGGGAGCAGCTGCATGAACACCTCGAGGTCCTGCCAGCTCGGCAGCAGTTTTTCCACGCCCATCACGGTGATCAGGGTCTCCGGCAGCGTCAGGCACATCCGGCCGTTGCCCTCGGATTCGACGACGGCCAGGGTGCCGGAATCGGCGAGCGCGAAGTTGGCCCCGGACACGGCCACCTTGGCCGTGAGGAACTTGCGGCGCAGGTGCGCACGGGCCGCCATGGCCAGCACCGCGGGGTTATCGGTCAGCTCCGGGTCCGCGCCGGGCATTTCGCGCAGGAAGATGTCGCGGATTTCGGTGCGGTTCTTGTGGATGGCGGGGACCAGGATGTGGCTGGGCTTGTCGTGGTCCAGCTGCACGATCAGCTCGGCCAGGTCCGTTTCGAACGCCGTGATCCCCTGCTGTTCGAGGTATTCGTTGAGCCCGATCTCCTGGGTGGCCATGGACTTGACCTTGACCACTTCTGTTTCGCCGGTGTCCCGGATCAGTCCCGCGACGATTTCGTTAGCCTCGTCGGCGTCGCGCGCCCAGTGGATGACTCCGCCCCGGGCGGTGAAATGCTGCTCGAACTGTTCGAGGAGTTCGGGGAGCCGGGCCATCACGGATTCCTTGATGGCGGATCCGGCGTCGCGCAGCTGTTCCCAGTCGGGCAGTTCGGAGACGACCTGGAGACGCTTGTCGCGAATGGTGTGGGTGGCGTGGCCGAGGTTGGCGCGCAGCTGGGCGTTGCCCAGCTCGCGGTGCGCCGCCGTCGGGAACGATTCGGCGGCATGCAGGTTACCCGTGCCGAAGACGGGAAGGGAGGGCATGCCCAGGAAGGTGCTCATCGTGTTGCCTTTCCGGTGGAAACGCGTACCTCGCCGGTGACGGACGCCGGCGCTTCGGCCGTGCTGGCGAGGATTTCGGCCAGGTGCAGGGTGGTCACGTCGCTGCCCTGCCGGGACAGGCCGCCGCCGATGTGCATCAGGCAGGAGGCGTCCCCGCCCGTGCACAGCTCGGCGCCGGTGGAGCGGACGTTGGCGGTCTTGTCCTCGAGCATGGCCGAGGACACGTCGGCGTTCTTCATCGAGAAGGTGCCGCCGAAGCCGCAGCACTGGTCGGCTTCGGGCAGCTCGGCCAGCTCGATTCCCTGGACGCTGCGCAGCAGCCGGGCCTGGCGGTCGCCGAGGCGGAGCAGGCGCATACCGTGGCAGCTCGGGTGGTAGGTGACCCGGTGCGGGAAGTAGGAGCCCAGCTGGGCGCCGGCGTCGGTCACGCCCAGCACGTCCACCAGCAGCTCGGAGAGCTCGTAGGTCCTGGCGCCGACGGCGGCAGCCCTGGCTTCCAGCGCGCTGTCGCCGCAGGAGCGGGCCACCATCGGGTGCTGGTGCTTGACCGAGGCGACGCACGACCCGGACGGCGCGACGGCGACGTCGTAGTCCCCGGTGTCGAAGGCGCGCACGTGGTTGGCGACGACCGGGACGGCTTCCTGGAGGTAGCCGCTGTTGACGTGCATCTGCCCGCAGCAGGCCTGGCCGGGCGGGAACACGACCTCGTGCCCCAGCCGTTCCAGGATGCTCACGGTGGCCTGCGCGGTGCGCGGATACATCGCATCGACGATGCAGGTGGCGAACAAAGCGATTCTCATGACAGCCTTTCGAGCAGCGCCGACGTGTGTGGTCTGACCATAGTAAAGCACGTGATGCCCGCCACTCCCAACCTGAACAGGGAAGTGAACCCCCTCACACGCCGAATGAGATCTGCGCTACACTCTCATGGTCCGACCACAGTGGTCTGACCAAAGAACTCGTCGTCTCTCAACGCAGAGGAACTTCCGTGGACCACTTCACCCCCACCACCGACCCGGTGCTGAACAGCGTGGCCTGGTCGGCCATCGTTGGCTTACTGCCGCTGCTCACCTTCTTCATCCTGCTGGCCGTTGTGAAGACCAAGGCCCACGTGGCCGGTGCCTTCGCCCTGCTGGCCGCCCTCGTGGTCGGCATCGCCGCCTTCCACATGCCGGCCGGCCTGGCGATCCTTTCGGCCACCCAGGGCGGGGTCTTCGGCGCCTTCCCGGTGCTCTGGATCGTCGTTATGGCCGTCTGGCTTTACCAGGTGACCGTCCTCAGCGGCCGGTTCGAGGACCTGCGCCGCGTCTTCGACGTGATCGGCGGCGGCGACGTGCGCCTGCAGGCCGTCCTGGTGGCCTTCTGCTTCGGCGGCCTGCTTGAGGCCCTCGCCGGCTTCGGCGCCCCGGTGGCGATCACCGCCACCATGCTGCTGGCCCTGGGTCTCCCGCCGCTGCGTGCTGCCGCCGCCGTGCTGGTGGCAAACACCGCACCGGTCGCGTTCGGCGCGATGGCCATCCCGATTACGACCGCCGCCGGACTGACCGGCCTGCACGCGACCGACATCGCCTCCATCGTGGGCCGCCAGGCTCCCCTGCTGGCCACCTTCGTGCCGCTGATCCTGCTCTTCATCATCGACGGCCGCCGCGGCCTGAAGGACTGCTGGCCCGCCGCGCTGGTGGTCGGCGGCTCCTTCGCCGTCGCCCAGTTCCTGTGCTCCAACTTCTTCTCCTATGAACTCACCGACATCCTGGCCTCGCTTGTGGGCCTCGGCGCCGCCGTGGTGTTCTTCCGGATGTGGAAGCCGAAGGGCAGCGCGGCCGCCCGCGAGCGCCTTGGCGTTGCCGCCGACGCTGTTGCCCGCGGCACCGCCGCCCGAAGCAGCGGCTCGCAGGATGCCGGCAAGGCCGGCGTCGTGACCGCCGAAAAGGCCACGGACGGCGGCCTTACCCCGACGCGCACGTGGCTGGCCCTCTTTCCGTACTTCCTCGTGATCGTCGTGTTCGGCATCGCCAAGCTCTGGAAGCTCGGGCTCGACCTGCCCGCGTTCCTCGCCGCCACGGACATCAAGATCCCCTGGCCGATCCTGCACGACGCCCTGGTCAACGCCGAGGGCAAGCCGGTCTCCTCCACCGTGTACACCTTCCAGTGGCTGTCCAGCCCGGGCACGCTGCTGCTGATCACCGGGCTGCTGGTGGCTCTGGTTTACTCCAAGTACGACGACGGCGGCCGCTTCCGCCTTTCGGTCGGCGACGCGGTCCGGGAGATCGGACGGACCATCTTCAAGATGCGCTGGGCAGGGCTGACCATCATCACGGTGCTCGCCCTGGCGTACGTCATGAACAACTCCGGCCAGACGGTCTCGATCGGAACCTGGCTGGCCGGCACCGGCAGCTTCTTCGCCTTCCTCTCGCCCGTGCTCGGCTGGCTGGGCACCGCCGTGACCGGCTCGGACACATCCGCCAACGCGCTGTTCGCCAAGCTGCAACAGACCGCGGGCCTGAAGGCGGGCATCGATCCGAACCTGCTGGTGGCCGCCAACACCTCCGGCGGCGTCGTGGGCAAGCTGATCAGTCCGCAAAACCTCGCCATCGCGGCGACAGCCGTCAACCTTGACGGCCAGGAGTCGGTGATCCTGCGTAAGGTGGTCGGGTGGAGCGTGGCTCTCCTGCTGGTCCTGTGCACCCTTGCCTTCCTGCAGTCCACCCCCGTCCTGGGCTGGATGCTGCCTTAGCCGCCAGCCCCCACGCAATCAAGAGTGCGGGCCGCGCCACGGCCCGCACTCCCGCCCGGAAGGAAAAGCCCGTGACAGCCGCCGAAGCAGGAGCAGCCCCCCGCCGTCGTACCTATGACGCGCTCCTGCAGGACATCGAGGCCGATCTGCGCTCCGGCAAGATCAAGCTCGGCGACCGCCTTCCGGGCGAGCGGACCCTGGCGGAAAGCTACGGGATCTCCCGGGCCTCGGTCCGCGAAGCCATCCGGATCCTGGACGCCATGGGCGTGCTGCGCAGCTCCGTCGGCTCCGGGCCAACCTCCGGGGCCATCGTTATCTCGGACCCGTCCGCGGGCCTGTCCTCCGCCCTGCGCCTGCATGTGGCCAGCAATCGGCTGCCCGTCGAGGACATCGTGCAGACCCGCATCCTGCTCGAGACCTGGTCGGCCCAGGCCGGGGCTGCCCGCGGCGGCACGGAGGAAGAGCTGGAGCAGGCTGCCGCGCTGCTGGACGCCATGGACAATCCAGGGATTGACCGGGCGACCTTCCACGAACTGGATGCCCGGTTCCATGTCGCGCTGAGCTCGCTCGCCGGGAACGCCGTCGTCGCCACCATGATGGAGTCCCTCAGCGGCTCCATCGTCGGCTACGTCAAGGGCGCCATGGACGCGATGGAGTCCTGGCCGGATGTCCTCTGCGAGCTACGGAGCCAGCACCACGGCATCTTCGATGCCGTCCGGGCGCGCGACGGCGAGCTTGCGGGCCGCCTGCTGCGCGAACACATCGAGTGGTTCTACCTTCGGGCGCAGGAAGCCACCCCGCCGCAATCCCCTCCCACCCCGTAACACCTTGGAGCACCCCATGACCGCCACGGCCGCCGCCGCACCCCTGATCGACCAGCTGAACCTCGACACGGTCAGCACACGGGACCTGGACCGCCGGGCCATGGCGCACGACGCGTCCCACTACCTGCTGATCCCCCAGGGCGTCGCCACCCCGCGCAACGCCGACGACGTCGGGCAGCTGCTGCGCCGCAGCCGCGAGCTCAACCTGCCCGCCACTTTCCGTTCCGGCGGCACGAGCCTCTCCGGCCAGGCGCTCAGCGACAGCCTGCTGATCAACACCCGCCAGCATTTCCGCGGCATCGAGGTCCTCGACGGCGGCGCCCGCGTCCGCGTCCAGCCCGGCGCCACTATCCGCAGCGTCAACGCCCGCCTGGCCGCGTTCGGCCGCAAACTCGGCCCCGACCCGGCGAGCGAAATCGCCTGCACCGTGGGCGGCGTGATCGCCAACAATTCTTCCGGGATGGCCTGCGGCACGGAGTTCAACACCTACCGCACCCTGGAATCCATGGTCCTGGTGCTGCCCTCGGGCACGGTCATCGATACCGCCGACGCCGACGCGGACGCGCGCCTGCGCGAACTGGAGCCGGAACTCCACGAGGGCCTGCTGCGGCTGCGCCGCCGGGTGGCCGGAAACGCGGAGTCGGTGCGCACCATCACCTCGCTGTTCTCGATGAAGAACACGATGGGCTACGGGGTGAACTCGTTCCTGGACTACGAACGCGCCGTCGACATCCTGATGCACCTGATGATCGGCAGCGAAGGCACCCTCGGCTTCGTGGCGGAAGCGGTCTTCCGCACCGTCGAGGTCAAGCCCGCCGTCGCCACCGGGCTGCTGGTCTTCAACACGCTCGCCGCAGCCACGGCCGCCCTGCCCGAGCTGGTGGCATCCGGCCTGGCGACCATCGAACTGATGGACGCCGCCGCGTTGAAGGTCGCGCAGCTCGCTGCCGACGCGCCCGCGGCCATCCGTTCGCTCCCGGTCGAGGGACACACCGCGCTGCTGGTGGAACACCAGGGCGCCGACGCCGCGGAACTGACCGGCAAGCGTCACAACTCGCAGCCGCTCTTCGCGTCCCTGGACCTGGCCTCGCCGTTCGCGCTGACCACGGACCCGAAAGACCGCGCGGCACTCTGGCACGTGCGCAAGGGCCTCTACACGACGGTGGCCGGCGCCCGCCCCTCCGGAACCAACGCGCTGCTGGAAGACATCGTGGTTCCGGTTCCAGCCCTGGCGGATACCTGCGGCGAACTGACCCGGCTCTTCGCCGAACACCGCTACGAGGACTCGGTGATCTTTGGCCACGCGAAGGACGGCAACGTCCACTTCATGCTCAACGAGCGCTTCGACGACCCCGCCCAGCTGCTGCGCTACCAGGCCTTTACCGACGACATGGTGGACCTGGTCCTCGGCGCTGGCGGCTCGCTCAAGGCCGAGCACGGCACCGGGCGCATCATGGCCCCGTTCGTCCGCCGCCAGTACGGCGACGAGCTCTATGAAGTCATGCAGGAGATCAAAGGGCTGATCGACCCCGCCAATCTCCTCAACCCCGGCGTGCTGCTCGCGGAGGAGCCGCTTTCCTACGTTCAGAACCTCAAGGTGGCGCCGACGGTGGAGGAAGAGGTGGACCGCTGCGTCGAGTGCGGCTACTGCGAACCGGTCTGCCCGAGCAAGGACATCACTCTCACGCCCCGCCAGCGCATCGTGCTGCGGCGCGAGATGGCCGCCGCGGAACTGCGCGGCGACGACGCCTTGGCCGCCCGGCTGCGCAAGGACTACGAGTACGACGGCGTGCAGACCTGCGCGGCCGACGGCATGTGCGTCACCGCCTGCCCGGTGCTGATCAATACCGGGGACCTGGTGCGGCGGCTGCGGAAGGAAAACGCGAACGCCGTCGCGGAAGCCGGCTGGAGCGCCGCGGCGGACCACTGGGGCGCGGTCACGTCCGGCGGCGGCGTGGCCCTGACCGTGGCGAAGGCGATGCCCGCGCCGCTGGCCAAGGCAGCGACCGCCGTCGGCCGTGCGTTGCTGGGCGCGGAGACCGTTCCCGCCTACGACGCAGTGCTGCCCGGCGGCGGCTCCAGGCGCCGGCCGCGGCGCGACCCGGACAGCGTCGCCGTGTTTTTCCCCGCCTGCATCGGCACCATGTTCGGCCCCGCCGACAAGCCCGGTGGCGCTGAGGGCGGTGCGGGCGGCCCCGCCAAGGGCTCGGCCCAGGCGTTCCTCGAGCTCTGCGAGCGCGCCGGCGTGGGGCTGACCGTTCCGGACGACATCGGCAGCCTGTGCTGCGGCACCCCGTGGAAATCCAAGGGCTTCGCGCAGGGCTACGCGGCGATGTCCGCGAAGGTCCTGGACGGCCTTTACGAGGCCAGCGGCCAGGGCCGGCTGCCGGTGGTGTGCGACGCCGCCTCCTGCACCGAGGGCCTGGAGACCATGAAGCGGCTCGCGGCCGAGGGCGGGGAACGGTACGCCGGGCTGCGGTTCGTGGACTCGGTGGAGTTCGTGCACCAGCACGTGCTCGGGAAGCTGACCGTCACCGCGCCGGTGGGATCCATGGCCCTGCACCCGACCTGTTCTTCCACCCAGCTGGGGACCAACGGTGCGCTGATGGACATCGCCCGGGCCGTAACCGGGGACGTGTTTGTGCCGCTGAACTGGGGCTGCTGCGCCTTCGCCGGCGACCGCGGCCTGCTGCACCCGGAACTGACCGACTCCGCCACGGACAAGCAGGCCCGGGAAATCAACGAACGCGAATTCGACGCCTACGCCTCAACGAACCGCACCTGCGAACTGGGCATGTCCAAGGCCACCGGCCACTCCTACCGGCACCTGCTGGAAATCCTGGAAGAGGCCACCCGTCCGGAGGGGTGAGGGGGCTGGCTTGGATGTCAGGGGATAGTCATAAGCTGGTCGCGCACACGTCAGTACGACAAATGGGGGAACCATGAACTTGATCGTCCGCAACCTCGGCGCAGCGCTTTCGGCACTCGTCATAGTCGCCGGTACGGTCGGCTGCGGCGCGAACAGCTCCGGCCCGGCAGACGCACCGCCTGCCGGATCCTCGGCCGCGGCCCCGGCGGCCGAAGTCGTCCAGCACAAGCCCGCGGAGGTGAAGAAGGTTCTCGACGCGTTCCTGCAGAGCGTTTCCAACGAGTCGGATGCCTACATGAAGGCTGCCATGGCTGGCGGTTCCACAAATGACACCCCCGAGGAGAAGGCGGCGAAGTTCAAGAGCGGGTTCCCTGAGTCTTACAAATACCTGGACCTGGACGACAAGAAGGCCGCCGGCCTGATCGGTATCTTCGCACTCGTCGCCATGCTGACCCCCGATACGGAGATGAGCGCCAACGAGTCAGGCATCGCCCTCGACGGCGAGACCGCAACAATCAGGGGAAGTGACATCAAGATCAAGGGCATTGAGAAGTCCGGGCAGGGCGGAAGCGGCGACAAGCTCGGGAAAATCACCCTGACATTCCAAGAGTCGACTTGGAAGATCACTGATCTGGAAATCCAGCAATAACCCCTCGTGGACCCGGCCAGCCTCCGGATCCACACCCAACCGGCGCCCGAAACGCGGGCGGCTTGCCAACCAGGGGACAGTCCGTAGACTCGGCGCATGTCCGGTCTTGGGGGAACGACGGCAGTCCGCTCCGTTGCGGCGATCACCATCAGCCTGCTGCTGGCAGCAGGCCTGGGCGCCTGCACTTACGAGGATCCGGGCGATCCACAGCGTACCGCTGGTCAAAGCCACTGGCCGGCACCCACCATTGCTGCGAAGAATCCCGATGTCCTGGCGGTGGAGGCGCGCAACTACGCCGAGCTAGAGCGGCGCCTGGCGAAGGCTTCCGGATCTGCGCTCCTAGCCGACTCCGGCCCGGCAGACGGTCCGGGGGTGGGCTTCAGCAAGGCTGCGGCCGTCCTGGCGGCCGGTCAGCATACTGTCACCTTGGCCTGCGTCGGCATTCCGCATGCCCAGATCTACCTCTCCCAGGACACGGAAAGCGGAACCGAGCATACGGTATTCGAGGTCGACTGCTCCGGGGCGCAGACCCAGGTCGTCCAGTTGCGGAAAGGTTACCTCAGCGCCAAGCTGACGCGCCTCCACCCCGGTGGCCCCTGGACCGGGGCGGTCGTCGGGATCAAGATCACCGCCGGATAGGCCGCCCTAAGGGCCCGTCTCGACGATTCCCTGCCCACTCGACGCTTCGAAGCATCGTTTGGGCAGGGAAACGTCGAAACGGCGGCACAGGCAGGCTCCAAGCGCACAAAAAGGCCCTCCGTGGACGGCGCTTCCAAACCTTTCGTTCTGGGCAACGCCCAGTGCGAGCTCCCCTGCTCGAGGTCAGTAGCGGGGAGGGCCGGCGGCGCGAAGATCGCTTCAGGATGGCTACGCTCAGCTACGTCGCCCCCTTCCTCCCGCCAGCGACGGGCGGGGTCCGGCCGGGCCAGATGGTATTTCCGAGGTGCGGATTCCTCGGACAATGACTAGGGCTGACGATACGATGCCGTCAAACACCCTCCCGGGCGTCCCGGGGTCCGGCGTGTTGGCACTAACCGTTTTGGGGGAACACGGTGAAACGTCGGACACGGCTCGTCCTGGCGGCAGTGCTGGTTGTTGGCGCCGTCGCGTTCTTTTTGTCCGGTCCGCCGAAGACAAGGTCACCGCCGATGTGGTCGCCCGCGCCGAGCGCTTCACCATTCCCGCGGGCTGGAAGCTACGGGACAACATCGTTCGCCGGGAGACGTTCCTCTGCATCTCCACCAATCCCTGCCCCAGCATCGCCACGCGCTGGGATGCCGGCAGAAAACTCACCGTCGCTGATTTGAAGGCCGTGGGCTCCACGGCCGGTTTCGCCATGACCGTCGAGGGCACCTGCACCCGGCGGCCGAACGTCGGCGGGACGACGACGTTCTGCAGCACCTCCGGACCCGACGGCAAGTACGACTACAAGTTCAATGTGAGCAGCCCGGACAAAAGCGACCACACGAACTTCGTGGTGTTCCAGGTCGAGCCCCACTCCTGACCGCCCCGGAGAACGGGCGCCCTGACGTCTCTAGTCAGTGGACAAACGTATAACGCCCGGGCTTCCGGCATATAAACCCCCTCCATCCCGGGCACAATCGCCGGAATGGAGACGTTCGTGGGGCCCTGTCGGCTTCGAACGTTTTCCCGACAGTTTCGCCGAGACGCCGCGGGCCGTTCGCGCCGAAAAGGGTGCTTCCCCGTTAGCATGTCGAACAAACCCCTGCCGGGTGTCGGCGGGGGTCTGTACATTGGGGGAAAATTGCATAGCAAAACTATCCGTCTCGGCGCTGCCGGGGCTATCGCCGCACTGGCCGTATCGGCTGTCGGCCTTCCGGCCCGAGCCGCCCAGCCGCTGGCTCCGGCCATCTCCATCGAGGCGGCAACGCTGCCACGGGCCCAGGCTCCGGCGTCGGTCCAGCTGAGCGGGGTCCCCCAGGTCGGCATGGACCTCTTCATCAGCTTCCGCGGCGGATCTCCGGAGATGAAGGTTGCGTACCAGTGGCTCCGCAACGGCGTCACCGTTAGGGGCGCCACCGGCTTCACTTACCGTCCCACGGCCGCGGACGTAGGTAAACGAATCAGCTACCGTGCCGTCTTCTCCCAAGCCGGAAGACGTTCCGTCACCTTGGTCTCCCCCAACTCCGCTGTCATATCTGCTTCTTCCCCAGCACCTGTCGTCGCCGGCACAGGCACCCCGGGAAGCATCCTGCGCGGGACCCAGAAGTCCTCCTGGGCGATGGCCGTCCCGGTGGCAGTGAAATACCAGTGGCTGCGGAACGGTGTGCCCATCAAGGGTGCTACCTCCCTGACCTACAAGCTGACGAAGACAGACCTGAACACTCTGATCGTGCTCCGGGCGCAGGGCATCAACTCCGGCAAGGTGCTCGCCAGCTCGTACTCGGTGCCGGTGAAGCCTTCGGCGCTTAAGCGGCTGACCGTCGCCCCGCAGCCGGTCTTCGGCGTTCCGGGCAACCCGAAGCTGGGGCCGAGTATCGGGGGCATGCCGCAGGCCGGCGACACCCTCCTCCTTTCCCCCGCGGGATGGAAGCAGGCCGGCGCGAAGACCGCCATCAAATGGCTGCGGAACGGGGCCGTCATCCCGGGGGCCACCGCCCGTGCTTACAAGCTCACAAACGCCGACGTCGGCGCGAAGGTGACCGCCATCGTCACGGGCTCGGCTAAGGGCTACGCGGACACCATTGTTGAGGCGGCGTGGCTGGACCTGCAGGTCCAGCCGGCTCCGACGCCGGGATCCATGCCCGTCCTGAGCGGCAACGCCACGGCCGGATCGGTTCTGACGGCCGTCTGGAAGCAGGACCCCAAGGCCACCTTCACTTGGTTCCGCAACTTCCGGGCCATCCCTGGCGTCACTGGTTCCACGTACAGGACCACGTCGGCCGACAAAGGCGCCGTGATCGCTGCCATCGCGACAGTTGACGGCTCCGGGGCCCACTACACCGAGTACAAGTACACACCGGCGATCGTCATCCGCTGATCCGGCGAAAGGGCCAATCACGCAACGGCTTGTCGCGCGGTTGGCCTTTTCTCTTGCCCCGGGCACGGGCAGTCGCCGCAGGGCCGCTTCAGGGCGAACGGTCGGAAGGGGGCGTCGACTGTCATGGAGCCCATGTGTGCGGAGGGCCGCGGCGCCGTCATCAGCGGGACAAAGCGGGACAAAACTCCCGGTTCGCAGTTAGAGTCTGCACTGGGGGAAACATTCGCCGGCCGGGTCCCGGTCACGGCCCATCCCCCGCGTCTTTCGAACAAGGTGGGGGAATTGAACAACAGAGGACTTCTGCGCCGGTCTGTTGCGGCCATGGCCGCGGTACTGGCGGTCACCGCGGGGCTGCTGACACCGGCCGGACCGGCCCTGGCCACGGAGGCCACGCAGGCCGGGGCCATCGCCACCGAATCCACCGAATCCACCGCGGAGCCTGCGATCGAACTGGAACCCGAGCACGGGCGCGGGAACACCGTCACCATCACGATGACCAACGGCATCGGACTCACAGCCCGGCTGAACATCACGATCGACGGCAAGGACAGCGTCTGGACCGCGCCGGCACCGGCGACGACTGCCAAGTACACGATCGTGGCCTCGTACGGCGCCACAGTCACGGGTATGGTCCGGCTCCAGGCCGTGGCCCTGAAAAGTGGGACCGAAGTCGCCTGGGGCGGCAACTGGACGGTGTGGGGACAACCCGCTCCCCCGCCGGCCCCGCCCGCGGCGCCGGTAGCCCAGACGATCTACGTTTCTGACAACAGGGATTCCGGGTCGGCAGCCAAGACCCTGATCTTCAGCGGCTGGGACACCGGCCGCTCCGGATCGACCATCGCCCTGCAGCGCAAGGACTCCAGCGGATGGAAGACAGTCTGGACGTCGCCGCAGCTGGCCTCAACCCAGCCGGAGGCGCGATTCGCCGCCTACACCTTCAAGTCTGAAGGTTCCGCATCCTTCCGGGCGCTGCTGATCAATGCGGGCAAGACACTCGCCACCTCTTCCCCGCTGACGCTCACGTACAGGCGGCAGCCGACCTATGTTGTCGCTCTCCCCGGCGGCAGCCTGGGGAAGCCGTTCAGCACGGCCAACGGGCGGGTGGCCGCCCGGACGCAGTGGTCCCAGGCGTACGCCCTCAACTACGACCTGACGAACCGGACCGGGCACCTGCAGGAATACCGCGGCGGTAAATGGGTCAACCTGCAGACGCTCACCTTCACCAAGGCGAACAAATACTTTGCCGTTGCAAAGACCCCGCTAACGGTCGGAACGGTGACGCGCAAATATCGAGTCACCGTCGACACCACGGCCCGGCAAAAGTCCTGGACCTCCCCCACCTCCACGATTGAGCACGTGGACCAGGCCCGGTACACCGGCTACACGAAAGCCTCCTACGACTACATGAAGCGCTTCTGCCCGAACCAGGTCATCACCTTGATCCCGGGCACCTGGAGCTATGCCTGGAGCCCGAGCCGCCAGATCCAGATAGCCACCGGCCTTCCCGACCAGACGTCGCTCAAGTTCGTCTCGCTGCACGAGTGCGCGCACATCCTCTCCTACAAGGTGTACGCCGACAACTACTCCCAGCTGGCCAACCGGATGAACGCCATCTACGGGACACGGACCACCCCCGGCGTCGAGCAGCTGGCCGACTGCATGGCCTCGGCGATGGGCGGGGACCTCCGCCGCAGCGGCTACCGGACGACGAACTGCACCGGGGCCCGTGCGGACGCCGCCCGGAAGATCCTCGCCGGCAAGAAACCATAGCCGGGGCTTGACCCTCCTTCACCGGGGGCAGTCCCGCAGGTAGTGTGTGGCCCGTCCGGCAACGGGCCGGTGGGCGTCCAGTCTCAGGGGAGGGTGTCACCATGGCAGGCAAGTTCGGGGTCTACAAGGACAAAGCCGGCGGCTACCGCTTCCGGCTCAAGGCCGGCAACGGCGAGGCGACCGCCACCTCCGAGAGCTACAAGACCAAGGCCAGCGCGATGCACGGCATCGAATCCGTGAAGAAGAACGCCGGCGCCGACGTCGTGGACCTCACCGAGGAGACCTGACCGGACCCGCGCAGCACAGCAAAGCCCGGCCACCCATCAACGGGCGGCCGGGCTTTCGTCTGTCAGCCGGCTACGGGGCTACGGTGCCACCTTCAGGGACGAGCTCCCAGTCGCCCGGCTCGTGGACCAGGCGGCGGGCGATGCCATACTCGCCGGAGGCCTTCAGCACCGGCAGATCGTCCAGAGCGGCGACGGCCGCCTTATCGGAGCCGTGCACGACGACGTCATTGCGCCGGGGCAGGAACTCCAGGACGCGCTGGAGACCTCGGACGCGTACCTGCTGTTCCGCCGGACCATGTGATCCCCTCGCCCGTCTGGCTGCTCCTGTTCGGGGGCGTGATCGGCTGGTGCTGGCTCGCGGCGTACGGGTCGTTCGGGCACCTGCTCGCCCGGGTGTTTGACTAAGAGGTGGCTCAGCGGTGGCCCGGGTACATCGGAGGCGGCCCCGGGGGCCGAGGGGCGGAGGCCCGGACCGGGGTAGGCAGCGAATCGAAGGTCACTGGCAGATAGTCCGGGGTTTGACCGGTCACCGAGACGGACAACATTTTGTTGACGTCCGCAGACGCCGCCTTGTAGCTGGAACCGGTTGCCCCCTTGATGGCCGCCCCGTTGCGCTTCCACTGGTAGGTGAACTTCGCGCCGGGTGTCCACTTCCCCACGGAGAGCACACGCACCGTCTCACCGACGACCGGCATCCGCCCGTTGCCCCAGGAGACGGAAGGCAGCCCAAAATACTGGGTCTGGAGCTGCATGACGGGTGTCGTGGCGACCGAGGTCGCACTTGCCGTCGGGAAGCCGGCCAGCCTCCCCGTCACGGTGACGCTGATCTTCTTGCCGGCGTCGCCGTTGCCGGTCTTGTACGTGGGGTTCGTAGCTCCCGGGATAACGACGCCGTTACGCTTCCATTGGAAGCCAAGTGCAGCGCCGCTCTTCCAGGCCTCCGCAGTCAGGGTCTGGCCCTGGAAGACCGAACCGCTGTCGGTCTGGAAGGCGGGCCCGGTGATGCGCGGAGTTGCGACGAGGGCTTTGTGCACTTCAACGGACGGTGGATTGCCGCCTCCGAGGCCGCCGATCATGAAGGGCGTGTACCCGTCCTTCCAGCCCGTGACGTTTACGCTCACGATGCCCCCGTCATCGGCGGCCCTAGGCGTGTAGGTGTTCGATGTCGCGCCGGCAATCGGGTACGTGCTCACGCCGCGTCTGATCGTCCACTGGTAGGTGAAGCGCGTCCCTGGGGTCCAGGTTCCGGGGTTCGCCGTCAGGGTCTTGCCGACAAGACCGGTCCCGCTGATCGTCGGGAGTTTGGTGTTGACGACCGGGGGCCGGGGCGCCACGATCTTTTCGCTCGGCTCGGCGAACACAGTCCGTGGTTTGTTTCCGGCGCGGGTGCCGGTGACGGACAGGGCAATCGTTGCACCGACGTCGGCGGTGGTCAGCTTGTAGCTGGATCCGGTGGCGCCGGGGATGGGCTTTCGGTTGCGGGTCCACTGCTGGGTAAGGGTCGTTCCGCTCTGCCATTCTCCGGTAAACCAGGCATGGAATTCCTCGCCGACTGCTGGCGCGCCTTCACGGGGCTTGAAGATGTCGCCGAAGATCTGGCGGGGAATGGCGGTGTTGATGTCAATGACGGTTCTGGCGTCAACCGTTATTGTCCTGCTGCGCTTACCGGGTTTGGACCCTGTTACCTGCACCCTCACTTCGCCGGCTTTCGTCAAGGCCATGGTCCGGGATGTTGAAGCGGAGCCTCCGACCCACTGGTACGACAGTGTGGTCCCGGGCTCCCAGGCACCCGGGTCAACGGAGACCGTCTGCCCTGCCTCGAACGTGCCGGTCATAGCAGGGGGTTTGGAGTTGATCACGGTTTCTGCCGGTTTGATCAGCGCGGTTGGAGCGGAGTACATGACGGCAGCGCGCTGTCCCGGCAGGATCGCGGTCACCTGCACGGAGAGGTTCTTGTTGGCTTCGTTGTCTCCGATGAGATAGCTGCTGCGGGTTGCTTCCCCGCTGTAGTTGTCGTCCGCGAAGTACGTGTAGCCGTAGGAGTTGGTCTGGAACCACCGGTAGGACAGTTTCGTCCCTGCGGGCCAGACTCCCGGGTCGGCCGTGAGCTTGTTGCCCCACGCCGCGGTTCCTGTGATTTTCGGGGCGGGGCCAGTCAGCTGTGGCAGGTCGAGGTACGCGAAGTAGGCATCGGCGCTATCGAAGGTCTGCGCCGGCAGCGTCGGGTAGGCGTACACCGTCGTGGACAGCACCCCGTCGGTCCCGGCTGCTATTCCTACGACGTTGGTCTGCGGCTCGGCCAGAAGGCGGTTGTTGGCCCATTCCGCTGCATTGTTGACGAAGGCGGAACCGAGCTCCATCCTGGTGTACCCGCGGATGCGTTTGTTCCACTGGATTGAATCTGGGCTGTTGAGGTCCGATGACCAGTCGGCGACCATTGCTTCGAGGAGTTCGGTGGCGTCCAGACCGAGCCTCACCGGCTTGAGCCCCTTTGAGGCGCGGAACCTGTTCAACTCCTTGAACACGGCGTCGATCAGCTGCCTTTTCTGTGCCTGGGCCGGCGAGAGGGCGGATGGTGCGTTACCAGCCGCGGATGCCGGTACCGCGAGGACCAGAGAGCCCGCCGAGAGGCCGGCGGTGAGCGCGATCGCTACCGCGGCGGCAGCGGCCCGTGAAGTGGTTCGTTGTGGCACGGTTTCCCGCACCTCCTAGTCGGTTGTTGTGGCAGTAGGGATGTGACTGCTGAACGCTTCCGACTCACCGTCAATGGCGCCCCCAACGGTGAGTGTAGCCGGTGGAATCACGGTTTCGTCCAGTGGAAACGCCCCCTGACCTGCGGTTATGGCCGGTCGTTGGCGAATTTGGCCTGCCGGTTGGCGTCCAGCGCCGCCTTAACCCCGGCCTCGAAGGTGGCCTGCGCCGTCATGTATTGCACCGGCTGGCCGACGCGTGGCGACCGTGCGCCTACAAGACTGCATGTAAACGTGCTGTGCCGAGATCCTAGGCACAAAAAACCCCTCCATCCCGGGCAAAATCGCCGGAATGGAGGGGTTCGTGGGGCCCCCTGTCGGATTCGAACCGACGACCCCCGCTTTACAAGAGCGGTGCTCTGGCCAACTGAGCTAAGGAGGCAATCCGCCGTCGTCGCCTGACCGAAATTCCGGCCCGACGCTGACTGCTAGACAAGGGTAGCCCACGGACCCCCGCCGGAGAAAAATGCCGGAACGAGACAGCCCGGCCCCGGACGGATCCGGGGCCGGGCTGCTGTTTCGTGCGGCGGTTACTTCTTGGCGTCCACCGCGGCCTGCAGGAACTGCTCGAACGGGGTCTGCGCGCTGGCGCCCTTGCCCCACTGCTTGCCCTCGACGAAGACCGTCGGCGTACCCGTGACACCGATGGCCGCCGCCTCCTGGGTGGTGTACTTCACGTACGGGCGGTACGTCTTGTCATCCACGCACTTGTCGATGCTCTTGGCCCCGACGTCGGTCGCCATCGTCTTGAGCTCCGCGTCGGAGAGGCCCGCAGTGCCCTCGGCCGGCTGCTTGGCGAACAGGGCGTCAACGAAGTCCGAGTACTTTTCCGGGGATTCGTTCACGACGCAGGCCGCGGCATTGGCGGCCCGCGAGGAGTAATTGGTGCTGGAGCGGCTGTCCAGGAAGCCCAGCGGACGGTACTCGACCGTAATCTTGCCCTCGTTGCGCAGCTTGGTGAGGGTGGGGTTGTACTGCGCCTCGAAGTTCTTGCAGACCGGGCAGATGAAGTCGATGTAGAGGACCACCTTGACCGGTTTGCCGGCCTCGGCCTCGGCGCCGGGTGCCTTGATGTCGGCGGGAGGCGTCGCGGCGGGCGAGGGCAGATCCGCGACATTGACGGTGGCCGGTTCGGTCTTCGCCACTGCGGTGTTGGCCAGCAGGGTGACGCCGCCGTGGACGTTGCCGTTGGCCGGCGTCGGGCCGGAGTCGGCTACCGGGGCGTTGTTCTTGATGTTCGAGGTGACCACCAGGGCCACAATCACGATGATGGCGACGACGGCGGCCACGATGCCCCAGCCGATGAGCAGCTTGTTGCGCTTTTCCTTCTTCAGCTGCGCCTCGCGGATCTCACGGGCTTTCTCGCGGGCCGCGGCGGTGCGCTCCGCTTTGGACTGACGGGGTTCGTTTGCGGCGCTCATTGGTTCCTCGTGTCGATCGGCCTGGGATGGTCCACTGGGTGGCAACTTCATCATTTTAGGGGAGAAACCTGAGGAGCTTGCGCTTTCAAGTTTCCTTCCGTGTGCCCAACGGACGAATAGCACAGAAGATTCCGCCCGGCTAGGGTGGATGAGAGCCACAAGCGACCCCAGGGGGCACCAATGCAAGCAACCGAGAGCGTTGAGCAGCGCGCCGAGCAGGAGACTGCACAGACAGCCGACGGGGGGCAACACACCGAGCCCGCCACCGAAATGCACGCCAACGCGTCGGAGCCAGGCGCCACCTTCGATTTCATGGTGGTGTCCAACCGCATGCCGGTCGACCGGTGCTCCCCGGATGAGCCCGGCTGCGAGGACGGCTGGCGCCGTTCCCCCGGCGGCCTGGTGACCGCGCTGGCGCCGATGATGACCAAGACCGACGGCGCCTGGGTGGGCTGGCACGGCGCCCCCGACGAGCACCTCGAGCCGTTCAGCCACGGCGGCATCGACCTAATCCCGGTCCAGCTCAGCACGCGGGACATCGAGCTCTTCTATGAGGGCTTCTCCAACGCCACGCTCTGGCCGCTCTACCACGACGTGATCGCCCCTCCCGAGTTCCACCGCGCCTGGTGGGACTCGTACCGCAAGGTCAACAAACGGTTCGCCGACGCCGTCGTCCGCCATGCCGCCAAGGGCGCCACTGTCTGGGTGCAGGACTACCAGCTGCAGCTGGTCCCCAAGATGCTCCGCGAGGCGCGCCCGGACCTCAAGATCGGTTTCTTCAACCACATCCCGTTCCCGCCGCCGGAGATTTTCGCGCAGCTGCCGTGGCGCCGCGCAATCATCGACGGGCTCCTGGGCGCGGACCTGGTGGGCTTCCAGCGCAGCAGCGACGCCGGGAACTTCATGCGCTCCGCCCGCCGCTTCCTCGGGGCCAGCGTCAAACAGCAGCAGGTCCACGTGAAGGGCGCCGACGGCGAAACCACGCACATTGCCCGCGCGCAGGCCTTCCCGATCTCCATCGACGTGAAGCAGATCAGTGAACTGGCGCGGAAGCCGGAGATCATCGAGCGCGCCAAGCAGATCCGCCGCGACCTCGGCAACCCCAAGACCATCCTGCTGGGCGTCGACCGACTGGACTACACCAAGGGCATCCGGCACCGGCTCAAGGCCTACGAGGAACTCCTGCAGGACGGAAAGGTCACGGTGGAGGACGCCTCCCTGATCCAGGTTGCCAGCCCCAGCCGCGAACGCGTCGAACAGTACCGACTGCTGCGCGAAGAAGTGGAAGGCACCGTCGGCCACATCAACGGCACCTACGACACGATGCAGAACACCGCCGTCCGGTACCTGCACCACAGCTACCCGATCGAGGAAATGGTGGCCCTTTACCTGGCCGCCGACGTCATGCTCGTCACCGCCCTGCGCGACGGCATGAACCTGGTCGCCAAGGAATACGTCACGGCCCGGACCAACAACGACGGCGCCCTGGTGCTCAGCGAATTCGCCGGCGCCGCGGACCAGCTCAAACAGGCGCTCCTGATGAACCCGCACGACATCGACGGCCTCAAGGACACCATCATGAAGGCGGTCAACATGCAGCCCGCCGAGGCCGCTCGCCGGATGCGCGCGATGCGCAAGCAGATCCTCACCCACGACGTCGACCTCTGGTCCGCGGACTTCCTCAGCGCGCTCAAGGAAAAGGTGGTCCGCGATGACTCCTGAGCCCAACCCAGCCCGGACCAGCCTCTCCCTCTCCCCCGAACTGCTGGCGGCCGTGCACCGCGTCGCCGGCACGGAACAGCTGTTGGTGGCCATGGACTTCGACGGCACCATGGCCCCGCTGGTGGACCATGCGGGGGACGCCCGGGCACTGCCCCGCTCGGCCGCCGCCTTCGCCGCCCTCGCGGAGTTGCCGCGGACGACGACGGCGCTCATCTCCGGCCGGGCCCTGGACAGCCTGCGGGCGGTCGCCTCGCCGCCGGAGAACACCCTGCTGATCGGCAGCCACGGCGCGGAAGTCTGGATGGGCCCCGGTTCCACCGAACTCCAGCTCGACGACGCGCAGCGGGAACTGCTCGCGGACGTGCGGCGGATCCTGGCCGAGATCGTGGACGTCGCGCCCGGCACCCTGCTCGAAGACAAGCCCGCCGGCGTCGTGCTGCATACCCGCCTGGCCGCCGACGACGTCGCCGAGGATGCCGTGGCGGCCGCCAAGGCCGCTCTGCAGGACCGCGCGGGCGTCTTCCTCAAGACCGGAAACCGTGTGCTGGAAACCGCCGTCGTGCACGCCTCCAAAGGCGAGGGGATCTCATTCCTCCGCCAGGCAACCGGGGCCACCGCAGTCGTCTTCGCCGGCGATGACACCACGGACGAGGACGCCCTGGGCAGCCTCATCCGCGGGGACCTGGGCGTCAAGGTCGGATTGGACTTCACCCAGGCTGAGTTCCGGGTGGAGGCGCCTGTGCATGTCTCCGAGTTTCTGGAAGCGCTGCTGCGGGAACGGCGAAAGGCCGTCGGCGCCTAGGCAGTCGCCGCTCCGCTCCTGGACGCCTTCACCACGGCGCTCCCGGCACATCCTGTTGATGACCGCCTGCCCTCGCTAGACTTAAATTGCGCCGCACAAGACGCAGATTTCGTTTCGGGAAGGAACGATCATGACCAAGAACAGCGGCAAGGAAAACACCTCGGATGCAGCCGGTTCCGGCACGAACCCCGAGGAAAAAGACCTCCGGGGCCGGTACGTCGAAGGCGACTTCGGCAAGTCCGGCGCACAGTCCGGCCGGCACGCGGACGACGAGGAAGGCCAGTACATTGAAGGCAACTACGGCGCGGCGGGATCCGAAGGTGGACTGCCCGAACCGCTAGGCGACAAGGCCCGGGAATCGGGACGCTACGTCAGGGCGGACTACGGCGGGGCCGGATCTGCGCCGGCGCGCACCGCGGACTCGGAAGTCGGACGGTATTCCGAGGGCAACTACGGGACCGATGGCACGGTGGACCCCACGCGCAAAGCCCGCCCGCGAAAAGAGTCGGAACCGAACCAAACTGACTCCCATTAGCTGACGATCAAGTTAGCTGACGATCAAGGCCTCAACGCCCATTAGCTGGATGCGGACTCCGGTTCGTAACCAATCAGCCAGTGAAGTCCGTGGCGGTCGACGACCTGGCCGTCTGAGGCGCCCCACGGCTTCGGGCCCAGGGGGTCCACCACCCGGCCGCCGGCCGAGAGCTTGTCGAACCACTCGTGCAGGACGGCCGGCGCGGCGGTCCCCAGGAGTGAGAGCATCAGGCCTTCGCACCGGACACCCTGCTGGCCCGCCGCCACATCCGATCCCGCCAGGGCTACAGGGCCGTTAAGCTGCCCGTGCGCGATGGCATCCGGCGGGCCGTCGGTGCGGTTGAACTCCTGATACGTAAACAGGGACAAGCCCCCGCCGAAAACGTCCGCGTAGAAGCCAAGCGCCTCCCGCGCCGTGCCGGGGAAGCTGACATAGATCTGCAAGGCCGTCATGGGCACAGCATACAGACCGCCCGGAGAGCCTGAGTGGGCAACCTCACCTGTGACATCCGTAACTTTTTAGCCCAAAAGCCAAAAATCTGACATACTCTGTATGTGATGTGGCGCACAACTACCGTGCGGCGTCATTGGATGCTCCTCGGCCTTGGCCGGGGAGCATGCGCATCCACCTCCGGATGCCACAACTGAATATGAAGAACCATTCACTACGGATCGTCCGGCACGTACCTGCCGGTGAAGGGATTGATAACTGTGGCTACAGTTACTTTTGATAACGCTACGCGTCTGTACCCGGGCACAGAGAAGCCCGCTGTTGACAAGATCAACATTGAAATCGCCGATGGCGAGTTCCTGGTCCTCGTTGGACCCTCCGGCTGCGGAAAGTCCACCTCGCTGCGCATGCTCGCAGGCCTTGAGGACGTGAACTCCGGCCGGATCCTGATCGGTGACCGCGACGTCACGGACGTCCCGCCGAAGGACCGCGACATCGCCATGGTCTTCCAGAACTACGCCCTGTACCCGCACATGACGGTCGCGGACAACATGGGCTTCGCGCTGAAGATTGCCGGCGTCAGCAAGGAAGAACGCGCCGAGCGTGTCCGTGAAGCCGCCAAGCTCCTGGACCTCGAGCCGTACCTGGACCGCAAGCCGAAGGCCCTCTCCGGCGGCCAGCGCCAGCGTGTCGCCATGGGCCGCGCAATTGTGCGTAACCCGCAGGTGTTCCTGATGGACGAGCCGCTGTCCAACCTGGATGCCAAGCTCCGCGTGCAGACCCGCACGCAGATCGCGTCGCTGACCCGCCGCCTCGGCGTCACCACCGTCTACGTCACCCACGACCAGGTCGAGGCCATGACCATGGGCGACCGCGTCGCTGTGCTCAAGGACGGCCTGCTGATGCAGGTGGACACCCCGCGCAACCTCTACGACAAGCCGAAGAACGTCTTTGTCGCCGGCTTCATCGGCTCCCCCGCCATGAACCTGCTCGAACTCCCCGTTGTCGACGGCGGCGTGCAGTTCGGGGGCACCGTTTACCCGGTCCCGCGCGATGTCCTTGAGGACGCTTCCGGCTCCACCGTCACGCTGGGCACCCGTCCGGAAGACCTCGAGACCGCGCCACAGGGCGAGGGCCTCCAGGTCGAGGTCGACGTCGTCGAAGAACTCGGCGCCGACGCCTACGTCTACGGCCACACCACGCTGGACGGCAAGGACCACGACATCGTGGCCCGCGTCGACGGCCGCCGTCCCCCGATGAAGGGCGAGACCGTCTGGGTCCGCCCGCAGTCGGGCCACGTGCACCTGTTCGACACCAAGACCGGCCTGCGCCTGGGCGACTAGTCCCCACCGGCCCCCTAACCTCGCTTCGCTTCGGTTAGGGATCCCTGCCGGCGTGGGCCCACCCACCGGCCCCCTAACCTCGCTTCGCTTCGGTTAGGGATCCCTGCCGGCGTGGGCCCACCCACCGGCCCCCTAACCTCGCTTCGCTTCGGTTAGGGATCCCTGCCGGCGTGGGCCCACGTCAGCATCCGACGGCGGTCCTCCTCCGGGAGGGCCGCCGTCGGCCGTTAACCGGCAGATTTTAGGCGAGGCCCGCCCTCGTACGGGAGAATTGCGTTATGACCGAGGAAAACCGCATGACCGAGGACAACGGTGCCCAGTGGCACGACGAACCCACTGACTACGGCCAGATCGGCAAGCTGCCCCGGTACGAGGCCGCCAGCGCCAACGACAAGGCCGTCTCCAGTTCGCTGAGCATCACCGCCGCGGCCACGGAGCCCGAACTGCTGGACCTGCCCTGGCACATCGCCCTGGAGGACTGGCCGGCGGAATACCTCGCTGCCCTCCCCCGCGGCATCTCCCGGCACATCGTGCGGTTCGCCCACCTGGGCGGCTCGGTGATCGCCATCAAGGAAACCTCGGAGCACATCGCCCGGCATGAGTACCACATGCTCCGCAAGCTCGCCCGGCTGGATGTCCCCTGCGTGGAGCCGGTCGCTGTCATCACCGGCCGCACCACCCCGGAGGGCCGGCCGCTGAATCCCGTGCTGGTCACCCGGCACCTGAAGTTCTCCATGCCGTACCGCGCGCTGTTCTCGCAGATGCTGCGCAAAGACACCCTGACCCGCCTGATCGACGCCCAGGCCCTGCTGCTGGTCCGGCTGCACCTGATCGGCTTCTACTGGGGCGACGTCTCGCTCTCCAACACGCTCTTCCGCCGCGACGCCGGCGCCTTCGCGGCCTACCTCGTGGACGCCGAAACCGGCGAGCTGTACCCGGACCTGTCCACCGGACAGCGCGAGTACGACCTGGAAATCGCCCGGGTCAACATCGCCGGAGAACTGATGGACCTGCTCGACGGCGGCCTGATCGAGGAAAAGGTCGATCCGGTCGCCACCAGCGAGCTCATCATGGAGAGCTACCGGCGGCTCTGGACCGAGCTGACGGAAAAGGAATCCTTCGAAATCGGTGAGCGCTGGCGGGTGGCCGCACGCATCCGCCGGCTCAACGAACTGGGCTTCGACGTCGAGGAATACGCCATCAAGACCACGCAGAACGGCTCCACGATCCAGCTTCAGCCCAAGGTGGTGGACGCGGGGCACCATCAGCGCCGGCTGCTGCGCCTGACCGGCCTCGATGCGCAGGAAAACCAGGCCCGGCGGCTGCTGAACGACATGGACTCCTTCCGGGCGGACAACAACCCCGGCATGGACGAGGAATACAGCGCGCACCTGTGGGTAAGCCAGATCTTCGAGCCGATCGTCCGCTCGATCCCGCGCGACCTCTCCGGGAAGCTCGAACCGGCGGAGGCCGTGCACGAGATCCTTGAGCACCGCTGGTACATGTCCGAGAAGGAGAACCGGCACATTCCGCTGGCCGAGGCTGTGCAGTCCTACATCGATTCCGAGCTCCGGCACCGCCGGGACGAGGCCGCGATCATGCTGAACCCGGACACCGAACTGCTCAAGATCCTGGAAGTCGAAACCGAGGAGTCCCGGTACGGCGACGACGAGGCGATCGACGAATACCCGGACTCCGACGACTGAACACCCGCTTCCCGGCCCAACTAGCTCGCATTAGTTGTCGCTTTGAGAGTTCAAAACGACAACTATTGCGAGCTAGTTGGGTGGAACCGGTTCCGGCACAGCCGGGCTAAATCGCCTTGCCGGGGTTAAGGATCCCGGCCGGGTCGAAGAGCTCCTTGATCCGGCGCTGCAGTTCGCGCACCGGTTCCTTCTGCTCCAGGCCCAGCCAGCGCAGCTTGTACTGGCCGACGCCGTGCTCCCCCGTGATGGTGCCGCCCATCGCGAGGGCCACGGTGACCGAGTTGTCCAGGGCCGCTCCCAGCCGTTCCATGGCCGCGGCGTCCACCGCATCGCCGGCCCGGTCCACCCAGAAGGTGGGGTGCAGGTTGCCGTCACCGGCGTGGGCCACCACCTTGAGCTTGACCTGGTGCCGCACGGCCATCGCCTCCAGCTCCGCAACGTAGTCCACCAGCCGGGACCGCGGCACGGCGACGTCCTCGCCCACCCGGTATTCGTCGTCGACCTCGACGCCGCGGCTGTTGCGGCGGAGCTCCACCAGCTGTTCGGCCTCGGCACTGGCTTCCATGGTCACCACCGCTCCGCCGGCGGCCAGCAGCGGCCGGATCGCGGCGGCCTCCGCGGCGGCGCCGAAACCGTCGGTCTGGATCAGCAGCAGCGAGGCGCCCCGCGAGGCCAGGTCCGAGCCGTGGGCGTCGTCGAGCTGGGCGAGCGAGCCGCCGTCGAGCAGTTCCATGATGGCCGGCTGCACGCGCGCCTTGCCCACCGCGAGGACGCCCGCCGCGGCGCTGCGGAAGTCGGGATAGAACGCGGCGATGGTGTGGACTTCCCGCGGCAGGTACTTCAGCCGCACCGTGATCCCGACGACGATCCCGAGGGTGCCCTCGGAGCCCACGAACAAGCCCGTGAGGTCGTAGCCGGCCACACCTTTGAAGGTCTGGTGCCCGGTATGGATCAGCGTGCCGTCCGCCAGCACGACGTCGAGCGCCAGCACGGAGTCCCGCGTCACCCCGTACTTCGCGCAGCGCAGGCCGCCGGCGTTCGTGGCGACGTTCCCGCCGATGGTGGAGATCCGGTAGCTGGCCGGGTCCGGCGCGTACATCAGACCGTGCATCGCAGCGGCGTCGTTCAGTGCGGCGTTGATGACGCCGGGTTCGACGACGGCGGTCTCGTCGTCCGGGTTGAGGTCCAGGATGCGGTTCATCCGTTCCAGGCTGAGGACCACGCAGCCTTCGCTGGCGTGGGCGCCCCCGGAGACCCCGGTGCCCGCGCCGCGGGGCACCAGTGGAATCCGGTGGGCGGCACAGGCACGGACGGCGGCCTGGACGTCCGCCACCGATTCGGCCAGGACCACGGCCTGCGGGAGCTGGTAGTCCAGTACAGGCGCCTGGTCCACGGCGTACGCCGCCAGGGCCGCCTCATCCACGGTGACCTTCGCCCCGCCCAGGGCGGACGTCAACTCCTCAACAATGCCGCGCATGCGCTCTCCAGTTCTCCGTCGAATCCGGCCGTCAGTCTCGGCCTTCAGTCTAGGGTGCCGGCAGCACCACGCCCGGCAGCACCCAGAGGGCGGCCGCTGGGCCGCCACTGCGGAAGAGTGCGCCTGCGGCCCCCGGCTCCGCCACGATGTCGCCGGCAGCAAAGACATGCGGTTGCGCCAGCGCGGCGAGCTGCCCGGCGGAGAGCAGGCCAGTGGCGAGTTCGACGTCTGCGGCGGTCCTGGCCACGACCACCAGCACCGTGCTGTCCGCGGTTTCCCGCACAAAGGCCAGCGCGTCCCCCTGCGCGTGCAGCCAGCGGAGTCCGCCGCCGGTGAGGGCGGGCTGTTCCCGGCGCAGCGCGGTAAGCGCGGCATACGTGCCACGGAGGTCGGCCAGGATCCGCGCGGGGTCCGTCCAGGGCATGGGCGTGCGGGAAAACTCCCCGTTGTCGCCCTTGAGCCCGAACTCGTCCCCGGCAAACACCACCGGCACGCCGGGCAGGGTGAACATCAGCACAGCGCCCAGCTGCTGGCCGCCGTCGATCATGACCGTGGCGGCCCGGGCGGTGTCGTGGCTGTTCAGGGCATTCATGTTCTGCTGCCGGACGTCCCAGCTGAAGGCGGCGGCCAGGTCCTGGTGCGTGGCGAGGAAATCCTCAGCCCCGATCCGGTTGGGCCCGGGCAGCGGCGTGCCGAAGAAGTTGACGTGCTCCGCGTCGCCGGAGAGCCAGGCCCACAGCGGGCGGGTGAAATTGGAGTACGTCATGGCGCCGTGCCAATGTTCGCCGCTGAAATCCGGAGCGGCGTCGTTGGTCGCCTCCGCCAGCAGCGCCGCGTCCGGGTTGATTCCGCGGACCCGCTCCGCGATCAGCCGGGCCACTTCCTGATTGAGGTCGGTCTCCCCGAGCCGTCCGGTCATGTTGCCGACGTCGATCCGCCAGCCGTCCAGGCTGAACGGCGGGCGGAGCCAGCGGGCCACCGGGGATTCGTCGTCCAAGACGAACTTGTCCCGCAGGCCGGCCGAGGACCAGTTCAGCTTGGGCAGCGACGGCACGCCGTACCAAGCCTCGTAGGAGCTGTGGTCCTCGTTGAAGTAGTAGTAGCCGGCTTCCTCGGAGTCCGGTGCCGCCAGGGCGCGCTGGAACCATTCGTGCG
The DNA here is from genome assembly GCF_056393885.1 of Arthrobacter sp. 10T44. Lineage (NCBI taxonomy): Bacteria > Bacillati > Actinomycetota > Actinomycetes > Micrococcales > Micrococcaceae > Arthrobacter > Arthrobacter sp. 10T44. Next base: position 9,732 of record NZ_JBFTGT010000003.1, on the reverse strand, counting down.
CGTCGCCGGAGTGGTTGGCGGTGAGGTCCCCCAACACTTTCAGGCCGCGGGCGTGGGCCGCTTCCACGAGTTCGACCAGGGCCGCGTCGCCGCCCAGCAGCGGGTCCACCATGGAAAAGGTCGAGGCGTCATAGCGGTGGTTGGACCGCGCGGGAAAGAACGGCGTCAGGTAAATGATGTCCGCCCCGAGCCCCTGGATGTGGTCCAGGTGTTCCGTGACACCGTGCAGGTCGCCGCCGTAGAACTGGAAGGGTGTCTCGGCGGACGAGCCTTGCACTTCGGTGCCGTCCCAGTCGCTGGGCACGGCCCAGTCCGGGACCGGGTGCGCCGCTGCCCGGGCCGAGCGCGCGAAACGGTCCGGGAAGACCTGGTACATGGTGCCTTGGCGCAGCCACGGCGGGCCGGCCGGGAACGTAGTCAGCCGGAAGTCCGCGTAGTCGGAGACGTCCCTGCTGAACAGGCCCTGCGCGTTGAGGGTCCAGTACCGCGCGTCGGCCTCGATCAGGAACCGGTAGCGGGCCACCGGGTTGGTGACCGCCATGTCAGCTTCCCACCACACCCAGCCGTCGGCCTCGCCGATGTTCACGCAGCCCGTGTACCGGGGTTCGCCGTCGTGCACGGAGCGGAGCCAGACCCGGCTGGCCCGGCCCCACGCGTCCGGGATGCGGATCCGGAGCCGGGCCGCGGCTCCGGCCTCCACCGTTTGCGGTGCGTGCAGGCCGGACCCGTCGTGGTGCGGCAGCAGCCCGGCCATGCCAGCGCCGGACATGCCTAGCCCTTCACCGAGCCCTGCGTGAGCCCGCTGACGATGTAGCGCTGCAGGAACAGGAACAGGGCCATCACCGGGATGGCGCTGATGACCGCGCCGGCGGCAAAGACACCCCAGTTCTCGGAGCGCTGCTGCGCCACGAAGGAGTAGAGCCCGACGGCGAGCGTCTGGCTGTCCGGGTCCGTGAGCACCACGGACGCGATCACGAATTCGCCGGAGATGCCGATGAAGGACAGCAGCCCCACGACGGCCAGGATCGGCGTGACCAGGCGCATGATAATGCCGAAGAAGATCTGGCTGTGGCTCGCACCGTCAATCTTGGCGGCCTCGTCCAGGGACTGCGGCACGGTGTTGAAGAAGCCGTACATCAGGTAGGTGTTCACGCCCAGGGCGCCGCCCAGGTAGACCATGATCAGGCCCAGCTGGCTGCCCAGGCCCAGGACGGGGATGACCTCGGAGATGCCGCTGAGCAGCAGGAAGATGGCGACGACGGCCAGCAGCTGCGGGAACATCTGCAGCAGGAGCAGGCTCAGCAGGCCCACCCGGCGGCCCGTGAAGCGCATCCGGGAGAAGGCATACGCGGCCATCGCCCCGAGGAACACCGTGGCCGCGGAGGTCACGCCGCCCACCACCATGGTGTTCAGGAACCACTGCGCAAAGGGCCGCGAGGGCATGTCGAACAGGGCGGTGAAGTTCCCGAAGTCGATCTTGCTGAACAGCGCGTTGGAACCCACCAGGGTGCCGGTGGAGTTCAGTGCCGCCGAGAGCACGTAGAGCAGCGGGAAGACGGCGAAGATCGTCACGATGACGCCCACCAGGTGGCGCCAGCCCTTGTCCTTGAACCAGACGCCGAAGGGGCGCCGGCGCTGCAGCGACTTGAGGTATTCGACGTCGGTGGTGCCGGTGGTGATGCCCTGCTCGGCCTGGTGCGCCGGAGCCGCGGTGCGCGGTGCTGACCCGTTCATGAGTTCACGTCCTCGAGTGCCTTGGTCTGCTTGAAACTGATGGCCGAAACGGTGGCCACGATGATGAAGATGATGATGGCGAGGGCGCTGGCCAGGCCGTAGTCACGGCCGGTGCCCTGCCCGAAGGCAACCTTGTAGACGAGGGTGATCAGGATGTCGGTGGCTCCGATGTCCCGGTCGGTGTCGGCGAACCGGGGTCCGCCGCCGGTGAGCATGAAGATCACGTTGAAGTTGTTGAAATTGAAGGCGAAGGAGGAGATCAGCAGCGGGGCGATCGAGACCAGCAGCAGCGGCAGCTTGATGGAGCGGAACACGCGCCACGGGCCGGCGCCGTCCATCCGGGCGGCCTCGTCCAGTTCGTTAGGCAGCGACTGCAGGGCGCCGGTGCAGACCAGGAACATGTAGGGGAAGCCGAGCCAGAGGTTGACCACCAGGACGCTGATCTTGGCCAGGACCGGATCCGTAAGCCAGCCGATCGAGGCCCCGCCAAGCAGGGTCTGGTTGAGCCAGCCGAACTCCGGGTTGAGGATGCCGGACCAGACCAGGCCGGTGAGGAACGCGGGGAAAGCGTACGGCAGGATCATCAGGATCCGGTACACCTTCTTGCCCTTGAGGTCTTCGCGGTTGAAGGTGATGGCCAGGAACAGGCCCATGGCGAAGGTCAGCGCGACGGAGGCCACGGCGAAGGTGAAGGTCCAAAGGATGACGCCCAGCAGGGGTCCGCGCAGGCTCGGATCGGTGAAGGCTCGGGCGAAGTTCTCCATCCCGACGTCGATCTTCCAGCCGGTGGACAGTGTCTCACCGTTGTCCGCGGCGAAGGCGCCCTTGCCGTTGTCGCGGTAGACCGCACCCGTGGTGGTGTCGGTGAAGGTGTCAGCGGCCGCGTCGTACTTCAGCGCCGGCTTGAACTGGTAGGCGTTGCTGCCGTCCGCGGTGCGCAGCGTGCCGTCGGCCGGGTTCACGGAGACCGGCACGGTGATGTCCAGGATGCTTTGCTGGTTGGCCACGATTTCCTGGAAGTTCAGGGTTTGGTAGCCGTCCAGCGTCTTGGCCTTGCCGGTGGAGTCCTTGACGGCCCCGGAGACCTCCTTGAGCGGCGTCTCGGTGCTGCCGAGCGAGACCTTGCCCTGCGGGTCCGTGAAGAGCAGGTAGAAGGAGTTGTCCTTGGCCAGCACGGCTGTCTTGTAGGCCGGGGAGTCGGGCACCCGCTTCTGTGCGGTGAGCTGGATGGCGGCGATCGCGTCATCCTTGGTGCTGTTGTGGCCGTCGCCGTAGTTGGTGAAGGCGATGTAGCCGCTGAACATGACCACGAAGACCTGGAAAACCAGCAGGAAGAGCACGCCCGGGGCCAGGTACTTGGCGGGCAGGCCGCCCTTGCGCAGGTAGATCCAGTTGATCACCACTACGACGGCGGCGGAGACTCCCAGGGCCAGCCAGGACTGGCTCAGGAAGAGCATGATCAGGACGTAGACAGCGAGGGCATCGACAAGGCCCAGCAGCACGATCTTGGCGATGGTGCCCTTCACCCCCTCGGGGCCGGTCCGGCGTTGGCGGGGGGTTCTGGCCTGCCGGCCGGAGGTTGTGGTGGCGGGGTCCGGGGCGGACGACGCTGCGGGCTCGGTGTCCTCGCGGAGTTCGGTTTCTGACATGGCTGTCTACAGTCCTTGGGAGAAGCTGGGGTGATGCAGGAACGGGCCGGGCAGCCTGGTGGCCGCCCGGCCCGGTGCTGCCGGTTCCCGGCGCGTGGAAGCGTCAGGAACCGGCGCGGGGACTAACCCTTGATTTTGCTCTTGATGCTGGCTGCCATCTTGGCCCAGTCAGCAGCCGGGTCGCCCTGGCCCTTGATCAGGGCGAGCTCGGTGGCTCCCCAGTCAGCCCAGACAGCACTCATTTCCGGGATAGCCGGCATGGGGACGCCGGTGGCGCCGATCTTGCCGAAGGCGGCAACAACCGGGTCGCTGGCTGCCTTGTCGAAGGAGGCCTTCAGTGCCGGCGGGCGGCCGCCGGCCTTGTACATGGAGTCCTGGGCTGCCTCGGAGGTCAGGTAGTTGGTGACGAACTCATTGGTGGCCAGGGCGTTGGCGCTCTTGGCGCTGATGAAGAAGCCGTTGACGCCGATGAACGGCTGGGCCGGCTGGTCGCCGGCGGTCGGCAGCTCGTCAACGGCGAACTTGATGCCCTTCTTCTGTACGTCCGGGAGGTTCCACGGGCCGGTCAGGTAGTACGGAGACTCGCCGGCGAGGAACTTCTCCTTGGCGATGTCACCGGTGATGTTGGAGTTGATGATCTTTTCGCCCTTGTCGCCCCAGGCGGTGAGCTTCTTGGCGAACTCGACGCCGGCAGCGTCTCCGATCAGGAGCTGCTTCGGGTCGTAGCCGCCGTCGGCAGCCTTGCCGAAGACCTGCGAGCCCATGGAGGCCTGCAGCGGGTACAGGTGGTACGGGTCGCCCTGCTTCGGGTCCATGCCGACGAGGAACGGGAACTTGGCCTTGCCGTCTGCGACTGCCTTCTTGCCGTTGGCAATGACCTCGTCCATGGTCTTGGCCGCGTCGGGCACGATGGCCGTGTTGCGCAGCAGTGCGATGTTTTCGATCGCGTAGGGAACACCGTAGACCGAGCCGTTGAAGGACATGGCCTTGATCGAGGACTCCTGGAAGGCGTCCTTCTTGTCGCCAAGCTCGACGGGTGCGATCACGCCGTTCTGGACGAACTTGCCTACCCAGTCGTGCGGGCCGACGATGAGGTCCGGGCCCTTGCCCGTCGGGACCTGGGTGATGAAGTCGTCGCGCACAGCTGCGAAGTCCTTGACGACGAGCTTCACGTCGATTCCGGTGTCAGCCTTGAACTTCGCGGTGATGTCCTTCAGAGCGGGTGAACGCTCGGCGTCGACCCACATGGTGATCGTGCCGGCGCCGCCGGACTTGAGGTCCGGCTTCGCGGAGGCGGAGGCGGAGGCCGTGGCCGTGGCCGTGGCCGGACCGGAGGCTGCTGCGCCGCCGCAGGCGCTGAGCGCCAGCGCTGCAACAACGGAGATCGCACCGGCCGTGAATACCCGGCGGCTGGTTCCGGTTGTGAGGGTGTTCTGCACCTTCATTGGTGTCCCTTTCATAAAATCCTGCATCCACGCGTAGGGCTCTTCGGAAGTCTCCTGGGCCCGGTGGCATCGTCGGTGATGTGGCTCACAGCTGCAAGCGCTTCCAAGCTACACGGTGATGGACGCTTTGGAAAGTCATTCTAGCGTGGCGTGTCGCGGGGCGGCGACCACGCTGGGAGACTGCCAGACACCTCTAGAAGGCCTAGTGGCGCGGAACATACGGGCCCATGCCGCGGATCCACCCCAGGCTCCCCGAGCAGACTCAAAAGATTTATCGACTGGAAGCGTTTTCAATTTCGACGTCGGGGACTTACGATTACCGGCATGTCCGTTGATTCAGTACTCACAGCCCCCGCCGCACTGGCCGGCCCGCTGACCCTGGTGCACGCTGCAGATGACACCCCCGGCTGGTGGCGCTCCGCCGTGATCTACCAGGTGTACCCGCGCTCGTTCCGGGACCTGAACGGCGACGGCGTCGGCGATCTGGCCGGCATCACCGCCGAACTCCCGCAGCTCGCCGAGCTGGAGATCGACGCGGTCTGGCTCTCGCCGTTCTACCGCTCCCCGCAGCGCGACGCCGGCTACGACGTCAGCGACTATTGCGACGTCGATCCCCTGTTCGGCACCCTGGCGGATTTCGACGCCATGATGGCCGAGGCCACGCGCCTCGGGCTGCGGCTGATCGTGGATCTCGTGCCCAACCACTGCTCGGACCAGCACTCCGCCTTCCAGGCGGCGCTGGCAGCCCCCGCAGGCAGCCCGGAGCGGGACATGTTCATCTTCCGGGACGGCCGCGGTGATTCCGGCGAGCAGCCCCCGAACAACTGGCAGTCGCACTTCGGCGGACCGGCGTGGACCCGGATCATCGAACCGGACGGCACCCCCGGCCAGTGGTACCTGCACCTTTTCGACACCTCCCAGCCCGACTTCAATTGGGACAACGACGCCGTCCACGCCGAATTCGAACGCGTCCTGCGCTTCTGGCTGGACCGCGGCGTCTCCGGCTTCCGGGTCGACGTCGCCCACGCCCTCGTCAAGGCGCCGGGCCTGCCCGAATGGGGCGGCCGCGCCGACGGCAACAGCTCGCACGGCTTCCCCGGGCACGAAGCCCCGATGTTCGGCCAGCCGGCGCTGCATGACATCTACCGGACCTGGCGCCGGATCCTGGCCGAATACGGCCCCGACCGCATCCTCTGCGCGGAAGCCAACGTGGACCCGCTCCCCCGGCTCGCCGACTGGGTCCGCCCGGACGAAATGCACCAGGCCTTCAACTTCCCTTACCTGCACGCCGGCCTGGACGTGCACCGGATGCGCCACGTCATCACGGAGTCACTGACCGCCCTGGACGCCGTCGGTGCGCCGAGCACCTGGGTGCTGTCCAACCACGACGTCGTCCGGCACGCCACCCGCTTCGGCTACAACGGACCAGCGCCCCGCGACGGGGACGGCATCGGCCCCGGCGACGTGCAGCCGGACGAGGAACTCGGACGCTCCCGGGCCGCGGCGGCCTCCATGTTCATGCTGGGCCTGCCCGGCGGCGCGTACCTCTACCAGGGCGAGGAACTCGGCCTCCCCGACGGCATCGACATTCCGGACAGCCAGCGCCAGGACCCCACCTTCGGTCGGACCGGCGGCGAGCGTCTGGGCCGGGACGGCTGCCGGGTACCGCTGCCATGGCGTTCCGGCGAGCCCCACGCGGGCTTCGGCGCCGGAGCGGATCCGTGGCTGCCGCAGCCGGCGAGCTTCGCCGAGCTGGCCCGGGACGCGCAGGCCGCGTCGCCGTCGTCGCACCTGTCCCTGTACCGGCGGATGCTGGCGCTCCGGCGCGAGCTCAGCCTCGGCCAGGGCTCCCTCAACTGGATTGAAAACTGGTGCACGGACACCTCGCTGGCCTACCTCAACGGCACCACCGCGGTGCTGCTGAACGTCGGGCAGGAGCCGCTCGAACTGCCCGCCGGACAGGTGCTGCTGCGCAGCTCCGTGTCGGGGGAACAGGGTGAAGACGCCCATCGGTTAAGCTCAGGTGAAACTGTTTGGCTGGAAATCTACATCGAGGACACGGAGAGCTAAAAATGCCCGGCATCAAGGACGTCGCGGAACGGGCCGGCCTCTCCATCGCCACCGTTTCGCGCGCCTTGAGCGGCAAGGGCAATGTCTCGGCCCAGAGCCGTGAGCGCGCCCAGGCCGCCGCAACCGAGCTCGGCTTTGTCCTGTCATACCACGCCTCCAGCCTGGCGTCCGGGCGGAACCACAACGTCGGCGTCGTGGTTCCGTCCGTGCACCGCTGGTTCTTCTCCTCGGTGGTGGAGGGCGTATCCGCGACCCTGCTCGACGCCGGCTACGACCTCACGCTGTACAACGTCAGCGAGGGCGAGGAGCGCCGGCACAGCGTGCTCAACGACTTCCTGCTGCGCAAGCGCGTGGACGCGGTCATTGCGGTCTCCCTGGAGCTCAGCGAGGCCGAGATCCAGCAGCTGCTCGCCATCCACCGCCCCATCGTGGGGATTGGCGGGCCCCTGCCGGGCGCCTCGACGATCCGGATCAACGACTCGGGCATCGCCGAGGCGGCCGCCCGGCACCTGATCCAGCTTGGCCACAGCAGGATTGCGCATATGACCGGTGACGCGGCGTATGAGAAGGACTTCCGGCTGCCGGGCACGCGCCAGGGCGGCTTTACCAAGGCCATGCGCGACGCCGGGCTGACGATCCGTCCGGAATGGCTGGTCTCCGCCGACTTCACCATCCAGGGTGCTTACGCCAGCGCCCGTCAGCTGCTCGGCAGTTCCCCGGAACGCCCCACAGCGGTCTTCGCGGCCTCGGATGAGATGGCGATCGGCACCATCCTCGCCGCCCGCGACTTCGGACTGCGCGTTCCCCAGGATCTGTCCGTCATCGGCATCGACGGCCACGAACTCGGCGAACTATTCGGCCTCACCACCATCGACCAGGATCCTCGCGGTCAAGGGGCGATGGCGGTCCGCCGTCTGCTCGCAGGGCTCGACGGCGGCGCGGACACGGCGGCGGCGGACACCGAGCATCCGACGAAATTTGTGATCCGTTCCAGCACGGCCGTCCCGCCGGCCGACGCCGCACCCTTGCGCTAGCTGTACTCTGCCGGCGCTTCTGTAGCTTCTGGTGCTTCTAGTGCGCAGGGCGCGTCCAAGGGAAGTTCCATGATGATCTCCGAGCGGTCCGGATCAAGCGGGTAGGGTTCCCGCCGTCCGGTGTCCTTGAACCCGTGCCGGGAGTAGAACGCCTGGGCACGGCCGTTTGCCTCGTGCACGCCAAGTTCCAGCACCACGGCGCCGAGCTCATCCCGGGCACCGGCGATGGCCCGCCGCAGCATCTCGTCGGCCAGGCCGGAGCCCCGCAACTCCGGGCCCACGTAGACGCTGAGCAGCACTGCCTGGCGCGGACGGTCAGGATCCTGCGGGACCTTCGGCACAACGCGCATCAGTGCCCGCAGCCTGGCAGCGGCAAGGTCTTCACCGGCAGGCACTTTGACCTCGGCAGGCACCCCGCCGGCAAGGAGCGGCGAGGCGGAATGCGGGCTATCAGCCGGCTCCGCGGCATCTCCGGCCACGAGGGATACGCAACCCGAAGCCGCCATCAGCGCGGCGCGCTCCTGCCATTGCCGGTCCGTTTGCTCCCGGGCCGAGTCGAGGGTCTCCACGTAAGCCGTGGGCGCATCCTCCAGCATTTCCAGCCGTAGGGCGCGGTACTGTTTCCACTCCCCCGCTTCGAACCGACGGATCACGGGCCGGGTCACCGGCAGCTCACCGTCAGTCATCGGCGCCGCCCATAAACCGGACGAACCGCTGCAGCACGCCGGGCCAGCCCGCCTGGTAGTCCGCTCGCGTAGCGGCGGGGTCCTGCGCGCCTTCCCAGCCGCTGTGCACCAACCGGAGCTCGGTGCCGCCCTCAACGGCCCGGAAGGCCACCCGCAGCTCCGTGGACCACAGGGCCTGCGTCCCGGGATGCCAGGTGGCGTGGAAGGACAAGGGTGGCTGCCAGTCGTCGATGGACCCCCAGATGGCGGTCCTGCCGTCGTCTGCGGTCTCAAGAATGAGGCTTTCCTCGAACTCAACATAGGAGCCCGGGCCGTAGACGCTGTGGCCCTCGAGCGGCCACCAGAGGTGCGTGTGCTCGGTGAAACCCATGAAAGCCCGAGCCACGGGGCCGGGGACAACGACGGTGCATACCACCGGCTCCAGCCCTTCGGCCGGCTCGGGTTCCGGGGCTGCCGCGGCGTGGCTGAAGAGGTTATCCATAGGCATCAACTTTACAAGGGTCGGTGGTGTGCACGCCGGGAGTGCAGGAGGGGTGCTATACGTTTTTGGGGTTAAAGGGGGAGAGCCTCCAACCTGGTGGTTGGAGGCTCTCGACCTAATGTATGTCCGGCGGTGACCTACTCTCCCACACCCTCCCGGGTGCAGTACCATCGGCGCTGTGGGTCTTAGCTTCCGGGTTCGGGATGGGACCGGGCGTTTCCCCCACGCTATGACCGCCGTAACCCTGTGTCCGCGCCCCYGGGGCCCTGGTGAGGGTTGTCCTGGGGTGGGAAATCTGGTGGTTACAACTTGTCCGCTACCGCCCGTGGCGGGGCGGTGGTGGTGTTGTTATTCAGTTTTGGTTCCTCCTAGCAACGTGCCCGTGGCGGGTTTGTTGTTTGGGAACCACATAGTGGACGCAAGCAGTCTTGTTTCTTTGTACTCCTCTGCTGGTGTGAACGTCTTTTGAATCCGTTCACGCAAGGGAGTGTGTGGTGTAAGTTATCGGCCTATTAGTACCGGTCAGCTTCACGAGTCGTTAGTCCTCGCTTCCACATCCGGCCTATCAACCCAGTGGTCTGGCTGGGGGCCTCTCACACACAAGGTGTATGGAAATCTCATCTCGAAGCGAGC